>CAYXSL010000223.1:0-6787 GCA_964466605.1 uncultured Verminephrobacter sp.
GCATGAACGTGGCGGTCTTGCCGTAGGCGTTGGCCACGTTGTGGATCACGTACTTTTGCAGGATGGTCCAGTCGGCGCGCTCAACCAGCGTGCTGAAACGGGTACCGATTTCGTTCTGGCCAGCGCCCGCCACTTCGTGGTGGAACACTTCGACCGGGATGCCCAGGGATTCGAGGATCAGGGACATCTCGGCGCGCATGTCTTGCGTGCTGTCAACAGGAGGCACGGGGAAGTAGCCGCCCTTGACGGTGGGACGGTGGCCACGGTTGCCGCCTTCGAGCTTGGCGCCAGTGTTCCAGGGTGCTTCGTACTCTTCGATTTCGTAGAAGGTGTTGTTGGGCTCGGTGCTCCAGCGCACGCCGTCGAAGATGAAGAATTCTGGCTCGGGACCGAAGTAGGCGGTGTCGCCCAGGCCGGAGGCCTTCAGGTAGGCTTCAGCGCGCTTGGCGATGGAGCGGGGATCGCGGTCGTAGGCCTTGCCGTCGGTGGGCTCGATCACGTCGCAGGTCAGGATCAGCGTCGTTTCTTCGAAGAAAGGATCGATGTTGGCCGTGCTGGGATCGGGGATCAGTTGCATGTCGGAGGCTTCAATGCCCTTCCAGCCGGCAATCGACGAACCATCGAAGGCGTGGCCCGAAATGAACTTGTCTTCGTCGAAGTGAGAGACGGGCACCGTGGTGTGCTGTTGTTTGCCACGGGTATCGGTGAAACGGAAGTCAATGAACTTGACTTCGTTTTCCTTCACCATCTTCATCACGTCTGCAACGGTCTTGGCCATCAGGTTCTCCTGGGTAAAGCGCTTGTTGAAAAAAGATTTTGCCGAAATAAAAGCAGTTTGCGTGCCAGCCGAGTGCACTACCGCACTATGAAGGAGCGCAGCAGACTATGGGCTGGCACGGCATCCACCAAAAAGCACCAAAACAGTGCAATCCTTGGATCGAGGCTGAACATCACAGGTTGCGCACCAATTCGGGGCCGCAATTTGCACCAAAATCGTGCAGTCCTTTCTTCAGCTCCTGCCATGCCGCAGGAACCGAGGGTGCAGGCCCTTTGACGCCCAGCTCGATATGCCGCCCGTATTGTGGATGATCCACGCTGGGCAGACTGAACACCCGCACCTGCGGGTGCATTTTTTCGATGCGTTCCATGAGAGGCGTCAAAGCGGCCTCCATGGCGCCATAGACCACCACCGACTGCTCGGTCTGGGGCGTGCGGTTGAAGAACGCCGCATAGTGCTCGTCCAGCACCCCTTCGATCATCGGCCAGGCCATGACGGGAAAGCCCGGCACAAAATGCACGGCACCACCACTTGCCCCCTCGCAGCTGAAGCCCGGAATCTTGTTGTAGGGGTTGGGGATGATGCGGGCACCTGCCGGAAACACCCCCATGTTGAGCCGGTGGATGTTGTCGGGCCGGTCGGCCTCGTAGGGCACGCCCTGCTCCCGCGCCACGTCCTGCATGCGTTCGCGGATCAGGGCCTCGGCATCGGGGTGCAGGATCAGTTCGCGCCCCAGGGCGCGGGCGGCACACTGCCGCGTGTGGTCGTCGGGCGTGGCGCCAATACCGCCGCACGAGAACACCACATCGCCCGATGCAAAGGCGCGCTGCAGGGTCGCCGTGATGCGGCCTGGGCTGTCGCCCACGTAGTCCGCATAGGCCAGCGACAGGCCCCGTGCCGCCAGAAGCTCGATGACCTTGGGCATGTGCCTGTCGGTGCGTTTGCCCGACAGGATTTCGTCGCCCACGATGATGAGACCGAAGGTAGGGGTCATGGTGCTGGATTCTCGGTGGACGGGGATGCGGCCGCAGACAAGGCGGCAGCAGGGGACGAGGCGGGCAACGCGGGTGCTGTTATCGCAGGAGGCCCGGCTGCATCCACCACGTTGGCGGGGACCGCCACGGACGCCACCCCGCCAGACTCGGCCCGCAGGCGCTGCAGCGCGGCCAGGCTGTAGTGGGTAAACCAGAGCGACGAGAACGCGAACACCAGGGTGTAGATCCAGATGGCCAGCGGAACCAAGATGAAAAAGGCCGCTGCAAACACGACCCCGGAGGCCCAGACAACGCTGGGCGCCGCCCCCAGGTAGCCGGTGATGATGCCGATGCCCAGCAGGCTGCTGCGGTGGCGGCGGAATATTTCCTGCCGCTCCTCCTTGCTGGCATGGTCGGCCAGCGCATCAAACACCATGACCCGGTAGGTGAGCCAACCCCAGATCAGGGGCGGCAGCACCAGCACAAGCGGCGGCACCAGCCACAGCGGCACCGACACCACCAAGGCCACCAGGGCCAGCAGGGTCGAGCCCACCGACCAGCCCACGCTGGCGATGAAGGAACCGCCTTTCTTGCGCTCCAGGTTCGGAAAGCGCCGGTCGGCCACCAGCGCCACCAGGGCAGGGGTCATGAGCACCGCCACTGCCAGCAGCGACACCACCACCAGCACAGGCGCCACGGCCAGCACCACCATCAGGGGCGCCATCACGGCCGTCACATCCCCCAGGCCCCAGCCCTGCAGCCAGCTCCAGACGCTGGCGAGCAGCGTGGAGGCGTCCAGCATCGCGCGCATGCCCAGGACCGCCGCATCCCAATAGAAATAACCCAGGCCCAGTGCCAAAGCCACCATCAGCAGCAACGGCAAGACCGACAGGGCCACAACACGCGGCCGCAGGCAATAGGCCGCAGCGCGCCAGAAAGAGTCAAGCAGAAGTCCCATGTCGGCAAGCATACCTTGGGTGCCTATGGGAGGGAGTCATATCAGGCTTTACCGAACAGCCTCAGCACACCCCGCCATTGCTGGGACCAGAACCCCTGCCCGTAGTCGCGCAACCGGCCTTTCGCGTCGGGCTCGACCTGGTCGCGCACGCCGGTGGGGTCAAAGCGCCATTCAAAGTTGGCGGTGCGCATCAGCATGTCCCACCAGGGCAGCAGCACCCCGAAATTGTGCCCCCCCAGCACCACGCGGGACTCTTCGGGCCTGACGCCGTCCGCGGCAGCCACCGCAGGCTTCACCGTTTCATGGCCAATGCCAATGCTGTGGTGCAGGCGGTGAAAGCGCGGGCTGACCCACAGGCGCTCGCCCCAGCGGCCAAACCACAGGCGCACATTGGCATGCTGAAAACTCTCGCTGAGCTGGGTGATGGCCACGATGGCGATGAACTGCCCCGGGGCCACGCCAATGGCTTGCGCAACGACCACCAGAATCGTGTCCCGCAGCAGGTCGTCGAGCAGGTGGTTGCGGTTGTCGCTCCACATGGTCATCTGCTGCTGCGCGTGGTGCAGGGAATGCAGGCGCCACCACCATTCGAAGTGGTGCTGGCCCCGGTGGATCCAGTAATCCACAAAATCGAACACCACCAGGTACAGCAGCAGGCTCACCCAGGGGATGTCCGTGACCCCCGGCCAGATGCCATCCAGCTGGAAGGTGCTGACCCCCGCCACGCGCAAGGCGCCAAACAGGGAGTCGGCCAGCGGGTCCACCGTGAAGAACAGGGCCAGGCGGAACACGCCCAGCCGGTGGATCAGCGTGTAAAGGATGTCGGTGCGGATGGTGGCACGGTTGGTCACCGGCTCGACCGGCCACAGGCGCTGCATCGGGCCGATCACGGCCACGATCACCGCCAGCTGCAGCAATCCCACCAGGAGCCAGCCTGCGGCCTCATAACCCGTCTCCAGCACGCTGCTCAGGCCCAGCGAGAACATCAGCGGCTGCAGCACGCTCTCAAACAGCCACTGCTGCACGCCATCGAACCAACTGCCCAGCGATCCCATCACATCATGCTCCCTTGCCTGCGCTGCAACAGGCCGCGCAGCAAGCGCCTGCATCGGCATCCGCGCAACCCACCGCCCTGTTGTCCATCAGCGGGCCACCCCGTACTGGGGGTGCTCCCGCAAGGTCCGAAAGCAAAAACCCTTCTGCTTGAGGCCCACAATCAAGGGCTCCAGCACGGTCGGCGCCCAGGGGTCCTTGCGTGACCAGATGCCCAGGTGCGCCAGAAGAATGTCCCCGCTGCGCACATCACGCAGAGCCTTGCGCAGCAGGGCCTCATTGCTGGCGCTCTCGCTGGGCAATTCGTCCCCCAGAAAACCCGCTGGCGACCAGCCCACATGCGCATAACCGCAGGCCTGTGCGGTGGCGATCAGCTGGGGCGATGTTTTTCCTCCGGGCGCGCGGAACAGAGGCAGCGGCGCCTTGCCCGTCATCGCTTTCAGACGATCGGCAGCACGGCCAATCTCCGCGCAGTATTCGGCCGCCGACATCTGAAAGCTCTGTCCCTCCCGCGGGCCTGCAGACGGGCGCACACGAAACGCCGGCGCTTGCGCCGTGCCCACATCCGCACGCCAATAGGTGTGGTCCCAGGTATGCGAGGCGAATTCATGGCCCTCGGCCGCGCGCGCGCGCCACCAGGGCGCCCAGTGTTCGCCCAGGCTACCGTCGCCTTCCTTGGTGCGTTCATTCGCCGCGAAGAAGGTCACCCGCACCTGCTGGCGGTTCAACACTTCGGCCACCAGGGGCGCGACCTCCATATGTCCGGTGTCGAACGTCAGGTACAGGGGTTTCTTGCAGTCATTTTGGGCTTCTGCGCCTGATGAGCAAGCATTTATTGCTACAAACAACATAGCAAACCGACACCCCGGTGTTGGCATGCGGCCCAGCCCGACATCCATGGCCCCCACCCTCATCCTCAGCGCGGCGCGTGGTGCAAAGTCCAGACACCGTGGGGCGACTTGCCCACCGTCACCTGTCGGACGACCTTCTTGGCTTCGGTATCCACCACCGACAGCTTGCGGGCCCAGCGCGAACTCACGTAAATGAAGCGCCCATCGGCAGACACATCCATACAGTCAGGGCCACCAGGAACGGGATACGACTCCACCACTTGGTATGTTGTCATGTCGATCTTGCTGATGGAGTTGGCAACGCGGTTGCTCACATAGAGGTGGCGGCCATCCCCTGCAGCGCGGAATGCATGGGCACCGTTGCCAGTCTTGATCTTCCGAATGCTCACCGGCTCGCGCCCCGAGACATCAAACACCTCAACACTGTCGCCTCCGGTCAAGCCGACAAACAGACGCTTGTCGTCGGAGCTGCCATACACGTCCGCAGGCATGGCACCGGTCTTGACGCGCCACTTGATGGCTTGGGTGGCGAGGTCCATGGCCACCAGTTCATCGCTGTCCTGCATGGTGACATACACCGTGGTACTGCGGCTGTCTATCCACAAATGGCTGGGCGTGCGCGATGTGGCGACGCGCTGCACCAGCGTCAGGTCCTTGCCGTCCCAGCGGTAAAAATCCACATGGTTCAACCGATTGGCGGCAGTGATGAACCACTTCATGTCCGGACTGAAGCGCAGGTGGTACGGGTCCACAATACCGCGCACCGTACGCTGAACCTGGGCCGTTCGCGGGTCGATGAACGTCAGCGTGTCGCCAAGGGCATTGGCCACGATCACCGACTTTTCATCGGGTGTCAGATAAAGGTGGTGCGGCTCTTTCCCGGTCGGGATCCGCGTCGTCTCCGTCCAAGTCGCAGGGTCAATGACGCTGACATTGGCCTCCAGCGAATTGAGAACAAACAGGGGGGGCACTGAAGCGCCCGCGCCCTCCATGGACAGCCACAGCCCACACAAGGCGACACATGTACGTGCAATCGAAAAAATCTTCACAGAGCCACTTTCAACACAGCCTGCGAGTGTAGCGTCCCGCCCACCCGTACTCGGCACTTGCAGGAGTAACGTGGCGAGTCAAACATGAACATTGATCAAGGTCATGCGCCAACATGGCACTGGATCAGCCCGCACTCACCGTACCGCCCGGCGCGGATGCGTCAACGGGCGGCAACACCGTCTCAGCCTTCAGCCACCCTGGGTTAATAGCCGCATCTCATCTTCGCCAAGCCAGCGCCAGGCACCAGGCGCCAGATCCGCAGGCAAATCCATGCCGCCAATTCTGGAGCGGTGCAGCCCTTCCACCCGGTTACCCACGGCTGCTAGCATGCGCTTGACTTGGTGATACTTGCCCTCGGTCAATGTCAGGTCCAGGCGATGACTGCCAGCCACCTCGCACGCTGCTGCGCGAACTGGCTTGGGGTCGTCATCCAGCACCACCCCTGCCAGCAACTGGGTCACCTGGGCGTTATCCACCGGGTGCTTGGTTGTGACCTGGTAGACCTTGGGAACGTGCTTTTTAGGCGAACTCATGCGGTGAATGAACTGTCCGTCATCGCTGAGCAGCAGCATGCCGGTGGTGTCCTGGTCCAGGCGCCCTACCGCCTGAACCCCTTGCACCGCACTCTTTGTGGGCCGCTGCCGCAGTGGCGCGGGCAACAGGGTGTAGATGCTGGGATAGGTCGAGGGCTTCTGGGAACATTCGGTCCCTGCAGGCTTGTGCAACAGCACGTAGGCCTTGGCGTGGTAAGGCCAGTCAATACCCTGAACCCGCAAGACCAGCCCTTCAGGGTCGTAATCAGAGGTCGCATCGGTACAAGGACGGTATTCGTGCTCACCCGCACTCGCAGTCGGCTCGCGCACAGCCACCCAACCTTGCTGCACCAACCCCGCGCAGACGCGACGTGTGCCAAACCCTTGGGAATACAGAATCTCTTGTAGTTGCATGACAAAGCAAGTGAATCAACGGAGCGTTATGAGAATCCAGACAATCCAGCTACGACGATGCCTGAAAGCAAAAATTAAGGCCCGCAAAGCAAAAAACCCCAGTCTACATAGACTGGGGTTTTTTGGGCTGTAAGAGCCTGACGATGACCTACTTTCACACGGGAACCCGCACTATC
>CAYXSL010000224.1:0-6783 GCA_964466605.1 uncultured Verminephrobacter sp.
CACCAAGATCCCACGTTTTGCCCTCGAGAAATTTCCGCAGGCCGACAGCCGCCTGACCACGCAGATGAAGTCGGTCGGCGAGGTCATGGCCATGGGCCGCACCTTCCAGGAATCCTTCCAGAAAGCCCTGCGCGGCCTGGAAGTCGGCGTGGACGGCATGAACGAGAAGACCCAGGACCGCGAAGTGCTCGAAAAGGAGTTGGGCGAGCCCGGCCCCGAGCGCATCTGGTACGTGGGCGACGCGTTTGCCATGGGCTTGTCGGTGGACGAGGTGTACGACCTCACCAAGATCGACAAGTGGTTCCTGGTGCAGATCGAAGAGATCGTGAAGATCGAACTCGAACTGGATAAGCTCGCAGCCGACAAGGGCGAGGGCGCTTTGGCTGCATTGGATGCAGACACGCTGCGCACGCTCAAGAAGAAGGGCTTCTCCGACCGTCGCTTGGCCAAGCTGCTCAAGACCACCGAAAAATCGGTGCGCGAGGCACGCCGTGCGCTGAAGGTGCGGCCCGTGTACAAGCGTGTGGACACCTGCGCCGCCGAGTTTGCGACCAACACCGCCTACATGTACTCCACCTATGAGGAAGAGTGCGAAGCTGAACCCACCGACAAGAAGAAGATCATGGTGCTGGGCGGTGGCCCGAACCGCATCGGCCAGGGTATTGAGTTCGACTACTGCTGCGTGCACGCCGCATTGGCTATGCGCGAAGATGGTTACGAAACCATCATGGTCAACTGCAACCCTGAAACGGTTTCGACCGACTACGACACCTCCGACCGGCTGTACTTCGAGCCGCTGACGCTCGAAGACGTGCTCGAAATCGTGGACAAGGAAAAGCCACACGGCGTGATCGTGCAGTACGGCGGCCAGACGCCGCTCAAGCTCGCGCTGGGCCTCGAAGCAGAAGGCGTGCCGATCATAGGCACCAGCCCCGACATGATCGATGCGGCCGAAGACCGCGAGCGTTTCCAGAAGCTGCTGGGCGACCTGGGCTTGCGTCAGCCGCCCAACGCCACGGCGCGTACCGAAGCGGAAGCCCTTGAGAAGGCTGCCACGCTGGGTTACCCGCTGGTGGTGCGCCCCAGCTACGTGCTGGGCGGCCGTGCGATGGAAATCGTGCACGAACAGCGCGACCTGGAGCGCTACATGCGCGAAGCCGTGAAGGTGAGCAACGACTCGCCCGTTTTGTTGGACCGCTTCCTGAACGACGCTATCGAGTGTGATGTGGACTGCCTGCGCGACCCTGAAGGCAAGACCTTCATTGGTGGCGTGATGGAGCACATCGAGCAAGCCGGTGTGCACTCGGGCGACTCGGCCTGTTCGCTGCCCCCGTACTACCTCAAGCAAGCCACGGTGGATGAGCTCAAGCGCCAATCTGCTGCCATGGCCGAAGGCCTGAACGTGGTGGGCCTGATGAACGTGCAGTTCGCCATCCAGGAAGTGGACGGCAAGGACGTCATCTACGTGCTGGAAGTGAACCCCCGCGCATCGCGCACGGTGCCGTTTGTCTCCAAGGCCACGGGCATCCAGCTGGCCAAGGTCGCAGCACGCTGCATGGCGGGCCAGTCGCTGGCTTCGCAGGGCATCACCAAGGAAGTGACACCGCCTTACTTCAGCGTGAAGGAAGCCGTGTTCCCCTTCGTCAAGTTCCCCGGTGTGGACACCATCCTCGGCCCCGAGATGAAGTCCACCGGTGAGGTGATGGGCGTGGGCAAGACCTTTGGCGAAGCGTTTGTGAAGAGCCAGCTGGGCGCGGGCACCAAGCTGCCCACCTCGGGCAAGGTGTTCCTCACCGTGAAGAACAACGACAAGCCCCGCGCGGTGGACATTGCTCGCCAGCTGGTGGCGCTGGGCTTCGACCTGGTGGCGACCAAGGGCACCGCAGCTGCGATTTCCGAGGCAGGTGTTCCAGTGGTAGTGGTCAACAAGGTCACCGAAGGCCGCCCGCACATCGTGGACATGATCAAGAACAACGAGATCGTGATGGTGATCAACACCGTGGAAGAGCGTCGCAATGCGATTGCCGATTCGCGGGCGATCCGCACCTCGTCCTTGCTGGCCCGCGTGACGACTTTCACGACCATCTTCGGTGCTGAGGCGGCTGTGGAGGGCATGAAGTACCTCGACAAGCTTGATGTGTACTCGGTGCAGGAACTGCACGCCCAGCTGGCTGCTTGAGGATGCCTTGGGGGTGGCCTGCTGCCCGGTAAAAGCGGCATAATCTGCCCCTGACCAGACACCGCCGCGCGGCAACGTGCGGCGGTTTCCTTTTGTAGATTGCCTTTCACACCGCCCGGCCCATCCGGGGTGTGACATGGCGGCTGACCGGTGGAAGTGCTTTTGCGCTTTCACCGTTTTGATTTGTGGAGTCTCAACAAAATGGCCACCATCCCGATTACCAAACGCGGCGCTGAAAAGCTCAAGGAAGAGCTGCACCGCCTCAAGACCGTGGAGCGGCCCGCCGTGATCACGGCCATCGCCGAAGCGCGTGCGCAGGGCGATCTGAGTGAAAACGCCGACTACGACGCGGCCAAGGATCGCCAGGGCTTTATTGAAGGCCGCATTCAGGAGATCGAGGGCAAGCTCTCTGTGGCGCAAGTCATCGACCCCAGCGGGGTGGATGGCGGCGGCAAGGTGGTCTTTGGCGCTACGGTCGAGCTAGAGGATGAGGATTCTGGTGATACCGTGAAGTACCAGATCGTGGGCGAGGACGAGGCAGACCTGAAACAAGGCCTGATCAATATCTCCAGCCCCATCGCGCGCGCGCTGATCGGCAAGGAAGAGGGCGACACCGCCGAAGTGCAGGCGCCCGGCGGCATCCGCCGCTATGAAGTGGTGGCCGTGAACTACCTGTGAGCACCGTCGTGCAGCGCATGCGCCACCGTCTTCCCGCCCTGGTGGCTGCCCTCTGGTGGGGCAGCTTGACCACCATCGGCTTTCTGGTGGTGCCTCTGCTGTTTGCCTACCTGCCGTCCCCCAGCATCGCTGGCAACATGGCGGCCCGGCTGTTTGCTGCGCAGACCTGGGTGGCCGTGGCATGTTGCTTGGTGCTGTTGCTTATTTCTCGGCCCCGGAACGCTGTCGCGCAATACCAATGGGCACAGGCTGCTATGCTTTTTATACTAGGTGGCCTGCTGCTGGCGTTGCTCAATCAGTACGGTGTTGCACCTCGTATCGTGGCCCGGCAGGACCTGCGTTTGTGGCACAGCGTGGGGACGGGGATGTACGTGCTGCAGTGGGTCTGCGCCCTGGTGGTGTTTTGGCACACCCTGCGTCAGGAAGCGGCTTTGACTCAGGGTGAGGGCGGTTCGGCTAGCGTCTGAGTGGGCAGGCTGGAGCGGTCCAGGATCTCCACAGGGCAGATGCGCGGCTCACTTGGGGAGTGAGCTGAGCTGTTGCTGACAAGGCCACAGCTGCCGCTTTCGGCGGGCCTACTCGTGCCAGTGCTCTCCAACCCAGGTGGCGGGCCGTATGTAGCGAAAGCGACGGTTGCGCCGACCGGCGAGTGCATCGGGCGGGTTGCATTCCCCATGAAAGATCACGATACGCGCCCCGGGGGGCATAAAGGGCGCCCGCCAGTAATTGGTGGGCCAGGCCGGTATGCCGTGGTACTTGAAACTCGGGCACCAGTCCGCAGGCCAGTAGGCAAGCTTGCCCTGGCGGTGCAGGAAGTCCGAAAGATAGGCTTGTTCGTTACGGAACTGCGCACGAATCTCTGCAAAATGCCCCTGAAAGTGCTCCAGCACATCGGGGTGTGCGCCCAGCTCGAAGCGGTACACGGACGAATTGCCGGTGATTCGCCAGGGGCGCTTGTAGTCGTGGATGATCAGGAATTCGCCGGGTTGGGTGAAGAAATCATCCAGCGATCCGGTGATCACCACGTCCACATCGAGAAACAGGGCTGTGCCTGTGAGGCCATGCAAGTCCCGGCTGAAGGTGGCCAACTTGGTCCACCCCCTTTCGGGAATGCCGGGCGGCAGATCGAGTGGGGGGA
Source organism: uncultured Verminephrobacter sp. (assembly GCA_964466605.1). GTDB lineage: Bacteria > Pseudomonadota > Gammaproteobacteria > Burkholderiales > Burkholderiaceae_C > Acidovorax. The sequence continues at coordinate 3,996 of CAYXSL010000224.1, forward strand.
TGGGCAGGCATTGCACCTCACTGCGTATGCCGGTGTTGTCATCCGTCAGGCAGACAAAGCGGAAGTCGCCGCTCAGGTGCCGACGGACCATGGCGTAAAGCCGGTTGACATATTCGGGGCCGTATTTACTGCCCCATTTCATGCAGAGGATGTTGCGGACAGGCGCCGCGCCGACCGGGGCTGCAGGTGCTGCCGCGCGGTTCATCAGTCTGCCTGGCGTTTTTTGATGGATTTTTGCTTGGGCTTGGCGCGCTTGATCTGTCCACCCGAGGTCAGGCGCTGGTTGCCCAGCACGCGCAGTTGTTTGATCTCAGGGCGTTGGCCGCCCCGTTTGCTGAACTTGAGCACCTTGACGTCGCGCGGGCCGGGCATGCGATCTTCGTCCACCGCCTTAGCCTTGGCGGGCATGGGGCGCCAGAGCACCAGCAGTTTGCCAATGTGCTGCACGGGGGCAGCGTTGAGTTCCGCGGCGAGTTCCTGGTACATCAGCTCGCGCGCTGCGCGGTCGTCGCCGAAGACGCGGACCTTGATGAGCCCGTGGGCATTGAGGGCTGCGTCCACCTCTTTTTTGACGGCGGGAGTCAGGCCATCGCCGCCGATCAGGACCACGGGGTCCAGGTGGTGGGCATTGGCGCGTTGTTCCCGGCGCTCGGCGGGAGTCAGTTGAATTTGGGGCATGGGCCGTATTATCGAGGCTGAAAGAAAAAAGTAATGAAAGTCAAAACCCAGAGCAAGAAGGTCAACAAGGCGTGGCTGAACGACCACGTCAACGACACCTACGTCAAATTGGCCCAGAAAGAGGGATACCGCGCGCGTGCTGCCTACAAGCTCAAGGAAATTGACGAGCAACTGGGCCTCATCAAACCGGGTTACACCGTGGTGGATCTGGGCTCTACCCCCGGTGCGTGGAGTCAGTACCTGCGTCGGCGCCTGTCTCCCACGGGGGCGGCTGCAGGGCAGCTCAATGGCGCGATCATTGCGTTGGACATCCTGCCCATGGAGCCCATAGAGGGCGTGACGTACCTCAACGGTGATTTTCGTGAGCCCGATGTGCTGGAGCGCCTGGAGCAGGCGCTCGATGGCCGTGTCGTGGATGTGGTGGTGTCCGATATGGCGCCCAACCTGTCTGGCATCGGATCGGCTGATGCAGCCCGCATTGCCCACCTGGTGGAACTGGCTGTGGATTTTGCTTGCAACCATTTGAAACCGGATGGGGCGCTGGTGGTGAAGCTCTTCCATGGCAGCGGATACAACGATCTGGTGACCTTGTTCAAGCAGACCTTCAAAGTGGTCAAACCGCTCAAACCCAAGGCTTCGCGCGACAAATCGTCAGAGACATTTCTTGTGGGCATGGGGCTCAAAAAAGCTGCCTGAATTGGCTTGCCCCCGGTCAAGAATTCGTGAAATTGGGCGGTAATGCCCGCGCTGATCCCATGGCCGTCAGTGGGAATAGGGGTGGCCGGACGGCTTGAAAGACCTAAAATGCGCCACACATACGCCGTGACGGCAGTGTGTCCGTTTTCTGTTCCCCGCAACTGGAGCCCCGCTTGAACAATCAGTGGTTTTCAAAAATTGCCGTATGGCTGGTTATCGCCATGGTGCTGTTCACGGTGTTCAAACAGTTTGACACCCGCACTGGCGCCAGTGCTGGACACATCGGCTATTCCGAGTTTCTTGACGAAGTTCGGAACAACCGCATCAAGAGCGCGACCATTCCCGAGGGCTTGAGCGGCGGTGAAATCGTGGCGATTACCACCGATGAGCGCAAGATCCGCACGAACGCCTCGGTGCTGGACCGGGGCTTGGTGGGTGACCTGCTCAACCACAACGTCAAGTTCGACGTGAAGCCCCGTGAAGAAGGCTCGCTTCTGATGACCTTGCTGGTCAGCTGGGGGCCTATGCTGCTGCTCATTGGCGTGTGGGTGTACTTCATGCGCCAGATGCAGGGCGGCGGCAAGGGCGGGGCGTTCAGCTTTGGCAAAAGCAAGGCACGCATGCTCGACGAGAACAACAACCAGGTCACGTTTGCGGACGTGGCAGGCTGCGACGAGGCCAAAGAAGAAGTCAAGGAAGTCGTGGACTTTCTGAAGGACCCACAGAAGTTCCAGAAGCTAGGCGGACGTATTCCGCGTGGGCTGTTGCTGGTGGGCCCGCCCGGCACCGGCAAGACCCTGCTGGCAAAGTCCATTGCAGGCGAAGCCAAGGTGCCGTTCTTCAGCATCTCGGGTTCGGATTTTGTGGAAATGTTCGTTGGTGTGGGCGCCGCCCGTGTGCGCGACATGTTCGACAACGCCAAGAAGAACGCCCCGTGCATCATCTTCATCGATGAAATTGACGCCGTGGGCCGCCAGCGTGGTGCAGGCCTGGGCGGCGGCAACGACGAGCGCGAGCAGACGCTGAACCAGATGCTCGTCGAGATGGACGGCTTCGAGACCAACTTGGGCGTCATCGTGGTGGCGGCCACCAACCGCCCAGACATCCTGGATGCGGCGCTGCTGCGCCCCGGTCGTTTCGACCGTCAGGTGTATGTGACGCTGCCAGACATCCGTGGCCGCGAGCAGATCCTGAACGTGCACATGCGCAAGATTCCGGTCGGCCAGGACGTAGCTCCGGCGATCATTGCCCGTGGCACGCCCGGCATGAGTGGCGCCGATCTGGCCAACCTGTGCAACGAGGCTGCGTTGATGGCGGCCCGCCGCAACGCCCGCACCGTGGAGATGCAGGACTTTGAGAAGGCCAAGGACAAGATCCTCATGGGCCCCGAGCGCAAGAGCATGGTCATGCCCGA
>CAYXSL010000225.1:0-6744 GCA_964466605.1 uncultured Verminephrobacter sp.
CTCGTCCTGCAGCAGCTCGCCCGCGCCCCGGATGGCGGCCACAGGGCTTTTGAGTTCGTGCGTGAGCGCGCGCACATAGCCCTCGATGTAGTCGCGCCCCTCCAGCCGCGCGCGCATGCGGTCCATGGCGCGGGCCAGGTCGCCCAGCTCGCCGGGCACCTCGGGCACGGCCAGGGCCGGGGTGGGCGGAGTGTTCGGATCGTGGCGTTCGCCATCGGCGGGGCCCTGCACGCTCAGGGCGTAGTCGCGCAGGCGGCGCACGTTCCAGACCATCCACAGCGTCACCGCCACACCCACGGCGGCCGACAGCGCCAGCAGCAACAGCCCGCCCATGAACACCTTGCGCTCGGCCCGGTCGATGAAACGCTGCACCGTGCGCGTGGGCTTGGCCACGGTCAGCACGCCCGCGATCTGGCCCTGCACGTAGATAGGCGCGGCCACATGCATCACGCCGCTGGTGTCGTCGTCTTCCACATCGCGGGTGGAGCGCGCGCCGTATTCGCCGCGCAGCGTGCGTGCCACATCGCGCCACCGCGAGTAGTCCGCGCCGATGGCACGGTTCTCCGAGTCGAACAGCACGCGCCCCGTGGTGTCGGTCACATAGATGCGGTAGTCCAGCGACTGCTTGGAGAAGCCCCAAATGGCCGCATCGATGGGCCGCGTGGCATAGCGCCGCACATGCTGCGCAAACGGGCTGGTGCTGCTGTTGTCGGCCCCCGCCGCCAGCCGCCCGGCGGCCAGGTCTTCGCTCGCCAGCTCGGCCAGGATGTTGGCGGTGTCCACCATCATGTCCTCCATCACCTCGCGCACGCTGGGCTTGATCTCGGCCATGAACACGCGCAGCACAAAAAACGCGGCGATGCCGTTGATGAGGAAGAAGGCGAACAGCAGGCGGATGCCGAGGCGCATGGGGTTATTTCAAAAACAATAGCTGTCTGCGCTTTATGGACAGGCGGTAGTGGCCAATTGGGCGTCAGATGTCCAGGCAATACCCCATGCCCCGGTGCGTGCTGATGTATTCGCGCGCCGGGTCCAGCTCGCGCAGCTTGGCGCGCAGGGTCTTGATGTGGGTGTCCACCGTGCGGTCGGTGCTTTCGCTGTCGTCGCCCCAGGCGGCGGCCAGCAGGGCGTCGCGCGAGTGGATGCGGCCTGCGCCGCGCAGCAGGTGGGACAGCAGGCGGTACTCGCGCCGGGTCAGTGGCAGGGCCTGGCCGCGCAGGCTGATGCGCTGGCCGGCCTCGTCGTCGTGAAAGAGCGCGGGGGCTGAGGCGGCGGGTGTTGCGGCAGTGTGACCGTTGCCTTGGCCCGCGCGGCGCAGCAGCGCCTTCACGCGGGCGGCCAGTTCGCGGGGGCTGAAGGGTTTGGTGAGGTAGTCGTCCGCGCCCAGCTCCAGGCCCAGCACGCGGTCGATCTCTTCGCCGTGGGCGCTGAGCATCAGCACGGGCAGGGCGGCGGTGGGCGCGGCACTGCGCACATCGCGCAGCAGGTCCAGGCCGCTGCCGTCGGGCAGGCCTACGTCCAGCACCAGCAGGTCAAAACGCGTGCGCTGCAGCTGCTGGCGCGCGTCGTGCACCAGCAGGCTGTGCGTCACGGCCAGGCCGTCGCGCTCCAGCGCATAGGCCACGGTGCGGGCGATGGCGGGGTCGTCTTCGAGCAGCAGCAGGCGGGCAGACATGGACGGTCAGCGCGCGATCAGTACGGGGAAAATCTTGCCCAGCCCGTCCGCCATCACCTCCACCGCCAGCGCGGCCAGGATCAGGCCCATCAGGCGGGTCATTACGTTGATGCCGGTCTTGCCCAGCACGCGCGCAATCGGGTCGGCCAGCGAAAAACACACGGCGGTGGCCAGCGCGATGACCACGCCGTAGCCCACCAGTGTGGCGGTCTGCCACACGCCCTGGGCGCGGTCGGCATAGATCACCACGGTGGACATGCTGGCCGGGCCGGTGAGCAGCGGGATGGTGAGCGGCACCACGGCAATGCTGCTGCCCGCTGCGGCCTTCTCTGCCCCTTCTTCATACTCGTTGGTGCTGGGCTTGGCCTCGGCGGGCTGGGCGTTGAGCATGTTCATCGCGCTGATGAGCAGCAGCATGCCGCCGCCCACCTGAAAGCTCTGCAGCGAGATGTTGAAGAAGTCCAGGATCTGCAGGCCCAGCAGCGCACAGGCGGCAATCACGCAGAACACGCTGAAGCTGGCCACCTGGATGGTGCGGCGCCGCTGCGCGTACGAAAAGCCCTGCGTGTAGTGGATGAAGAACGGCACGATGGCCAGCGGGTTCACGATGGCCAGCAGGGTAATGAGCGGTTTGAGATCCATATTAGTTTTCCAGGGTGTGAAGCGCTGCCCGCAGATTTTGAAACTGTCGCTGCCAAAAGCCAGGGACGCCGAGCAAGGGCCGCCCCGCAGTGAGGGCGTCGTTCCCCTCCCGCGAAGCGAGAGAGGGGGAAGGCACGAAGCGACTCAGGGGGTGCTTCACTACCTGCCTCCGGAGACTTCTAGAAGGGACATGGTGGTGTAAGGCGAAGCATCCGACATCAGCCACACGATGGCCTCGGCCACTTCTTCGGCCGTGCCGCCGCGTTGCATGGGCACCTGGTGGGCTAGGTCGCGCACGCGGTCCGGCAGGCCGCCGCTGGCGTGGATGTCGGTTTCGATGAGGCCCGGGCGCACGGCATTCACGCGGATGCCTTCTGCCGCCACCTCACGCGCCAGGCCCACGGTGAAGGTGTCGATGGCGCCCTTGGCCGCTGCGTAGTCCACATACTGGTGGGCCGCGCCCAGCCGCGCGGCGGCGCTGGAGACGTTGACGATGCTGCCCCCCGCGCCGCCGTGTTTCGTGCTCATGCGGCGCACGGCCTCGCGGGCGCAGACGAAGCTGCCGATCACGTTGATGTCGAACATGCGGCGCAGGCGCGCCACGCTCATCTCGTCCACCCGCTGGGTGGTGTCCACCACGCCCGCGTTGTTCACCAGCGCCGTGATGCGGCCCAGTTGCGCGTCGATGGTGGCAAACATGGCCAGCACCTGGGCTTCGTCAGCCACATCGGCCTGCACGGCCAGCGCGGTGCCGCCTGCGGTGCGGATCTGCTGCACCACCGCGTCGGCGGCGGCCTGGTTGCCCTGGTAGTTCACCGCCACCGCCCAGCCCTGGCGTGCCGCCAGCAGGGCGGTGGCGGCGCCAATGCCTCGGCTGGCACCGGTGATTAAGGCGATCTTGTCCATGAAATCGGGGTCTCCTGCAAGAATGGCGCATTGGAACAGGTTCTGCGTGCTGCGGGCAGCGGTTTGCAGCAGGCGCACCTCCCCTCCGGCGCATTTTTATCAAGGAGATTGCAGCATGGGACAGTTTGTCGATCTGACTTCGGGTGACGGTTTTGTGTTTCCGGCCTGGGTGGCGCAGCCCGATGCGGCACCGCGCGGCGCCGTGGTGGTACTGCAGGAGATTTTTGGCGTGAACTCCCACATCCGTGCCGTGGCCGACCGCTTTGCGGCGCGTGGCTACCTGGCCGTGGCGCCTTCGACCTTCCACCGCGTGAAACCCGGCGTGGAGCTGGGCTACACCGGCGACGACATGCAGGCGGGCATGGGCCTGAAGGCGGCGGTGGAGGCGCTGCCCGCCCCCGGCGTGATGCCCGACATCCAGGCCGCCATCGACTACGCCGCCGCGCACAGCGCCCGCAAGGTGGGCATCGTGGGCTTTTGCTGGGGTGGGTTGCTGACCTGGCGCGCGGCCTGTACGCTCACCGGCCTGTCGGCCGCCGTGCCGTACTACGGCGGCGGCATGACCAGCCCCGACGAAGCCGCGCGCCAGCCGCGCGTGCCGGTGCTGGCGCATTTTGGCGAGCGCGACCACTGGATTCCCGTGGACAGCGTGCAGGCCTTTGCCCGTGCCCAGCCGGGTGCCGAGGTGCACATCTACGCCGCCGACCACGGCTTCAACTGCGACCAGCGCGGCAGCTACGACGAGCCCTCGGCCATGACCGCGCGCGACCGCACCCTGGCCTTCTTCGACAAACACCTCGCCTGAACTGGAATCCCCCCGAGTCGCTGCGCGCCTTCCCCCAAGGGGGACGACGCCGTCGCTGCGGGGCGGCCCTTGCTTGGCGTCGCTGGCGGGGGGCGCGCCCATTGCAGGCGCCAGGGCGCAGCGATGAACTGCTCAATGTTTGGAGGCCGCCATGGCGAGTTCGACATGTATCCAGGTTTTGAGGCAAATTTGGCCGCTACCGCCCGCCTGTAAATCGATAACAGCTATTGTTTTAATAGCATTTGGATTCCAGGCCCATGCGGCCGACTACGCCGGCCCCTTGTTCGATGCGCACCTGCACTACAACGAGGAAGCGTGGGACGGCAAAACCGGCTCGCACCCGCCCGCCGATGTGCTGGCGCGCATGAAGGCCAGCGGTGTGCGCGCCATCGTGGCCAATTCGCGGCCCAACGCGGGTTCGCTCACGCTGGCGGGCCTACCGCAGACGCGCGAGGCGGGTGTCACCGTCGTGCCCTTTGTGCGGCTGTACCGCAACCGCGCGGACTACACCGGCTGGTTTGCCGACGAGAGCATCTACACCATGGTGCAGACCGAGCTGGCGCGCGGCACGGCGGCGGGGCCCTACCGGGGCATTGGCGAGTTCCACCTGTACGACAGCGCCCATGCCAACGGCCCGGTGGCCCAGAAGCTCATGGCCCTGGCTGAAGAGCGTGACTTGGTGGTGCTGGCCCATGTGGACGATGTGGCCATTGACCTGCTGATGGCCCACACGCCGTCGAAGGGCCAGAAGGCGCGCCTGGTCTGGGCCCACACCGGCATCGGCGGGGCGCCCGTGGAGCGGGTGGACGCACTGATGGCCCGCTACCCCGGCCTGGTGGGCGAACTCTCGTACCGCCCCGGCCTGGTGTGTGACGACAACCAGCTGTGCCCCGCCTGGCGCGCGCTGCTGCTCAAGTACCCCACGAGCTTCGTGATCGGCTCGGACACCTGGGTGAACCAGCGCTGGCAACACTATGAAAGCCTGATGCAGGGCTACCGCCAGTGGCTGGGCGGCCTGCCCCCCGACGTGGCACGCAAGGTGGCGTGGGACAACGCGGCGGGGTTGTTCGGGGTGGCCAGGCCATAGGGCACTGGAACGCATGATCCTTCCTGTTTTTGGGTGACGCCCGCTGATACGGGCGCTGACCCAAGCCAGGGATGCCAAGCAAGGGCCGCCCCGCAGCGAGGGCATCGTCCCCCTTCCCGAACTGCGCGGCAGTTAGAGAGAAGGGGGAAGCGGCGCAGCCGCTCAGGAGGAAGTCACCTCGTCCTCGCCAAATACCGCTTGCGCCAGAACAGCAGCACCAGCGACAGGGCGATGAACACCATCGACCCCAGCGCCCACCAGAAGCCGTCGGCCTTGTGGATCAGCGGCAGAAACTCGAAGTTCATGCCAAAAATCCCCGCGATCAGGTTCAGCGGCAGGAACACGGCGGTGAGCGCCGTGAGCGTGCGCATGATGTCGTTGGTGCGGTTGCTCTGCACCGAAAAGTGCATCTGCACGGCGGTTTCGGTGCTTTGCTCCAGCCGCCGCACGTGGTGTACCACGCGCTCGATGTGCTCCAGCACGTCGCGGCTGCGCACCTTGAGCAGGTCCAGCTCGCGCAGGCCCGCCGGGGTGTCGGGCAGGGTCCAGGTTTCCAGCGCGTCGATCCAGTCCTGCACGGCGGTGCGCTGGTCTTCGCAGATCTCGTCGAGCATGTGCAGCGACAGGCGCGCTTCGAGCAGCGAGTTCCAGTTCACGTAGCGCGCGCGGGGCTTGAGCAGCTCGGTCTGCCAGTGGTCGAGCTGGCGCGTGAGTTCGCGGCGCAGGTCCAGGTAGCCGTCCACCATCTGGTTGACCACGCGCAGCATGAGGTCGGCCGGGCTGGTGGGCACGCGGGCGCCAGCCGCCGGGTTGCTGCGGCCCTCGCCGTTGGCGCTGGCTGCGGGGGCCGAGGCCAGCAGCCGCGTGGCATAGGCATCGCGCACGGCGCAGTCGCTGGGGTGCACGGTCAGCAGCAGCTGGTCGAACACGGCAAAACCCACGGGGCTGGTGTCGATGCGGCGCAGCACGGGTGGGCCGCCGCGCCGCGCGGGGCTCTCTGCGGGGGCAGCAGGAGCCGGTGCCGCAGGCTGGGCCGCCCCGTCGCCCTGCGCCGTGGCCAGGCGGCGGAACACCAGCAGGTCGTACTGCGAGGTGTAGTCGTAGTGCGAGGGCAGTTGGGCGTTGAGCAGGTCGGACACATGCAGGTCCACCAGCTGCAGGCCGGCCAGGGCCTGCAGGCTGGCCTGGATGTCGGCCAGCCGCGCCTGGAACACCGGGCGCGCGCAGGCGATCCAGACAAAACCCGGGGCGGGCATCTGCGCTGGCAACTCGGTCAGCTCCTGCACGCCGCCGCTGTGGATGTGAAAGATGCGCATGAACAACGAGGCCCTGGATTTGTGCCAAAAAATGGCTTCTGCGCGCTCTGGTTAAGCGCGGGTAGCTATTATTTTTGAAGCTTGCGGGCCACATCGCGGGCGAAGTAGGTCAGCACGCCGTCGGCGCCCGCACGCTTGAAGGCCAGGAGGCTTTCCATCATCACGGCGTCGTGGTCCAGCCAGCCGTTGGCGGCGGCGGCCTTGATCATGGCGTACTCGCCGCTCACCTGGTAGGCGAAGGTGGGCACCTTGAACTCATCCTTCACGCGGCGCACGATGTCCAGGTAGGGCATGCCGGGTTTCACCATCACCA
>CAYXSL010000226.1:0-6726 GCA_964466605.1 uncultured Verminephrobacter sp.
ATGGCACCGGCGGCCCGTTGGGCAGCAGCTTGACGCGGCCGCGCACCTCGGGGAACTCCTCGGCCAGCAGGCTGGGCAGCTTCACGCGCAGCGATTCGCGCAGCTTCAGGTCCTGCGGCAGCACGATGAACTGCGACACGTTGCTTTGCGGGAACACCTGGTCCAGCGGCAGGTAGAAACGCGGCACGCCCGAGCCCACCCAGGTGCTCACGGCCGTCACGCCGGGCTCGGCCAGCAGGCGCTGCTCCACGCGCTTGGTGACTTCTTCGTTGCCCGCAAACGACGTGCCCTCAGGGAACCAGATGTCCACCAGGATTTCAGGCCGGCTTGAATCCGGGAAGAACTGCTGCTGCACCTTGCCCATGCCGACAATGCCCAGCGCAAAGGTGAGGATGGTGGCACCGATGGTGAGCCAGCGGTGCTGCACACACCAGTCCACCAGGCGGCGGAAAGTGCGGTAGAACGGGCTGTCGAACACCTCGTGCGGGTCGTCCGTCACACCCTTGTTCGCCTGGGCCGCCAGCACATGCGGCGGCACCTTGAGCAACAGCGTGCCCAGGTAGGGCACAAAGTACACCGACACGATCCAGCTGAGCACCAGCGCGATCACCGTCACGGCAAAAATCGCAAACGTGTACTCGCCCGTGGTGGACTTCGCCAGCCCGATGGGCAAGAACCCGGCTGCCGTGATCAGCGTGCCCGTGAGCATGGGCATGGCCGTGAGTTCGTAGGCAAAGGTGGCGGCGCGCACCTTGTCGTAGCCCTCTTCGAGCTTGAGCACCATCATCTCCACGGCAATGATGGCGTCGTCCACCAGCAGGCCCAGGGCGATGATGAGCGAGCCCAGCGAAATCTTGTGCAGGCCAATGCCCCAGTACCACATGGCCAGGAAGGTCACCGCCAGCACCATGGGGATGGTGATGCCCACCACCAGGCCGGGGCGTGGGTCGATGTACCAGCGCTTCCACAGCGGGTTCTTGCCCGGCCGCTTGTGAAAGCCCAGGCTGATGAAGCTCACCGCCAGCACGATGACCACAGCCTCGATCAGCACCTTGACGAACTCGTTCACCGAGGTGGACACGGCCTTGGGCTGGTCCTGCACGTTCACAAGCTTGACGCCCGCTGGCAGCGAGCCGCCGATGCGGTCGGTGGCGGTATGCAGCGCCTTGCCCAGCGCAATGATGTCGCCACCCTTGGCCATGGAGACGCCCAGCGCAATCACCTCGCGCCCCTGGTGGCGCACCTTCACGGAGGCCGGGTCCACATAGCCGCGCTTGACCTCGGCGATATCTCCCAGGCGCAGCTGCGCGCCCGACGGGCCCCGGATCGGCATGGCCGCCAGGTCTTCCACGGCATTGAACTGGCCCTGCACCCGCACCTGCACCTGGTCCTGCGGGGTCTGGATGGCGCCTGCGCTCTCCACAGCGTTCTGCTGGCCCAGCTGGGCCAGCACCTGGTTCATGTCCAGGCCCAGCTGCGACAGGCGCTTTTGCGAGATCTCGATGAACAGCTTTTCGTCCTGCACGCCAAACAGTTCGACCTTGGCGACATCGGGCACGCGCAGCAGTTGCTGGCGTGCGTCGTCGGCAAATGCCTTCAGTTCGGCGTAGCTGAAGCCCTCGGACTCCAGCGCGTAGATCACGCCATACACATCCCCAAAGTCGTCATTGAAGAACGGCCCCTGGATGCCCTGCGGCAAGGTGTAGCGCATATCGCCCACCTTCTTGCGCACGGTGTACCAGACGTTGGCCACATCGCCGGGTTTGGACGAGTCCTTGATCTGGAAAATGATCTGCGACTCGCCGGGCTTGGAGTAGCTGCGGATCTTGTCGGCGTAAGGCACCTCCTGCAGGGTGCGCTCGATCTTGTCGGTGACCTGCTCGGCCACCTGCTGCGCCGTGGCGCCGGGCCAGTAGGTGCGCACCACCATGGCACGGAAGGTGAACGGCGGGTCTTCGTCCTGCCCGAGCTGGAAATAGGCCGCAAAGCCCAGCAGCATCAGCACCACCATCAGGTAGCGGGTGAGCGCGGGATGGTCGAGCGCCCATTTGGAGAGGTTGAACCCCTCTTTGGGTTGTTGTTGTGACATGCGTGGCCCTCAGTTGGCAGCCGAGGCCGGGTTTGCTACCAATTCAGGAGCTGCTTTCGCTTTACCAGCGGGCGGAGAAGCCGTTTTTGGCTGATAAACCATCACCTTCTGCCCGGGCGAGAGCACATGCACGCCCGTCGCCACCACCTGCATGCCGGGCGTGAGGCCTGCGGCCACCACGGCTTCGTTGCCATCGGCCGTGGCGATCTGCACGGGCTGCGACTTCACGGTGCTGCTGGCCGGGTCGTACACCCACACGGCCGTGGCCTGGCCCTCCTGGCGCAGCGCGCTGGTGGGCAGCTTGATGGCCGGGATGCCCGCGTGGCTCAGCGCCTTGGGCGTGACATACACGGTGGCGCCCAGCGCCGGGGCGTCTGTGCTGTTGATGGCCACCTTGACCTGGAAGGTGCGCGTGGCCGCATCGGCACTGGCCGCCAGCTCGCGCACCGCGCCCGCCAGCGTCGCGCCGCCGGACCAGCCGCGCACGGCCACCTCCGAGCCCACGGCGATCTGCGCCAGCTTGTCCTCGGGCACCGCAAACACCACATCGCGCGGGCCGTCCTGGGCAATGCGCACCACGGGCGTGCCCGCAGCCACCACCTGGCCGGGCTCGGCGTCGATGCCCGTGACCACGCCCGACACATCGGCCACCAGCGTGGTGTAGGCCGCCTGGTTGCCCTGCGACGAGAGCTGCGCGCGCGCCTGATCCAGCGTGGCCTGCGCAGCTTTCAGCGTGGCTTCGCGGCGCTCCAGCTCGGCGCCGCTGATGAAGTTCTGGTCCTTCAGGGTCTGGTAGCGCTTGAGGTCCGCCGCCGCCAGGTCACGCTGCGTGGTGGCCGATGCCAGCTGCGCACGCGCTGCGTCGGTTGCGAGCTGGTAGTCCTTCGGGTCCAGCTGCGCCAGCACCTGCCCGGCCTTCACATGCTGGCCCAGCTCGGCCTGGCGCTTGACGATCTTGCCCGCCACCCGAAAGCCCAGGCGCGACTCGACCCGCGCCCGCACCTCGCCCGAATACTCCAGGCTGGACTGCAGCGCCCCCACACCCACCGTGAGCAGCTTGACGGAGCGCACCGGCTCCTCGGGCGGCGCGGGGCGCGAACAGGCGGCCAGCAGGGAGGCGGTGGCCAGCGCCAGCAGGAACCGGGAGTGCCGTTGGAGGGGCCGCAAAGCGGAGGGTGTGCGCATGGGAAATCCGGTGATGAAAAAGGGCCACAAGGAAGAAGCGACGGAACAGCACGCACAGCACAGGCCTTGCGACCTGCGCTGCAACGGGGTGTGGGCCAGTCTCCTTGTCCCTGAAAAGAATTGCTCTTGATTACTGACTGACCGGTTAGTAATCTATGAGAAGCGCCCCCACCTTGTCAAGCGACAATCCGAGGTGTGAACGACCGCTACAGCCCCTCCAACCCCTCCAGCCCACCTTCTCCGGCAGCCGCACCCATTGCCGCGCCGGCCAGCGCCTCCACTGCGCCTGCGCCCGCCACGGCCCTGGCTGCACCTGTGACGCACTACGAGAACTTCCCCGTCGCCTCGCTGCTGTGCCCGCCCCACCTGCGCCAGCCGATTGCCGCCATCTACGCCTTTGCCCGCACGGCCGACGACATTGCCGATGAAGGCGACGCCACACCCGCCGCCCGCCTGGCCGACCTGGCCGCCTACCTGGCCGATCTGCATGCGATTGCCCAAGGACAGGCGCCCTCGCCCCGCTGGGCAGATGTGTTCCTGCCGCTGCAGGGCGTGCTGCGCAGCCACCAGCTGCCCGTGCCGCTGCTCGAAGACCTGCTCAGCGCCTTTGCCCAGGACGTGGAGAAAACCCGTGATGCCGAAGGCTATGCCGACCGCGCCGAGCTGCTGGACTACTGCCGCCGCTCGGCCAACCCCGTGGGGCGCCTGCTGCTGCACCTGTATGGCGTAGGCGACGCGCAGGCGCTGCAGCAAAGCGACGCGATCTGCACCGCACTGCAGCTCATCAATTTCTGGCAGGACCTGTCAGTGGACATCCCCCGCCACCGCCACTACCTGCCGCGCGCCGACTGCGCCGTGCATGGCGCCTGCCAGGCCGAGCTGCTGGCCCTGCAAAGCACGCGCGAAAACGCGCGCCTCATCGCCGACTGCGCCGACTGGGCCCGCACCACCATGGATAGCGGCGCGCCCCTGGTGCACCGCCTGCCCGGCCGCGCAGGCTGGGAGCTGCGCCTGGTGGTGCAGGGCGGCCTGCGCATCCTCGACAAGGTCGAGGCCCTCAAGGGCGGCAGCCTGCACACACGCCCACGCCTGCATGCCTGGGACTGGGTGGTGATGCTGGGCCGCGCGCTGGTGATGTAAGAAGAAAGATTCATGGGCCACAAGGCGCGCTGACATCTGCGCGTGCCCGGGCTGTGAATTTGAGGAAAAAACGGCCTTTCCGCGCATCCACATTGTTTCTTTAGCTATTAATTTATGAGCGATTGAGCGCCTGCGGCGGGTGGCAGGCAGCAGGCTGCCCCGGGGCGGGGCAGGGATAGCGCGCATGGCGCCGCCTTTACAGCGCGCTAGTCTTGCGCCCCATGCGGCCAGCCGCCCGGGTCTTACCAAGACCGGAACACAAAGACAACAATGTCCGCAAGCCACTACCCATGGTTTGCCAGGAGGGCTTCCGTTGACCGCCAGACATCTCTTCAAGACCCTGCAGTGGGGGCTCATCCTTTTCTGCCTGGTGTTTTCCATCGTCGGGGGCGTGGCCGCGGAACGGGCGCTGGATGTGATGCGCTGCCAGCCCCACGCCACCCCCGCGCTGGGCACCTGTGGGTGGCTCGCCAACGCCATCGGTCTGCGGCTGGAGCCATTTCTGTCGGCGGGCAGCATCGTGGACTACCCCTTTGTGCTGCTGAGCAACTTCTGGGCGCTGCTGCTGGCCTGGGCGCTGGCGCTGTACGCCGCACGCTGGGCTGACCGCCACCCCGCAGCCGCTGCAGCCCTGCTGCCACGCCGGGGCCGCGCCAGCCCGGCGGATGTGCTGCGCTGGGGCGTGGGCGGCCTGTTCTGGCTGCTGCTGGCAGGCTTCATCGTGTTCATCTTTGCGCTGGGCCTGCCCATCGTGGGCAACCAGACAGCGCGCACCATCCTCGAAAGCCTGGGCTGCTCGCCCGGCACCTTCGACCCCTTCTCATCCCCCTGCATGAGAGCCCCCGGCTTCTGGACGCCCCGCCTCTCGCCGTACGTCGTGCCCCTCGCAGGCCCCCTGCTGGCGCCCGTGTGGCTGGTCATGGGGTTCTGGGATGTCCTGCTGGGCTGGCTGGCACTGATCGTCGCCACCTATGCCCTGAAATCGCACCTGTCGCAGCCTACCCGGCCGCCAGTCCGTCCCCACCCATCGGCCAAACCACTGCGCCGCTCCTGAGCACCACCATGTCCGTCAGCGTTTTCGACCTCTTCAAGATCGGTATCGGTCCCTCCAGCTCCCACACCGTGGGGCCCATGATTGCGGCGCGGCAGTTTGCCTGCCATGTGCAGGCCACCCTGGGCCTGGCCGCCGTGCACCACGTCACGGTGGAGCTGTTTGGCTCCCTGTCTGCCACGGGCGTGGGCCACGGCACCGACAAGGCCGTGCTGCTGGGCCTGGCCGGGCACGAGCCCGACCACATCGACCCGGACCAGATCCAGCCCGCCATCGCCGACATCCGCACCCGGCAAACGCTGGCGCTGCTGGGCGAGCATGGGGTGCCGTTTGTCGAGAAAGAGCACCTGCTGTTTCGCCGCAAAAGCCTGCCGCTGCACCCCAACGGCATGGCGTTTCATGCGTTCGACGCGCAGGGCAACGAGATTGCGGGGCGTGAGTACTACTCGGTGGGCGGTGGTTTTGTGATCGACGCAGCGGGCGAGCGTGTGCTCAACAGCGCCGCCACCGCGGGGCCCGACGTGGCCGGCCATGCCCAGGGCCTGCCCCACCCCTTCCGCACCGGGGCCGAGCTGCTGGCCCAGTGCCAGGCCACCGGCCTCACCCCCGCCCAGCTCATGGCCGCCAACGAGCAACACTGGCGCAGCAGCACCGAGGTGCGCCGCCAGCTCATGGCCATCTGGAAAACCATGGCCGGGGCCGTGCAGCGCGGCTGCGCCAGCACCGGCACCCTGCCCGGTCCCATGCATGTGCGCCGCCGCGCGGCCGAGCTGCACCACCAGCTCAGCAGCGCCCCCGAGGCCGCGCTGCGCGACCCGCTCTCGATGCTGGACTGGGTGAACCTCTACGCCATGGCCGTCAACGAGGAGAACGCCGCAGGCGGCCGCGTGGTGACCGCCCCCACCAACGGCGCGGCCGGCGTGATCCCCGCCGTACTGCACTACTACGTGAACTTTTTGCCCAGCGCGAACGAGGACGGCATCGCCACCTTTTTGCTCACCGCCGGCGCCATCGGCATCATCTACAAGGAGAACGCCTCGCTCTCAGGCGCCGAGGTGGGCTGCCAGGGCGAGGTGGGTGTGGCCTGCTCCATGGCCGCAGGCGCGCTCGCCGCCGTGATGGGCGGCAGCCCCGAGCAGATCGAGAACGCCGCCGAGATCGGCATGGAGCACAACCTGGGCATGACCTGCGACCCCGTGGGCGGGCTGGTTCAGATCCCCTGCATCGAGCGCAACGCCATGGGCGCCATCAAGGCCATCAA
>CAYXSL010000227.1:0-6648 GCA_964466605.1 uncultured Verminephrobacter sp.
CCGAGAAGCCCAGGCAGGCCAGGTCCTTCAGCTCGTCGCGGGTCATGGGGCCGGTAGTGTCTTGCGAGCCCACGGTGGTCATCTTGGGTTCGCAGTAGGTACCGGGGCGCACGCCCTGGCCTTCGGGCAGACCCACGGCACGGCCGACCATCTTCTGAGCCAGCGTGAAACCGGCCGTGCTGGCCGCAGGCGCGGTAGGCAGGCGGAACACGGTGGAGGCGGGCAGGCCCAGGAGTTCACGGGCCTTGCCGGTAAGCGAGCGGCCGATGATGAGGTTGATGCGGCCGCCAGCGCGCACTTCGTCGAACAGCACGTCGCTCTTGAGCTGGAACTCAGCCACGGTCTCGCCGTTCTTCACGATCTTGCCGTCGTAGGGCAGCACGTCGATCACGTCACCCATTTCCAGCTTGGAAACGTCCACCTCGATAGGCAGCGAGCCGGAGTCTTCCTGCGTGTTGAAGAAGATGGGCGCAATCTTGCCGCCCAGCGTGACGCCGCCAAAGCGCTTGTTGGGCACGAAGGGAATGTCCTGGCCGGTGGCCCAGACGATGGAGTTGGTGGCCGACTTGCGCGACGAACCAGTGCCGACCACGTCACCCACGTAGGCAACCAGGTGGCCCTTCTTCTTCAGGTCGTCGATGAACTGCATGGGGCCGCGCTTGCCGTCTTCCTCGGGCTTGAACGCCGCGTCGGGACGGGTGTTCTTGAGCATGGCCAGGTAGTGCAGCGGAATGTCGGGGCGGCTCCAGGCATCGGGAGCGGGCGACAGGTCGTCGGTATTGGTTTCGCCGGGCACCTTGAACACGGTGACGGTGATCTTCTTCTCGACTTCGGGGCGCGTGGTGAACCACTCGGCATTGGCCCAGCTTTGCATCACTTCCTGCGCCTTGACGTTGCCGGCCTTGGCCTTGGTCGCCACGTCGTTGAAGAAGTCGAACATCAGCAGCGTCTTCTTGAGCGCGTTGGCGGCAACGCCGGACACTTCGGCATCGTCCAGCAGCTCGATCAGGGGGTGCACGTTGTAGCCACCCACCATGGTGCCCAGCAGCTCGGTGGCCTTGGACTTGGAGATCAAACCGATCTTCACATCGCCATGCGCCACGGCGGCCAGGAAGCTGGCCTTGACCTTGGCAGCATCATCCACACCCGGAGGCACACGGTGCGTGAGCAGGTCCAGCAGGAAGGCATCTTCGCCAACAGGTGGGTTCTTGATCAGCTCGATCAGTTCGGCCACTTGTTTGGCATCCAGCGGCAGCGGCGGGATGCCCAGGGCGGCGCGCTCGGCCACATGGTCACGGTAGGCTTTCAACATCATTTTTCTCCGGTTGCGTTCTAAAGTGGGGCGGTATGTCTGGCTGCAAGGGCCTCAAAGGACCTCACGCCAGCACACACTAGGGGTTCGTGGATTTCTTTGGGGGGCGGTTGCGCAAAAAACGAGCGGACTACTTGGCCGCAGGCATGGGCTCCAGAACACTCACAGGGGGGTTCTTTTTGATGGCTTCGGCCACCACCACCTGTTCGGCGCTCATGCATTCATCGGCCAGGCGCTGGCCCAGCTTCTGGTTCATCAGCATGGACTTGTTGGCGATCTGCAGCCAGACGGCACCGCCCTTCTGGTCTTCCAGGCGCACCGTGCCAGTGGTCGTGGCCACGGGCGACATGAAGTACTTAAACCCCTTGCCTTCCACATGAAAGTGGCCCGGCGTGGCGGGGTCGGCAGTCACTGTGACAAAAGCGCCCAGCTCGCAGGGCATGCGGCCTGTGTGCACACGCTCGGCGATGGCCAGCTCGGCAGGCGAGAGGGCCGCTTCTGCGGCAATGATGCCCGCAGCCACCTGGCTTGTGGCGCTTTTCAGCTGGGTGCGGCTGCTGGTGGGCTCGGCCTTGGCCACTGCGGCCTTCTTGGCCGCTGGTTCCTTGGCAGCAGCCTTGGTGGGCTTGGCCTCGGACTTGGCTGCCGTCTTGGGAGCCGGTTTTGCTGCAGGCTTGGTTGCAGCAGCCTTGGTCTCGGACTTGGCCGCAGGCTGGGCAGGCGTGGTCTGGGCCAGAGCCATGGCAGGGGCCAGCAACAGGAGAGCGGAGGCGATGATGGATTTCATGGAGGGTCCTGCGTAGGGGTGTTCAGGAAGGCGGTTCACGATGGAACAACCGCCGATGCGCCAAACCAGTGGCGCACGGACGGGGCAAGCGCGCGCCCGGTGTGGTGGGCACGCTCAAGTGTTTGCCAGTAGAAACGGTAACTGGCGCGGTCATGCAACACGCCTTCAAAGCTGATGGGAGCCCAATCAGCCTGAGCGGCGGCGGCTATTATTTTTGAAGCATTTTCGATATCGTCCTGCTGCGGCGCAAAGGCCTGCAGGATGGGACGTATCTGCGCGGGGTGGATGCTCCACATGCGGGTGTAGCCCAGCTCCAGGGCCGCACGGCGGGCCGCACCCTGCATGGCCACGGTGTCAGAGAACTCGGTGACCACACAATGCGAGGGCACCTTGCCATGGGCATGGCAGGCAGCAGCGATCTCGAGCTTGGCACGCACCACCAGCGGATGGGCAAACTGTCCGGCCGACGTCATGCCCTGGGCAGGGATCGCCCCGCCATGGGCCGACACAAAATCCATGAGGCCGAAGCTCAGGCTCTGCACACGGGGGTGGGCGGCGATCTCAAAGGCCCGGTGCACGGCAGCGGGCGACTCGATCAGTACGTGGATGGGAAGCCCAGGTGCCGAGGCGCGCTCCAGCGCACGCTCCACCTGCAGCACGTCGTCCACGGATTCGACCTTGGGCACCATGATGTGGCAGAGCCTGTGGCCTGCTTCGCCTGCGATCGTGGCGATATCGTTGGCAAAGGCCGGGTGGTCCACCGCATGCACGCGGGCGGCAACGCGGGCCGTGGGTGCGGCGCCCAGCGCCAGGCTGGCAACCAGCCGCGCATGGTCCGCCTCGAAACCGACCGGCGCACCGTCTTCACAATCCAGGGTCACGTCAAAGACGCAGGTGCCCAACTCTTGCGCCATCTCGGCCTGCAGCTGCAGGCTTTTGCGCATACGTGCTTCCACACCGCTGTAGTGGTCGCACACGGGCAGAAATCCGGTCTGCGCCTGCGCACCCAACAGCACATCCCTGGGATGCGCGCTGCCGGAAGGCAGGGCAGAAGAAGAAAGCGCAGCGCCCTGCCCCTGCGCGGGGACCGGGGCGGCCCGAAGGCCCGATGCCAGGGGCGTCGGCTGCATTGCGTTCACCAGGCTTGCTTACAGCAGGTGCTTGACGCCGTCTTGCTCGCCTTGCAGCTCGGCCAGCGTCTTGTTGATGCACTCTTGCGAGAAGGCATCGATCTCCAGGCCTTCGACGATCTTGTACTCGCCGCCTTCGCAGGTGACGGGGTAGCCAAACATGACTTCAGCGGGGATGCCGTATTCGCCCTTGGAAGGGATGCCCATGGTGACCCACTTGCCATTGGTGCCCAGGGCCCAGTCGCGCATGTGGTCGATGGCGGCGTTGGCTGCGGAAGCCGCCGACGACAGGCCGCGAGCGGCGATGATGGCAGCGCCGCGCTTGCCCACGGTGGGCAGGAACACTTCAGCGTTCCAGACCTGGTCGTTGATGGTTTCCTTGACGGACTTGCCGTTCACGGTGGCGAAACGGTAGTCGGCGTACATGGTGGGCGAGTGGTTGCCCCACACGGCCAGCTTCTCGATGTCGCCCACGGCGATGCCCATCTTGGCGGCGATCTGGCTGGCGGCGCGGTTGTGGTCCAGACGCAGCATGGCGGTGAAGTTCTTGCGCGGCAGGTCCGGCGCGCTCTTCATGGCAATGTAGGCGTTGGTGTTGGCCGGGTTGCCCACCACCAACACGCGCACGTTGCGCGAGGCCACGGCGTTCAGGGCCTTGCCCTGGGCGGTGAAGATCTGGGCGTTGGCGGCCAGCAGATCGGCACGTTCCATGCCGGGGCCGCGGGGACGGGCACCCACCAGCAGGGCGTAGTCGGTGTCCTTGAAGGCGGTCATGGGATCGCTGTGGGCCTCGATGCCGGCCAGCAGCGGGAAGGCGCAGTCTTCCAGTTCCATGATCACGCCCTTGAGCGCGTTCTGGGCCTTTTCGTCAGGGATTTCGAGCAGTTGCAGGATGACCGGCTGGTCCTTGCCCAGCATTTCGCCGGAGGCGATACGGAACAGCAGGGCGTAACCGATTTGACCAGCGGCACCGGTGACGGCTACGCGAACAGGCTTCTTGCTCATGATGAAAACTCCAGGGAAGTAAGGAAAACAGGTGTGTGTGCAACGCAAGCACCAGCGCCTGTTACCAGCAGCCCGTGCCCCGCAAAACAGCCTTGGAGTTTACCCCCGATTCGACACCCCGGTCAATTTGTCTTATGTCTTATATAAGATATGATTGCAACCCGTTTGTCGTCCGGCTGTCATGTGGCAACCGGTGCGCCACAGCCCAAACCACGCGCCACCCGCCATGTCATCCCTGCCGTTCGCCGCCGACACCCCCGCCACGCCGTCTGGCGCTGCGGGCGCCACCACGCCGGCGTTCAGCCCGCTGTACCAGCAGATCAAGGGCCTGATCCTGCAAAGCCTGCAGCAGGGCGAGTGGAAACCAGGCGAAGCCATCCCCAGCGAGATGGAACTCGCCGCCCGATTTCGGGTGAGCCAGGGTACGGTGCGCAAGGCCATCGACGAGCTGGCGGCAGAAAACCTCGTGATGCGCCGCCAGGGCAAGGGCACGTTCGTTGCCACCCACGCCGAGCAGCACGTGCAGTACCGCTTTTTGAAGCTGCTGCCCGACACCGGCGACGCCCGGGTCGAAGGCCCGGCCCAGCGCCGCGTGATTGATTGCCGCCGCGTGCGCGCCAGCGCCGACGTCGCACGCACCCTGGCCCTGCGCAGCGGCGATGCCGTGATGCAGGCCAAGCGCATCCTGTCGTTTGCCGGTGTGCCCACCATCCTCGAAGACATCTGGCTGCCCGGACAGGCCTTCAAGGGCCTCACGGCCGAGCAGCTGGCCAATTACCAGGGCCCTACTTACGCCATGTTCGAGCTGGATTTCGGCGTGCGCATGGTGCGGGCCGAAGAAAAGATCCGTGCCGTGCTGCCCGACGAGGAGCAGGCCCAGCTGCTGCAGATCACCCCCGCCACGCCGCTTTTGAGCGTGGAGCGGATTGCCTACACCTACAACGATGTTCCCATGGAGTTACGCCGGGGCCTTTACCTCACCGACACCCACCATTACCGTAATGAACTGAACTGACAACAAGCTGGCACCCGAGCAAACACGTCGAAAATTCCGACAGGGTCAAACCCCTTATTGTTGCGTTGCAATAGAATTTTGCGTTCTTTGCATCTCCGAATTACAAAGAAGTTACATCCACGAAAGCACTCAACATGACCGAGCTTGCCAAAAAACGGCCTGAATTCCGCAACATCAATGCCTTCAAGGACCTCACCACCTACCGCATGACCCCTGCGGCGTGGGTCTCGATCCTGCACCGCGCCAGCGGGCTGATCATGTTCCTGCTGTTGCCTTTCATCATCTGGATGTTTGACACCTCGGTGTCGTCCGAAATCTCGTTCGCCAAATTCTCGGCGGCCTTCAACATCGGTATCGGCTTCGTGCCCGGCTGGTTCATCAAGCTCGTGGCCCTGGCTCTGATCTGGTCTTACCTGCACCACTTTTGCGCCGGCCTGCGCCACCTGTGGATGGATGTAAGCCACAGCGCCGTGAACAAGCAATTCGGCAAGTCTTCGGCCCTGTCCGTGTTTGCGGTGAGCATCACCTTGGCCCTGGTGCTGGGTGCCAAGCTGTTCGGCCTGTACTGATCGGTCTCCATACAAGGCAGCGGCCGCTGCCTCCCAGTGCCCCACACAACAAGAGGAATACATCCATGTCCGTCAATTACGGTTCCAAGCGCGTCGTCGTCGGCGCCCACTACGGCCTGCGCGACTGGCTCAGCCAGCGCGTCACGGCAGTCCTGATGGCTCTCTTCACCCTGGCGCTGCTCGCCCAGGTGATCTTCAACAAGGGCCCCATCGGCTACGACAAATGGGCCGGCATCTTCTCGGCCCAGTGGATGAAGGTGCTGACCTTCACCGTGATCATTTCGCTGGCCTGGCACGCCTGGGTCGGCGTGCGCGAAATCCTGATGGACTACATCAAGCCCGTGGGTCTGCGCCTGGCACTGCAGGTGTTCACCATCGTCTGGCTGGTCGGCTGCGCCGGCTGGGGTATCCAGGTTCTGTGGCGTCTCTGATTGATCCCCGCGACTGAAGGCAAACAACAATGAGCTACACCAACGCTAACATCACCAAGCGCAAATTCGACGTCGTCATCGTCGGCGCCGGCGGCTCCGGCATGCGTGCCGCGCTTGAACTCTCCCGCGCAGGCCTGAACGTGGCCTCGCTGTCCAAGGTGTTCCCCACCCGCTCGCACACGGTGGCGGCCCAGGGTGGCGTGTCCGCATCGCTGGGCAACATGAGCGAGGACAACTGGCACTACCACTTCTACGACACCATCAAGGGCTCTGACTGGCTGGGCGACCAGGACGCCATCGAGTTCATGTGCCGCGAAGCACCGAACGTGGTGGTGGAGCTGGAACACTTCGGCATGCCGTTCGACCGCAACCCCGACGGCACCATCTACCAGCGCCCCT
>CAYXSL010000228.1:0-6635 GCA_964466605.1 uncultured Verminephrobacter sp.
CCTGGCGCGCGGGTGCCTGGCCCTGGCCGGCCATCAGGCAGTTGCCGAACAGCACTTCGCCCACGGCATCGGGCGAGACACCAGCGCGCTCGATGGCGGCCTTGATGGCGGCGCCGCCCAGGTCGTGCGCGGCCAGGCTGGAGAAGTCGCCCTGCAGCGAGCCCATGGGGGTGCGTGCAGCGCCGACGATGACGATGGGGTCTTGGATGGTCGTGGACATGGTGAAGGTCTCCTGGGAAAGGGGCTGAGAAAAAGGGGGGACAAAAAACTGGCTGGCGTCAGCGGGCCGCAGCACCCTGCGCAAAGCGGCGCTCGGTGTCGTAAGGGAACACATCGAACATGTGGCCGGCCTGGATGCGCTCCTTGTGCGACTGCCAGAACGCGGCGTCGAGCAAATCGGCATGGTGCTGCATGAACACCTCGCGCACGGCGTCGTTGCCCAGCAGGAAGGGGCCGAAGGTTTCGGGGAACACGTCGCGCGGGCCCACGCTGTACCAGACCTCGCCGCTCATCTCTTCTTCCTCGTTGTGCGGCGTGGGCACGCGGCGGAAGTTGCAGTCGGTGAGGTATTCGATCTCGTCGTAGTCGTAGAACACGACCTTGCCGTTGCGTGTGACACCGAAGTTCTTCCAGAGCATGTCGCCGGGGAAGATGTTGGCGGCCACGAGGTCCTTGATGGCGTTGCCGTATTCGATGACGCTGTGCTCCATCTGCTGGCGCGCGCGCGGGTCGGCCAGGCCGGTGTCGAAGGCTTCCTGCAGGTAGATGTTGAGCGGGATCATGCGCCGCTCGATGTACAGGTGCTTGATGATCACCTCGGTCTGGCCATCGCCATCGCGGTCGCTGATTTCAAGCTGGCTGGGCGCGAACTTCTCGATCTCGGCGATCAGCGCGTCGTCAAAACGGTCGCGCGGAAAGGCCACCTCGCTGTACTCCAGCGTGTCGGCCATGCGGCCCACGCGGTCGTGCTGCTTGACCAGCAGGTACTTGGCCTTGATCTGCTCGCGCGTGGTTTCCTTCTGGTGCGGAAAGTAGTCCTTGATGAGCTTGAACACGAAGGGGAAGCTCGGCAGGTCGAACACCAGCATCACCATGCCTTTGATGCCCGGCGCAATGCGGAACTGGTCGCTGGAGTGCTTCAGGTGGTACAGAAAGTCGCGGTAGAACAGCGTCTTGCCCTGCTTGGCCAGGCCCAGGGCGTTGTAGATCTCGGCACGCGGCTTGCGCGGCAAGAGGCTGCGCAAGAACTGCACGTAGGCGCTGGGCACCTCCATGTCCACCATGAAGTACGCACGCGCAAAGCTGAACAGCATCTGCATGTCGTCTTCGCCAAACAGCGCGGCGTCAATGTACAAGCGGCCAGCATCGTCGTGCAGGATGGGCAGCGCAAACGGCACCTCATTGAAGCCGTTGATGATCTTGCCCACCACGTAGGCGCCCTTGTTGCGAAAGAACAGGCTGGTGAGCACCTGCACCTGGAAGTTGGTGCGCAGCTTGACCTTGTCCAGGCGGCTGCGCATCGCGGCCACCACACAGGCGGTGTCGCGCGGCAGGTCGGCAAACTCGCGCTGGAGCTGGAAGTTCTCGATGATGGTCTGGAACGCGTCGCCCAGCGTGTCGCGCGTGGGGTAGTAGGCCCGGTAGGTGGGCCGCGCGGCGGGCTCGTCGTTCTCGATGTATTCAGTGCTGACCGCAGGCCGCACAAAGATGAAGTCGTTGTGGAAATGCGTGCGGTGCAGGATCTTGGTGGTGACCGAGTTGAAGAAGGTCTCGGCCAGCTCGGGCTGGTGGTGGTTCACCAAGAGCCCGATGTAGTGCAGCTTGACCTGGTGCCACACCTCCATGGGCTGCGCGCCCGCGCCAAACTCCTTTTCGAGCCGGCGCACGCATTCCTTCACGCGCAGATCATAGAACTCGATGCGCTCGCGCTGGGCGCGCTGCTGGCCGTGCCAGTCGGCGGTTTCAAAGCGGTGCTTGGCCCGCGCAGACTCGGTGCGGAACAGCCGGTAGTGGCGGTTGAAGCCGTCCATCATGGCCTTGGCAATGCCGTAGGCCTGGGGGGCATCGAGGCGTTGCGGGAACATTTCAACTGCCCGTGGCGCCAAGTACGACCGTAAGCCCGTGACACTGGCACGGCCCAGGCGAGGTGGCCGCGGAACTGGCTTTGCCAGGCCGCTGGCTGCATCCCCCTCCCCTAGCGCGCAGTGCGTAGAGAGAGAGGGAAGGCGCGAAGCGACTCAGGGGGTGCATCATCTCTTCACGGCAGCCACGCCAGCAATCGCCGCCTTGTAGAGCGACTCCAGGCCTTCGGTGCTGTCCACGGTCATGTGCAGGTCGTTGATGAGCCCGTCTTTCAGGCCGTAGCACCAGCCATGGAGCGTGACCTTCTGGCCCCGGCCCCAGGCGTCGAGCATCACGGTGCTCTGGGCCACGTTGACCACCTGCTCGATGGCGTTCAGCTCGCACAGCACATCGTGGCGCCACTGGGGTTCAATGGACGCAATGAGGTCGCGGTGGCGGTCGCGCACGTCCGACACATGGCGGATCCAGTTGTCAGCCAGGCCGACACGCATGCCTTCCAGCGCGGCCAGCACGCCGCCGCAGCCGTAGTGGCCCACCA
Organism: uncultured Verminephrobacter sp.; assembly: GCA_964466605.1. Taxonomy (GTDB): domain Bacteria; phylum Pseudomonadota; class Gammaproteobacteria; order Burkholderiales; family Burkholderiaceae_C; genus Acidovorax. The sequence continues at coordinate 2,621 of CAYXSL010000228.1, forward strand.
CCATGAGGTGCTCCACGCGCAGCTGGTCCACCGCGTACTGGATGGTGGACAGGCAGTTGAGGTCGGTGGGCACCACCACGTTGGCCACGTTGCGGTGTACGAACACCTCGCCCGGCTCCAGCCCGGTGATCTGGTTGGCAGGCACGCGGCTGTCGGAGCAGCCGATCCACATGTACTTGGGCTTTTGCTGCGCCAGCAGGCCGGTGAAGAAGCCAGGGCGCTCGCGTTCCATCTGGGCCGCCCAGGCGCGGTTGTGGACAAACAGGTCTTCGATGGAGGTGGGCATGGTGGGTCTGGCTCTTTCAAACAGTGGATCGGCCTGCGGCAATGGTCCGCGGGTCAGCAGGTTTCGGCAAACAGCTCGCGTCCGATCAGCATGCGGCGGATCTCGCTGGTGCCCGCGCCAATCTCGTACAGCTTGGCGTCACGCCACAGGCGCCCCAGGGGGTACTCGTTGATGTAGCCGTTGCCACCATAGATCTGCACGCCTTCGCCCGCCATCCAGGTGGCCTTCTCGGCACACCAGAGGATGACGCTGGCGCAGTCCTTGCGCACCTGGCGCACATGGTCCGTGCCCAGCATGTCCAGGTTCTTGGCCACGGTGTACGCAAACGAGCGCCCCGCCTGGAGCACGGTGTACATGTCGGCCACCTTGCCCTGGATGAGCTGGAATTCGCCGATGCTCTGGCCGAACTGCTTGCGGTCGTGAATGTAAGGGATCACGTTGTCCATCACCGACTGCATGATGCCCAGGGGGCCGCCGGTCAAGACCGCACGTTCATAGTCCAGGCCGCTCATGAGCACTTTGGCGCCCTGGTTCAGGCCGCCCAGCACGTTCTCGGCGGGCACCTCGACATCCTGGAACACCAGCTCGCCCGTGTGGCTGCCACGCATGCCGAGCTTGTCGAGCTTTTGGGCAATGGAGAAGCCCTTCATGCCCTTCTCGATCAGGAAGGCGGTGACGCCGCGCGCGCCGAGTTCAGGTTCGGTCTTGGCATACACCACCAAGGTGTCGGCGTCGGGGCCGTTGGTGATCCACATCTTGCTGCCGTTGAGCAGGTAGTAGCCGCCCTTGTCCTCGGCCTTGAGCTTCATGCTGATCACGTCCGAGCCGGCGCCCGGCTCGCTCATCGCCAGCGCGCCGACATGTTCGCCGCTGATCAGCTTGGGCAGGTACTTGGCGCGTTGGGTGTCGTTGCCGTTGCGCTTGATCTGGTTCACGCACAGGTTGCTGTGCGCGCCGTAGGACAGGCCCACCGAGGCGCTGGCGCGCGAGATTTCTTCCATCGCCACCATGTGCGCCAGGTAGCCCATGGCGGCACCGCCGTACTGCTCGGGCACGGTGATACCAAGGACGCCCAGGTCACCCATCTTGCGCCACAGGTCCATGGGGAACTGGTCATTGCGGTCGATCTCAGCGGCGCGCGGCGCGATCTCGGCCTGTGCGAAGTCGCGCACGGCGTCGCGCAGGGCATCGATATCTTCGCCCAGCTGGAAATTGAGGCCGGGCAGGTTGGCGGGAATGCTCATAGGGTGTCTCCTCGGAATGGATAAGGGGATGAATGGTGGGCTCAGAGCTGGGAGTTTTTTATCCGTGCCCGAAAGGTGCGTCAAAACGCCCCGGATCTACGCGCGAAGCGCAGCCATAGCTCGGGCTATGGCAAGCATTTGCAACGACGAGCTGGGGCGTTTTGGCGTGCAAGGCGGGCATGGATAAAAGACTCTCAGCCTCTCAGCCCTGGATGGCTTCGCGCCCGGTGACGGCCATGAGGGTGCAACCCATGGTGGCCACCAGTTTTTCTTGGTTGCCGTCGATGGCGAAGGCACGGCCCTCGCACACGGTGATGGTGCGGCCGGGTTTGATGACCCGGCCTTCCATGCGAAACCGCTCGCCCTTCGCAGGGGCCAGCAGGTTGATCTTGAATTCAATCGTGAGGACCGCTGCGTCCTCCGCCATCAGGGTAAAGCCCGCATAGCCGCAGGCCGAGTCCAGTGCCGTGGCGACCATGCCCGCATGCAGGAAACCGTGTTGCTGGGTCAGCCCTAGGGCCCAGGGAAGCTCGATGTCCACCGCCCCGGGCTCCAGCAGGCCCAAGCGGGCCCCCAGGGTCTGCATCGCCCCCTGGCGCGCAAAGTTGCCCTGCACGCGGTCTGCGTAATGGGCACATCGGGGCTCGAAAGGGGTCGTTGTCACGACGGTCTCCTGATTTACGTTTACGTAAACGTCAATTATGGATCATTTTTGCTTTTCCACCTTCAGCAACAGCGCCCGGGCCTCTTCTTCATGCTCCTGGACCTCTTCGAGGTTGGCCCGCAGGTCGGCCATCTGCTCTTCGAGTTGCTTGCGATGGACTACCAACACATCGAGAAACTTGCGCAACTGCACACCGGTATCGCGCGGGCTGTCATAGAGATCAATGATCTCTTTGGCTTCGGTCAGGGACAGGCCCAGGCGCTTGGCCCGCAGGGTCAGGCGCAGGCGGGTGCGGTCCCGCGCGCTGTAGACGCGGTTGCGGCCCGCCGCCCCCGTGCGCTCTGGCTGCAACAGGCCCATGTCTTCGTAGAAGCGGATGGCCCGGGTGGTGAGGTCAAACTCTTTGGCGAGGTCGCTGATGGTGTAGGTGTTGGCCATGGTGTGGACTGCATGCGACCGGTGCGGTTTCGCGCAGGAGACAGCCTTGGGGCCATCGATCCCTACAATGCACCGAATGCATGACGTTTACGTTAACGTCAATGCTAACGCATACGACCCTAGCCATGAATCCACTTGAACACCAGATCCACTACCCGTTGGGGGATGTTCTTCCGCCTGAAGGTGGTGCTATCACCGTCGCGCCTGGCGTCAAGTGGGTCCGCATGGGCCTGCCGTTCGCGCTCGACCATATCAACTTGTGGCTGTTGCGGGACCGGCAGTCCGATGTGCACGGCGCCACGGTGGATGGCTGGACCGTGGTCGATTGCTGCATCGACAGCCCGAGCACGCGCGCCCAGTGGGAACAAGTGTTTGCCAACAGCCTGGAAGGCCTGCCCATCTTGCGGGTGATCGTCACCCACATGCACCCAGACCACATCGGCTTGGCGCACTGGCTGTGCGAACGCTGGAATGTGCGCCTGTGGATCAGCGCCACGGATTACCACGTGGCCAGAACCGCTGTGTACGACCGCAACGGTTTTGGCGGCGAGGCCGGCGCCGATTTCTACACCCTGCATGGCATGCAGGATGGGGAATTTCTCCGGCATGTGCGAGGGCGGGCGTCGTACTTTCCAACCCTTGTTCCCTCGCTGCCCTCCCGCTTCCGCCGACTCATGGACGGAGATGTCATCGAGATCGGAGGGCGCACCTGGCAATGCATCAGCGGCTATGGGCATGCACCCGAGCACATTGCGCTGTACTGCGCAGAGCTGTCAGCCCTCATCAGCGGCGACATGGTCTTGCCGCGCATCTCCACCAATGTGAGCGTCCACGCGACAGAGCCAGAGTCGAATCCACTTCGGCTTTTTCTGACATCCCTGCTGCGCTACCTGGAGTTGCCACCAGAAACCCTGGTGTTGCCTTCCCACGGCAGGCCCTTCCAAGGCCTTCACGAACGCGTCCAGCAGTTGCAAAGCCACCATCAGGATCGGCTCAATGAGATCCTTGTGGCATCCCGGCAAGGCGCGCTGTCCGCATTCGATGTGCTGCCCATCATGTTCAAGCGCCCGCTCGATGCCCACCAGATGACCTTCGCCATGGGGGAGGCCTTGGCCCACTTGCATTGCTTATGGCAGGACGGGCAACTGCAAAGGGTTTTGGATGCCCGTGGGGTCCACAGATTTCGTCTGCAAAGAGCAGCATTGCCGGGAGGCAAGGAGTGAAGGTGAGACGATGCGGAGCACTGCCGCGGCAACTGGCAAAGATAATCGCTGTGCGATGCGCCGCTGTATGAACTCAACCTGCCATCGCCGCCACCCTCACTCTGTAGCCGTCGGCACAAATGAGGACAGGAGCGATCGCAGCGCCCAATAAGTCAATGCA
>CAYXSL010000229.1:0-6625 GCA_964466605.1 uncultured Verminephrobacter sp.
CGCAGACTGGGGGTCGCCTTTTCTTTGCTTACTTTCTTTTGGCGAAGCAAAAGAAGAGTGAGTCGCCTGCCGGGGCGACAACCCGGCTCCCGCCCTCAACCCGAGCATGCTTTTCAACCCAGCACGCCAAGGCTTTGATAAGCTCAGCTCGAACGGTAGAGGGAGTTGCACCCGCGCTGCGACAAGCTCAGCCCGAACGGCTCCAGGGCAGCACCCAAGCGCCAAAAAATTCAGCCCACTGGAAAGCCAAAACTACAGAACCACAAAAAACAAAACGGCTGGCGCTCCCAAAACAAGCACCAGCCGTCCCTCAAACCACAAGCAACCTCAAGCTGCCAGGATCAGCTTCTCCAGCTTCACCGCATCTGCGGCAAACGCCCGAATCCCCTCGGCCAGCTTTTCCGTCGCCATCGCGTCCTCATTCAACGCATAGCGGAACCCCGCCTCGTCATAGTTCACCGCAGGCAGGTCCATGGCCTTGGCAGCCTCCGCATCCAGCGCCGGCTGCAAGGGCGCATCGCTCGCCGCCAGCTGCGCCAGCAGCTCCGGCGCAATGGTCAGCAGGTCACACCCGGCCAGCGCCGTGATCTGGCCCACATTGCGGAAGCTCGCACCCATCACCTCGGTGGCAATGCCAAAACGCTTGTAGTGGTTGTAGATCTGCGTGACCGACTGCACGCCAGGGTCGTTGGCACCGGCGCGGGCCGCCTCGTCCCAGCTGGGGCCCGCCTGCTTTTTGTACCAGTCGTAGATGCGGCCCACGAAGGGCGAGATCAGCTGCACCTTGGCGTCGCCACACGCCACGGCCTGGGCGAACGAGAACAGCAGCGTGAGGTTGGTGTGGATGCCCTTGCGCTCCAGCTGGGCGGCGGCCTGGATGCCTTCCCAGGTCGAGGCGATCTTGATGAGCACGCGGTCGGTGTGGATGCCTTCGGCCTGGTACAGCTCGATGATGCGCTCGGCGCGTGTGACGGTGGCACTGGTGTCAAAGCTCAGGCGGGCGTCCACCTCGGTCGAGACACGGCCGGGCACGTGCGTCAGAATCTCGCAGCCAAAACGCACCAGCAGGCGGTCGATCACCTCGTCCATCGCGCGCCCTTGCCATTTGGCGACGGTGTCCTTGAGCAGCGGCGCGTATTCGGGCTTTTGCACCGCCTTGAGGATCAGCGAGGGGTTGGTCGTGGCGTCCTGCGGACGGAACTGGGCCAGTTGCAGAAAGTCGCCGGTGTCGGCAACCACGGTGGTGAACTGTTTGAGGGCGTCGAGTTGGTTCATGGCGCCATTATTCCGCATCAGGATCTGCGCCTTCGGTACGGCCAACCACCGACACGCCGTGTGCACCCAGGCCCAGCTGCACCTCGTCGCCCACGGCCAGCACATCGTCCAGGTCGGACGACACCACAAAGATGCTCCCCAGCGCGGTTTCGAACGTGTACTCGTGCACCGCGCCCAGGTAGGCCGACTTGGCCAGCCGTGCAGGCAGCAGCCCATTGCCCTGGCGGCTGATGCGCCAGGCCTCGGGCCGCACAGCCACCTTCACCGGCCCGATCTGCACGGCCATGCGGGGGCGCAGCACCAAGGGCCCCAGCGCCACCGAGCCATCGGGCGCGGCCACTGCCGGGAACAGCAGGGCCTCGCCCATGAAGCCCGCCACAAACTCGCTGCGCGGGGTTTCGTACAGCGCACGCGGCGAGCCCTTTTGCGCAATCAGGCCCTGGTTCATCACGATGATCTGGTCGCTCACGGCCATGGCCTCGGCCTGGTCGTGTGTGACGTAGGCCACGGTGAGCGACAGGCGCTGCTGCAGTGCGCGGATTTCCTCGCGCATCTCGCGGCGCAGGCGGGCGTCGAGGTTGGACAAGGGCTCGTCGAACAGCAGCACCTCGGGCTCCAGCACCAGCGCGCGGGCCAGGGCCACGCGCTGCTGTTGCCCGCCCGACAACTCGCTGGGCAGGCGGTCGTCAAACCCGACCAGGCCCACACCGCGCAGCGCCTCCACGGCCTTGGCGCGCGCCTGCTCCTTGGGTTGGCCCGACATGCGCAGGCCGTACATCACGTTCTCCGCCACGTTCATGTGCGGGAACAGCGCGTAGCTCTGGAACATCATGCTCACGTTGCGCTGCGCGGGGCCGAGCGTGGTCACGTCCTTGCCACCGATGAAGATCTCGCCGGACGTGGGGGATTCGAGCCCCGCGATCATGCGCAGGGTAGTGGTCTTGCCGCAGCCCGAGGGGCCGAGGATGGTGGTGAGCGTGCCACGCGGCACTTCAAAGCTGATGCCCTTGACGGCCAGGGCCGCGCTGCGGTCGCTGCCGTAGCGCTTGGTGATGTTGCGGAATACGATGCCCGCGTCGTTATGGTTCATGGCGTTTCTTCTTTTTTTCTGCAAGGGTGTTCAGTGCGCGGCGGGGGCAGCCCCACGCCTGCCCAGCTTGCGGTCGCCGACGAGCAGCTGGATCAGGCCGATGGAGGCCGACATGAGAAGGATCAGCACCGTGCAGTACGCCAGCGCCACGCCGTAGTCCCCATTGCCCACGCGGCCGATGATGTAGGTGGTGGCCAGTTCGTTCTCGGCGGTGACGAGGAAGATCACCGCGCTCACGGTGGTGATGGCGCGCACAAAGCTGTAGACCAGCGCCGCCACCAGCGCGGGCTTGAGCAGCGGCAGCACCACATGGCGCAGCGTCTGCACGCTGCCCGCGCGCAGCATGACGGACGCTTCATCGAGCGAGCGGTCGAGCTGCTTGAACGCCGCCGTACCGGCGCGCACGCCCACCGGCAGGTTGCGGAACATGAAGCACAACACGATGATGAGTGCCGTGCCCGTCAGCTCGAACGGCGGCACGTTGAAGGCCAGGATGTAGCTCACGCCCAGCACCGTGCCCGGGATGGCAAACGCCAGCAGGGCCGAGAACTCGAACGCGCCCTGCCCCCGGAACTCGGTGCGCGCCAGCAGCCACGCAATGCCGATGCCCAGCGTGGCCGTGAGCGGCGCCGAAATGGCCGCAAGCTTGATGGTGGTGAAGAACGAGTTCCACGCCGTGCCCGCCCACACCACGCCAAACTCGCCCCAGTCCACGCTGAACGCGGTGCGGAAGTGCGCCAGCGTGATGGTGTAGTCGCGCCCCCAGGTCTGCACAAAACCACCGGCCAGCGCAAACAGGTAGACGATGAGCGTGAAGGCCATCCAGGGCAGCGCAATTGAATGCACCACGCGGCGCACGCCCGTGGGCAGCGGCATGGCAATGCCTGCATCGCCCTTGCCGGAAACGGTGGTGAAGTTCTGCTTGCCCAGCAGGCCGCGCTGGATGGCAAACACGGTGAGCGCAAACAGCGTGAGGATCCAGGCCAGCGACGCGGCACGGCCCTGGTCGTATTGCGCGCCCACGATGGCGAAAAAGATTTCGGTGGAGAGCACCGAGAATTGCCCGCCCACCACGATGGGGTTGCCGAAGTCGGCCATGCTTTCGATGAAGCCCACCAGGAACGCGTTGGCCAGGCCGGGCTTGAGCAGCGGCAGGGTCACGGTCATGAACGTCTTGTGCGGGTTGGCGCGCAGCGTCTGCGCGGCCTCTTCCAGGCTGGGCGCCACGCCCTGCACCACCCCGCGCATGATCATGAAAGCAATCGGCGTGAAGGCAAAGGTCTGCGCCACCCACACACCGAGCCAGCCGTAGAACCAGCGCGTGGGCGTGATGCCAAACGCGTACTCCAGAAACTGGTTGAACACGCCCGCACGGCCAAACAGCAGGATGAGCCCCAGGCCCACCACGAACGGCGGCGTGATGATGGGCAGCAGCGCCACGATGTTGAGCGGCCGCGCATAGCGGCGCGAGGCCCGCTCGGCCATCAGCGCCATGAAGGTGCCCAGGAGCGTGGTGCTGGTCGCGGTCATGAGGCCCAGGAACAGCGTGTTCCACGCCACGCCGCAGCGCTGCCCGCCGCCGAGGCAGGCCAGGCCAAAGTTGCGCTCGTGGGCAATGCGCTCCCACATCACGGCCAGCGAGAACGGGCCGTCTTCCAGAAAAAACGCAGCCGACAGCGCCTTGAGCACCGGGAACACGATGAACAGCGCCAGCAGGCTGCCACAGCCCAGCACGGCGGCCGCCACAAACAGATCGCCCTTGAAGAAACCGCGCCGCGCAATGCCAAATGCCAGCAGCACCAGCAACGCCGACAGCACCACAAAGCCACCCCAGCCCATGCCGGGCTGGCGCGTGCCCAGCTCGCCTAGGTGGGTGTTCATCCATTCAAACGCCCAGCCGCGTGCGCCAATGGTGAAGCCACTGAGCAGCAAGGCCACCAGCCCCAGCGCACCGCCTGCGATCAGCACAGCGCCTTGCTGGCGGCCCGCAGGCAGGGCTGCGCCCACGCCCGCCAAGACCAGGCCCAGCAGGCCCAGCCACAGCCAGGGGCGCCCCTGCTGCGCGGCCTGCAGCAGCCCATTGGCGGCCTGCGCATCGCCCCACACCCGACCCACGGCCAGCAGGCCGTTGGCATCCTGCTGCGCATACCAGGGCAGCAGCAGGTAGCCCAGCACACCGATCAGCACCCAGACCCACAGGGGGCGGTTGGCCGCCACCGCCCGCCGGGGCGCAGGCCCCATCGCCACAGACGCGGCCACCATCAGCGCGCAGCGTTTTGGACTTCTTTTTCCCAGCGCGCAATCAGGCGGCGGCGCTCGGCACTGGCGCCGTACTTGGCGTAGTCGTAGTTGATGAGCTTGATCTTGGCCGGGTCGGTCATGCGCGGGTCTTTGGGCACCTGCGTGTTGCTGGGCAGCTGGAACTGCTTGGCCGCCAGGCCAAACTGCTGGCCACCGGGCGTGAGCGCCCATTCGTAGAACTTCTTGGCGGCCTCGGTGTTGGGGCCGTTCTTGACGATGCTCATGGAGCCCACTTCGGCGCCCGTGCCTTCGGATGGCGTGACCGAGCCCACGGGGAAGCCGTTGACCGCCTCGGTGGTCACGTCGTGCACAAAACTCACCGACACCGTGGTTTCGCCCCGCGCTGCGGCCTTGACCGGCGCGGTGCCCGAGCGGGTGTAGGTGCTGATGTTGGGGTGCAGGGCCTTGAGGTATTCAAAGGCTTTTTCCTCGCCCATGATCTGCACCAGCGTGGCGATCATGGTGTAGGCCGTGCCGCTGGATGCGGGGTTGGCCATCTGCACCTCGCCCTTGAACTCGGGCTTGAGCAGGTCGGCCCAGGACTGCGGGGCTTTCAGCTTGCGCTTGGCCAGCAGCTCTGTGTTGTAGCCAAAGCCCAGCGGGCCCAGGTACACGCCCACGGTGCGGTACTTGGAATCGGCCGCCTGCTTCTGCGCCCAGGGGTGCAGTTGCGCGAGCTGCGGCGATTTGTATTCGAGCGTGAGGCCCTGCTCGGCCGCCTGCAAGTGCGGGTCGCCCGTGCCGCCAAACCAGATATCAGTCTTGGGGTTGGCCTTCTCGGCGTTGAGCTGTGCGAGCGCTTCGCCCGAGCCCTTGGCCGTCATGTTGACCTTGGTGCCCGTGGTCTTGGAATACACGGTGGACATCAGGTTGCACCACTCGGCCTGCACCGAGCAGATGATGTTGACCTGGCCTTGCGCGAAGGCGCCGGAGGCCAGCAGGGCCAACGTGGCGGCCGCCAGGGTGTTCTTGGTGAGCGTGCGCATCAGGGTTGCTTTCGTTGAAATGTGACAGTGTAGTTACAGCCCATCCTAGGTCTGGCCCCGAGCCCCGGCCAGCGGGATAACACGCAGGGCGCGGCCGCCCTCCTGGTAACTCATGAGGAGCCAAATGTGAAACGCAGTTACCATTTCTCTCTCAGCCGCCGCCCCCCCCACCAGGAAACCCGCCCCCATGCTCGACCGCATCACCGCCTCGCTCTCGTCCCTGGCCCCTGCCGAACAACGTGTGGCCAAGCTGGTGCTGGCCGACCCCCGCAGCTTTGCCCGCCTGCCCGTGCGCGAACTGGCCGAGCGTGCCCATGTGAGCAAGCCCACCGTGGTGCGGTTTTGCCGCAGCATGGGGTATGACGGCCTGGCGGACTTCAAGCTCAAGCTTGCGGGCAGCGTGAGCGAGGGCGTGCCCTTCATCCACCGCAGCGTGGACGTGGACGACAAGACGGGCGACGTGCTGGTGAAGGTGGTGGACAACGCCGTGGCGGCGTTCCTGCAATACCGCAACGCCGCCAGCACCGTGGCGCTGGAGCGTGCGGCCGAGGCCATTGCCGCCACCTGGCAAACCGGCAAGCGCATCGAGTTCTACGGCGTGGGCAATTCCGGCATCGTGGCGCAGGACGCGCAGCACAAGTTCTTTCGCCTGGGCGTCACATCCATTGCCACCAGCGACGGCCACATGCAGGTGATGAGTGCCACGCTGCTCGGCCCGGGCGACTGCGCGGTGATCGTCTCCAACTCGGGCCGCACGCGCGACCTGATGGACGCGGCCGACATTGCGCGCAAGAACGGCGCGACCACCATCGCCATCACCGCCAGCGGCTCGCCGCTGGCCAGCACCTGCCAGATCCACCTGGCGGCCGACCACCCCGAGGGCTACGACCGCTACAGCCCCATGGTGTCGCGGCTCATGCACCTGCTCATCATCGACGTGCTGGCCACCTGCGTGGCGCTGCGCATCGGCAGC
>CAYXSL010000230.1:0-6559 GCA_964466605.1 uncultured Verminephrobacter sp.
TCACGTCGATGGTGGTGAGCGCCTCTGTCTGGTCCACGATGAGGTAGCCACCCGACTTGAGATCGACGCGGCGGCCCAGCGCCTTGGCCACTTCCTCATCGATGGAGTACAGGTCAAAAATGGGCCGCTCGCCCTTGTAGTGCTGCAGCTTGCCAGCGGCTGCGGGCATGAACTCCTGCCCGAACGCGCGCAGGCGCTGGAACTGCTCCATCGAATCGAGCCGGATGGTCTGCGTGTGGTCGCCCACCAGGTCGCGCAGCACGCGCTGCAGCAGGTCCAGGTCCTGGTGCAAAAGCGACATGGCGGGCAGCTTGAGCGAGGCCTCCTTGATGCGCGCCCAGGTCTTGCGCAGGTAGGCAATGTCCTCGGCCAGTTCGGCATCGGTCGAATCCTCTCCATTGGTGCGCAGGATGAAGCCGCCACCGCCGCCCGAGGCCTTGTCGCCTACCAGCGCCTGCAGGCGCGCGCGCAGCGCGTCGCGCTCGGCGCCCGGTATTTTCTGCGACACGCCCACGTGGTCGTCCTGCGGCAAAAACACCAGCAGGCGGCCCGCGATGCTGATCTGCGTGGACAGGCGCGCGCCCTTGGTGCCGATCGGGTCCTTGATGACCTGCACCATCAGCGCCTGGCCTTCGAACACCTGCTTTTCGATGGGCACCTGGGGCTCGGTCTTGCGCGCGAAGGCGGGCGGCTCGCCGTCGGGCTGGCGCTGCCACACATCGGCCACGTGCAGGAATGCCGCGCGCTCCAGCCCGATGTCGATGAAAGCCGACTGCATGCCGGGCAGCACGCGCGAGACCTTGCCCAGGTAGACGTTGCCCACCAGGCCCCGCTCCAGCGTGCGCTCGATGTGCAGCTCCTGCACGGCGCCGTGCTCCACCACCGCCACGCGTGTTTCCTGCGGCGACCAGTTGATCAGGATGTCTTGTTGCATGACTGGGTAAGCCTGTTGTTTTTGCTTATAGAGTGAAGCCCGCCGCACGCAGCAGTTGCGCAGTCTCGTACATGGGCAGACCCATGATGCCCGAATAGCTGCCCGCCAGGTGCTCCACATACGCCGCAGCCCGCCCCTGGATGCCATAGGCCCCGGCCTTGCCCAGCGGCTCGCCCGTGGCCACGTAGGCGTCGATCTGCGCAGGTGTCATGGCGGCAAAGGTGACGCGCGACACCGACAGCGCAGCCAGCCGCTTGGCGCCCACCTGCAGCGCCACGGCGGTGAGCACGCGATGCTCGTGCCCCGCCAGCTCGGCCAGCATGCGTGCGGCATGTTCTGCATCGTCAGGCTTGCCGTAGATGGTGCGGCCCAAGGCCACGGTGGTGTCGGAGCAGAGGATGGGCGCGTCTGGCAGGCCCCGGCGGGCGCGCCTGGCCACGGCGGCATCGAGCTTGAGACCGGTGACCCGCTCCACGTAGGCCGTGGGCGCCTCGCCGGGCAACACCACTTCGATGGCCTCGGTGTCCTCGGCTTCGTCGCCGTCCACATTGGGCAGCAGCAGTTCGTGCCGCACGCCCAGCTGTTCGAGCAACTGGCGTCGGCGTGGGCTTTGGGAGGCGAGGTAGATGAAGTCAGGCATGAACAGATTTTGAGTAAAAATCGGCCCTAGCGCCTATCCATCAAGCGCTAGCAGCTATCAAAACAATAGTAAATCGAGCCAGCAGCACGGGCACCCGCCTTATTCCCGGTGGTAGGGGTGCCCGGCATTCACCGACCAGGCCCGATACAACTGCTCGATGAGCAGCACGCGCACCATGGCATGGGGTAGGGTCAGGTCGGACAGGCGAATGCGTTCATGCGCGGCCTGGCGAAACGCCGGGTCCAGCCCGTCGGGGCCGCCAATGACCAGCGCCACATCGTCGCCCCCCAGCTGCCAGCCCTTGAGCCGCTCGGCCAGGGCCTTGGTGGTGAGGTTGGTGCCGCGCTCGTCGAGCGCCACCACGCGCGTGCCACGCGGGATGGCGGCTTCGATGCGCTCACGCTCGGCCGCATACAGCGTCTCCAGCGTCTTGGAGCCGCGTGGCTCGGTCTTGACGGCCTTGAGCTCGACCTTGAGTTCGGGCGGAAAACGTTTGGCGTAGTCGTCGTAAGCCGTTTGTGCCCAGTCGGGCACCCGCTGCCCGACCGCCACGATAAGCAGCTTCATGGATCAACCTGGATGCGTGGGGGATGGTTGCCGCAGCGCACCCCGGTGGGCGCCCTGCGGCTGCAGATCAACCCTTGCGGGCCGGAGCCTTCTTGGCGGCGGGCTTGCTGGCAGCTGCCTTGGGGGCCGCTGCGGAAGCGGGCTTGGCTGCGGCGCGCGCGGGGGCCTTGGCGGCAGGTGAGGACTTCTTGGCAACCGGCTTCTTGGCGCCGCCGGGCTTAACCACCACCGTCTTGACAGGCGTCTTGGGGGTTGCAGGCTTCTTGGCAGCCACCGTACCGGTGGTCTTGGCTGCTGTCTTGGCAGGTGCCGCCTTGGCCGCCGTTTTTGCGGCGGGCTTGGGTGCAGCCTTGACGGGCGTCTTGGCGGCTGTCTTCGCAGCGGTCTTGGCGACGGCCTTGACCGTGGCCTTGCCCGAGCGCGCGGCTACCGTGGGGGCCGCTGCTTTCTTGGCAGGAGCCTTGGCGCCCGACTTGGCGGCTTTCTGGGCAGACTTCTTTTCGGCCAGCTCGGTGGCTGCGCTGGACTTGGGCTTGGCAGCGCCCAGCTTCAGGCGCACAGGGGTATCGCCCCACAGCTCTTCCAGGCGGTAATACTGGCGGATGGCGGGCTGCATGATGTGCGCCACGGCCGAGCCGCAGTCCACGATGATCCACTCGCCGTTGTCTTCGCCCTCGATGCGGGGCTTGGAAAAACCGGCTTCCTTGACCGCATCGCGCACGCTGGCGGCCAGGGCCTTGGTCTGGCGGTTGGAGGTGCCCGATGCCACGATCACCCGTTCAAACAGCGGCGAGAGATGCTCGGTGTTGAAAACCTGGATGTCTTGCGCCTTGACGTCTTCCAGGCCATCGACGATGGCGCGCTGGAGTTTGGTGACGTCTTTTTTGGCGGCGGTTTCCGATTTGGTGGAGGTGGTCATCAGGCGGTGGTTAAAGAGGGAATGGAATCAATATAGCGCGCAACACGGCGTGCAACCAATAGGGCTGCGCCTTGGGTGTTGCGTGTTGTTGCGCCGGTGTTGCACCCTGGCGCAGCGTTGGTTTGGGGTGTTTTAAGGCTCCTGCGCCTGTGTAAAAAGCGCGGCCAGCTATTGAAATTATAGCTTTTGCGCTTTTTGACCCGTCAGCACTCCGCCGCTGCAGCGCAGGTCAGCCAGTCGCGACGCACCAGGAAACGCTGCGCCAGCTCGGCTTCGGCCGAATCGGCGGCCTCGGTGCGCTGGTACGACCAGGACACCAGCGGCGGCATGGACAAAAGGATGGACTCGGTGCGCCCACCCGACTGCAGGCCAAAATGCGTGCCCCGATCCCAGACCAGGTTGAACTCGACATAGCGGCCCCGGCGGTAGAGCTGGAAGTCGCGCTCGCGCTCGCCGTAGGCCATGCCCTGGCGCTTCTCGACGATGGGCAGGTAAGCGCTCAGGAAGGCATCGCCCACCGACTGCGTCATGGCCAGACTTTGTTCAAAGCCCAGCTCCGAGAAGTCGTCATAGAACACGCCGCCCACACCGCGCTGTTCGTTGCGGTGCTTGAGGAAGAAATACTCGTCGCACCACTGCTTGAAACGTGGGTACTTGTCCTCCCCAAAGGCGCTGAGCGCATCACGGCAGGTGCGGTGAAAGTGCACCGCGTCCTCTTCAAACCCGTAGTACGGCGTGAGGTCCATGCCACCGCCAAACCAGCAGGTGGGTGCCTGACCGGGGTGCCCGGCGGCGATCATGCGCACGTTCATGTGCACCGTGGGCACGTACGGGTTGCGCGGGTGGAACACCAGCGAAACGCCCATGGCCTCAAACGGTGCGCCCGCCAGCTCGGGCCGGTGCTGTGTGGCCGAGGGCGGCAGCTGCGGGCCACGCACATGGCTGAAGCCGCAGCCCGCGCGTTCAAACACCCGGCCGCCTTCCATGATCTTGGTGATACCGTCGCCCTGCAGCGGCTCGCCGGGCGGCTTGCTCCAGGCGTCGGCCAAAAAGCGCGCACCGCCCTCGCCTTCCACAGCTTCGAGTGCATCCGTGATGTGCGCCTGCAGGCCCACCAGGTAGTCGCGCACGCGGGCCACCGTGTCGGCGGGGTTCAAAGTCTGGGCGTCTGCCATCAGCTCTTCAGGGCGCGGAAGCCAATGTCGCGGCGGTACTGAGCGCCATCAAACTGGATGCCACGTGCCACGTCATACGCACGTTGCTGCGCCTGCTTGACGCTGTCGGCCAGCACCGTCACGCACAGCACACGGCCGCCCGTCACGCTGACGACGCCATCTTTCAGCTGCGTGCCCGCGTGGAACACCACGGCATCGTCCGCATCGGCGGGCAGGCCGGTGATGGGGTCGCCCTTGCGCGGGTTCTCGGGGTAGCCGTGGGCGGCCATGACCACGCCCAAAGCGGTGCGGCGGTCCCATTGCAGTTCCATCTGGTCGAGCTTGCCGTCGGCCGCGGCACCCATCACATCGCTGAAATCGCTTTTCAGGCGCATCAGGATGGGCTGCGTCTCGGGGTCGCCCATGCGGCAGTTGAATTCGAGCGTCTTGGGCTGGCCCTTGGCGTCGATCATCAGGCCCGCATACAGGAAGCCGGTGTAGGGAATGCCGTCCTTTTCCATGCCACGGATGGTGGGCAGGATGATTTCACGCATCGCGCGGGCATGCACGTCGGCCGTGACCACGGGGGCAGGCGAATAAGCGCCCATGCCGCCGGTGTTGGGGCCTTCGTCGCCGTCCTTCAGGCGCTTGTGGTCCTGGCTGGTGGCCAGGGCCAGCACGTTCTTGCCGTCGCACAGCACGATGAAACTGGCTTCCTCGCCTTCGAGGAATTCCTCGATCACCACGCGCGCGCCGCCTTCGTTGTGCGTCACGCCATATTTGTTGTCCACCAGCATGAAGTCCACGGCGTCGTGGGCCTCCTGCAGCGTCATGGCCACCACCACGCCCTTGCCCGCCGCCAGGCCGTCGGCCTTGATCACGATGGGCGCGCCCAGCCGGTCCACAAACGCGTGGGCCGCAGCGGGGTCGGTAAAGGTGTCGTAGTCGGCCGTGGGGATGCCGTGGCGGCGCATGAAGGCCTTCGAAAACGCCTTGGAGCTTTCGAGCTGGGCAGCCGCCTTGGTGGGGCCGAAGATGCGCAGGCCGTTGGCACGGAACTCATCGACCACACCGGCCGCCAAGGGGGCCTCGGGGCCCACCACCGTCAACGCGATCTTCTCGGCCTGGGCCCAGGTGCGCAGCTCGCGCACATCGGAGATCGCCACGTTTTCGAGCTTGGGGTTCAAGGCCGTACCACCGTTGCCGGGTGCCACAAACACCTTGGTCACCTTGGGGGACTCGCTCAGTTTCCACGCCATCGCGTGTTCACGGCCGCCGCCACCAATCACAAGTACTTTCATAGGAACCTTTGGTGAACCCGGCCCAGAGCGCTGCGCTGCTGGGTGGGGTTCGGGGAAATATCAGTCGGAAAACAAGTCAGGGCAAGAAAAAAGCGGCGACCTGCAGGTGCAAAGTCACAGCGCCGCGTTGTGATAGACCTCTTGGGTGTCGTCCAGGTCTTCCAGCACATCCAGCAGCTTTTGCATCTTGGCGGCGTCTTCGCCAGTCAGTTCGATGGTGTTTTCGGGCCGCATGGTCACACCCGCCACCTCGGCCGTCAGGCCTGCGGCCTCCAGCGCGTTTTTCACGGCTTCAAAGTCGGCAGGGGCGGTCAGCACCTCCACCGCGCCGTCTTCGTCGGTCACTACGTCTTCGGCACCCGCCTCCAAGGCCACTTCCATCACCTTGTCTTCGCTGGTGCCAGGGGCAAAAATCAGCTGGCCGCAGTGCTTGAACTGGAACACCACCGAGCCTTCGGTGCCCATGTTGCCGCCGTGTTTGCTGAACGCATGGCGCACTTCGGCCACGGTGCGCACGCGGTTGTCGGTCATGGTGTCGATCATGATGGCCGCGCCACCAATGCCGTAGCCTTCGTAGCGGATTTCTTCGTAGGTCAGGCCTTCGGCGTTGCCCGTGGCCTTGTCGATGTTGTATTTGATGCGGTCGGCGGGCATGTTGGCCGCCTTGGCCTTGTCCACCGCCAGGCGCAGGCGGGGGTTGGCAGACAGATCGCCGCCACCGGCACGGGCGGCCACAGTGATTTCACGAATGATGCGGGTCCAGATCTTGCCGCGTTTTTCATCCTGCCGCCCTTTGCGGTGCTGGATATTCGCCCATTTGCTGTGTCCTGCCACGAGAGATCCTTTTGTATTGATTTAATCTACTGAGCGCGATTTTACTTTTTGCCGAACCTGTACCCCCGAGGAAACCCCAAATGGCCGAACCCCTGCTGATTGCCAAGCACGACACCATTGAATGCCACCTGCTCCCCGGCCTGGCCAACCGCCACGGGCTCATCACCGGCGCCACCGGCACCGGCAAGACGGTGACGCTGCAGACCCTGG
>CAYXSL010000231.1:0-6544 GCA_964466605.1 uncultured Verminephrobacter sp.
CCCCTGGTCAATGTTCGACTGGCACTGCTGATCACGTTTGCACTGGCACTAACACGCCAAAGGCTTTGATTGAAAGGCTGCGCGCTGAGGCTTCTGCATTAGATAGCAAACCCATATCTTTTTACGGCGTTGACCTTCCCGAAAAAGCATCCTTGAATGTGCTGGGAGCTCAAATGAAGTTTGAGTTGTTGACTCTTGTTCGAGTAATGCAGGTTGTGTTGGGTCCGGTGTTGCTGCTGTGGCTAGGTTGTCTGTACAACACGCGCCATCGTGAAACGCTGTACATCGCACGCATGTCAGACGTTAGGCAGCTCTACCCTCACTTGATAAACGTTTATCCATTGGGGTGGCGCGATGCGGGATCCAGCAAGCTCCCCCGCAAGAAAAGCTGGCTGAACTATGGCCTGGATCGCTATGGTGTACCGGGCTCGTATGTCATTGTGCGGTTGATGTTGCTGTCCTGCTTTGTAGGGCCGCCCGTCGCCTTTTATTCGTTCAGTCTGTTCAGACTCGCACTCGGCCCTACCCCCTATGCAGGTTCATTCATTGCAACAGGCGCCTTGGTCCTTGTGTTTGCGCTAGGCTGCGCAATGTGCGAGCTGTTGCCATGGCATTTGAACAAGAGATTTTTGGTCAATCGTCCTTCTATCATTTAAGCGGGCGCACTCTCTCTCCTGCTCTTGCTCGGACATAGGACTCCGTCATATCTCTGTTCTTGTGCGCAAGCAGCTTCTGGGAGTGTGCAAGATCTCCGGTATCAGTAGCGGTCTTTGCACGAATGTCCCGAAACTGAAAATCCACCTTCGCCAGCGTGCGGGCCTTGTCGAAGCGTGAGCGCAGCGCCCCCTGGCTGAGCGGCTGGCCGTTCTCGTCCTGAATCAGGAACGTGCTGATGGCCTTGCGGGGCCGTTGGTTGATCCGTTCGATGACCGCCGCCAGCTCGCCCGTGATCTCGATGCCCAAGCGTGCCCCTGTCTTGTTCTGCACGATCCACAAAGCCCCATCCCGAATGTCGGTGCGCTTGATCTTGAGCACATCGGCCGGCCGCTGACCGGTGAGCAAGGCAATATCCATGGCGTCCACCACCGTGCAATGCGCGTTGGCCCGCACGCGGTCGAATTCCTCATCGGTGACATAGCGCGAGCGCCCCGTTTCCTTGAAGCCTTTCACGCCCTGGCAGGGGTTCTGCGCGGTGGTGAACCCCCACTCCCTGGCCTTGTTGAAGATGTGCGAGAACAGGGCCTTCTCGCGGTTGGCGCGCACCTTTGCCACCTGGCCGCGCAGGTCCATGTACTGGCGGATGTGCATGGGGGCGATGGCCTCGATGGGCATGTGCCCGAACACGCGTAGCAGGTTGGCGAGTTCCTTGTCGTTGTCGCGCCGGGTCTGAACGCTCTTGGTGGGGAACACCTCGCGCACGTACCGCCTGGCCACCACCGAGAAAAGCCGCGTGGATTCGTCCTCTCGCACCCCCTCACGTTGGGCCCACAGGCGCAGGGCTTCGGCGCGGTCGTTGGAGAGCTTGGTCCACACGCGGGGCAGGGTGCCGCTGACGTGATACCAGACGTTGCCCTTGCGGTGAAAGCGCGGGGGATCATCAAAATTGGACTCTCTACGCCGACCCATCACGCCCCCTGCATTGCGCCGAAATTCGGCTGATAGGTGTGGGCTTCTGGCACACCGCAACCCAGCATCTTTTCGGCGTATTTGCGTGCCACGATGGCCCGGCGATTGCCATTGATCTCAAAGCGCCAGCCCTTGGTGCGCAGCCAAGCCACCTGGCGGGCAGGTGTCTTGAAACCCGTGAGGGTTGCAAGTTCTTCGCCTGTGAGAAAAAGAGGGGATTCCACCGTAGATGCCTCATCAGTGTGCAGCGGCGCGAAGTCGTGAAAGGGCTTGCATTGCCTGAAGGGCGCGGGGCGAAACGGATGCTGCGGGGCTGGCTTTGGGCTGATTCGGTGTGGTGTCATGCGTCGCGGGCGGAATGGCTTCCGCACTGAATGTCAGGGCGGGCGTGGCGCTGATGGTGGGCAGTTCTTCAAAGACCGGTTCATTGGCGGACCCGGCGTGTATGGCCCGAAGTCCCGCCACGATGTCTTTGGCCTTCTGGTACTGGTCCTGCAGGATGCAGACGTGCTGATACAGCAGGCGGATTTCGTTCACCTGCTCGGTGAAAATTTGGGAACGGCCCCACCTCGATTCCCAGAAGAGAGCCAGGACAGCGGCACGAGGGACACGGCCAGTGGATAGCCAGTTCCAGACAGTGCGCTCTGAAACGTCCAGGTACTTGTGAACCTTCTTGGGGCCGCCAAGCTCATCAATGAACATGCGCAGCAGCTCAGGGCCGTAGATATCGCGGGGGGCGTGAAAGAACATGGGGAACCTCGATTCGTGGCCTCAGACGGCCTACATGCAGTAAGCTGTCAGGGCCGATCACGGAGTGGTTTTTGTGGTTCGGTGGGCGCTCATGTGTTGCTGCACGTGAGCGCTTTTTTCATTCCGACTCGGGCAGCTTGAATGGCTGCTGAAACTTGGCCTTCACGAGCATCACAGTGGCTGTGCCGTCTTTCCCTGGCCGGGTTTTGGTCGTGATGTCGTAGATGGCTGGGGCGCCGTAGTGCTTGATGTCGTTGAACACCTCATCGCTGATGGCTACCTTCATCGGCTTGTCGCCCACAGCGTTCGGTGTCTCGACCTGGGTGTCGCTGATGAAATAGACGTTGGCGCCCTTGATGATTTCGCCGGTTTTTTCGCTGGTGAATTCGTACCGGTCGGCACGCAATACGAGAACGGTTTCGCTCATGATGTTTTCCTTTTGGGTTTGGCCCTATGCGGCCAGTTGGAGTAGTCCGCGCCGGTAGTCGAACGCGGGTCTTTCGCGCACCAGGCTGGTACAGCGCCTGGCGTTCGCACGAACGGGGGAGAAATCAGCGGGCAGCATTTGCCCCTGACGCTCAATGAGTTGCATGTCGGTGGCGAGCCAGGACACGCCAGCATCGACAAGTTGTTTGCGGCGGCGATAGAAGGTGGCACGGGTGCTGCGTTTCTTCATATCGTCCTCGCCGTGGGTGGATAGGCCCAGCCAGAAGCCATGCAGCAGCCCCGCCAGCTCGGGCGAGAAACGGGCTTCTAGGCGATCGCGCACAGCCAGGCTGGAACGGACCACATTCACACCCTCACTGCCCTCACGCAGCAGGCGGGCAATTTCCTTGTCGAAGACGGCTTGCAGGTACTCGGTGGTGATCTCGCGGACCTTGGGCTTGTGGCCGAAGTCGTAGTCCAGCTTCTCCGCGTGCACTTCCACCTCAGCGCGCAGGCGGTTATTTGCCAGCCGCTGAATGGCTGCGGCCTTGCGATAGGCCTGCCGTTGGGCCCAGTCTGCTGCGGCGTCACGTGGCCTGTTTTCGTGGAAGAAGTTGCGGAGCACCCAGGCCAAGCGCTTGCGGTCGTTCTTCTGGAATTCGGGGCCCTTGTGGTACAGCTTGATCGTTGTGGTGGTGCCCGGTACGAAGATCGACTCGTTGCTGTACTTCTGCATCTTCCGGCGTGGAAAGGCCACGTGATAGACGCCCTCGAAGAACTCTTGAACGGCCTGATAGGGCAGTTGGAAGGATTCGGCCCAGTCCACGCGCTGCACCGTCCAATTGCCGGTGTGAGGCAGTTCAATGCCCATGAGTTGCTGCAGTAGCGTACGAACGTTCTCGCAGGCCGTCTGCATGTCCTCGATCACCCCATAGACGTTCTGGCCGTTCATGGCCTTTGGGATCGAGCATTCCACGATCAGATAGGGTGGGCTGGGATGCCATTCCGGCTTACCGCTCTTGCCCTTCTGGCAGTCCTCGTACATGGGTTTGACCATGATCCGGGAGTCGTAGGAGCCTTTGAGGTTAGTTCTGGTGACCTCCCACAGCAATTCCCCTGTTTCGTTGAGTACCTGGCAGTAGCTCTGCCCTTGGGCTTTGACTTTGTCCACGATGTTGCGGGCCATGTAAGGGCTTTTGATCCGTACCGTATCGAGTCCCATGAGCTGCTGCGCTTCGCTGGCTGTTGTCTCACTCATGAGACTCATACGGGGTGTTACTGCCCGTGAAGGGGAAAATTTGCGCTGTTGCACGGGTGGCCTCCTGCGGTCGTTGAGGTGCGGCCTTTGCGCCTGAAAAGGGACGGCGATGCAGGCCCATGGAGGGCTGTGTGGGCGCGCGATGCAATGCGCGAGTGGCGGGGCTGATCCACCAGGCGAAGACGGGCTGTGCGGGCTTCTGGTTCATACCTTCACCCAGGGCCAAAGCAGCGCGAGCTGCACGGGCTTGAGAAACAAGAAGACGCCCTCGTGGTCGATGGAGAACGAGAAAGGGCCGGTGTTGGCCGAGGGGTTGGAAAGCACGTACCAATCGAGCTTGGCAATGCCCAAATCGAGCTTGACCATGATTCAGAGCCTCTGTGTGGGGTGTTGATGGGGTAACCTGGGCCGGCTCTCCAGCGGGGCGCTGAGGCCCTGCGTCCGGCCCGCCGCGCGTGATGAAAACCGTGCGGGGGTTCTGCCAGGTCAAGAGGAAACCGGCAGCGCGCCAAACGGCCACATAGCCGTCGAAGCACTGCAGCTGGCGAAAGCGCTTGCACCGGCCATCGGGTAGCGTGGCCCTGGCGATCCACCCGCCGCCGTCTGCCTGATCCACCGCCCTGGCGGACCTGGTTCCCTCCCCCCCCGCATGCACTGGCGTGCAAGCGGGTGCCCCGGTCGGCGCCTTGTGGCGCCACGTCTGGGGAGGGCAGGGGGGCACAGAAGCCCCCTGTTGATCAATGAGGTGGCGCATTGCTGCCGCGCCTCAACCGACCAACGCGTGCAGCACCTCCACCGGCTCAACGCGGCCCTTGCGGCGCGCCTGAGCCTCTTTGTCGTCGTGCACCGTGGCTCGCTGCACATCGGCCATTGCGGCCTGCAGCAGCTCGCCATGGGTTTTTGCGTCAGCGGCGAGTTTGATCGGGTCGCCATCGGGCACCGCAACGGGGGCACGGCCCAGCAGCTTTGCGAACAGCAGGCCGTTTTCGGCGAGCAGCTTTTGAATGGCGATCTGTTGCGCTTGGGCGGTTGCGTCGATGGAGGTACTGAAAAGAACACCGCGCGAGAGCTTCCGTTCAAGTGCCGCTGTCAGGCTGGTCTCGTTGTCCTCGATGCACTCAAAGATGGCATCGATTTGCTTGTCGCTCAGGCTGGGATCGATGCGGATGTGATGGAGCTTGGATGCGATGGGGCGGGCTGGTTTTCCTTGGTTTTCCGAGGGGGAACCATCAGTTTCGCCAGCGGCGCTGGCCGTTTTGCCAACCACGCCTGCGGGGAAAACATCGCCCCGCGCCTTGGCCTTTGCGCCGGGTGCATCGTCATCGTGAAAGTCATAGCCCTCGCCCTCGTAGAACTCGCGCAGGTCATTGAGGAACTGGGCATCGGGCACATAGTTGCCCGATTCGAAGCGCTTGATCTTGTGGGCGGGGAGATTGGACTTCTCGGCGGCCTGTGCTTGGCTTAGGCCGAGAAAGTTACGGGCGGCGCGTGCCTCGTTGGGGGAGAGCGCAAGTGCAGAAAAATCGATGATCATCAGAACTCCTTGTGAAAGCAGAACAGGCATAAGTGCCTGATCTGTTTTCAATCATAGGGTGGTTGCCAAAACAGGTCAACCGTTCTGATTTGTTTTCTTTTTACATTTGCCTATGAAGGGCGTGTGGTCGATTCTTCTAAGCTATCTTCCATGCGCTGCCGTGTCGTCGTGACAAGTTTGACGAGTTCTTCCTCTGAAACCTTTATTGCACCGTCTGCAGCAGTCACGCTGTCCAACGCAATCAATGCTTCTTTGGCCGCGCTCATGAGCATCGCTGATGCCCCGGGATTCCGTGCGCGCATGAGCCCTGCCACGATCCGGAGAAGACTCATTACCTCTTCTTCATCCATGAGAGACGCCATCAGTGGCATGCACATGGTGTAGAACAGACCTGCCAGCTCAGGCCGTGCGCGTACCTTCCGATAGAAGGATGTGAACTCTGAAGGGTTTGCTTCGAATTCGTCGCTGCCAAATAACAGCCGGTTGGGCGATATCTGCAGCGCGGCGCAGAGCAGCCGGATTTCACGTGCACCCGGCTTAGTCCGAGCACGTTCGTAGCCGTGAAGTACGGTTTTCGAAATGCCAGTTTGCTTGCTCAAATCCGCAATGGACAGGCCAGCATCCACTCGTGCGCTCTGCAGTTGAAAGGAGATCGAGTCGCTGTCATTCGCTGGGTCGCGTTTGACGCTGTCGTCCTTTTCGGTGGAGGGGTCGGGCGTGTTCACTCTTGCATCTACAAATAGCTGGGGGCTTGAGGATACACGCGGCTTGCCGTGGCACAATCCCGCTCCCCTTTGTAGAGGGCTTTTTCTTGTTGGCCGTTGATCCGCAAGGTTTTTTTGAGAGATTGAAAATCCTTGTGTCGGTGGTTCGATTCCGCCCCAGGCCACCAAACAAAAGCCCTTGATTTGAAAGAATCAAGGGCTTTTTCAATTTCGCGCGTTGCAACC
>CAYXSL010000232.1:0-6420 GCA_964466605.1 uncultured Verminephrobacter sp.
TCTGCACGTTTTCGAGGTAGCTGGTGCCGGTCTGCACGGCAACGATCTTGCCGGCCAGGTCCTTGGCGCCCTTGATGGCGGGGTCCATGGCGATGATCATGCCGCCCGAGCAGTAGTGGGGTTCGGTGAAGGTCACGGCCTTGGCGCGCTCTTCGGTGATGCCGTGCGAGGCGATCACCAGGTCCCAGCGGTCCTGGCGCAGGCCGGTGAGCAGGGCGTCGAAGCCCAGGGTCTTCCACTGGATCTTGAGGCCCATCTTCTTGGCCACGAGTTCGGCCACTTCCACTTCAAAGCCGGTCAGCGTGGTGCCATTGAAGAAGTTGAAAGGGGCGAACTGCCCTTCGGTGGCGATGAGGATCTTGCCGTCTTTCTTGACCTCGTCCAGTGTCCGGGCCTGGGCGGCGAATGCGGCGCAAAGCGCGAGGGCGGTGGCGACAGCCTTGAACAATTTCATGGGATGGGTCCTGTACGGGGTATTTCAGGTACAAAAAATCCGGCATGCGGGTAAGCAGGCCGGAGGCTCGGGGAACAAGAGCAGGGTCATCGCCAATGGCGAAGCCTGCCGTCATCAAATGGACACGATTATAAAGATGCGGATTTTTTCCTTGACACCGCGAACCCGCCCGAACGGGCGCTTGTGTGCCTATTCGCAACAGGTTTAGACGGGGCTCCCGAACTTTCAGGAGCAGTTTTCGGGCCCCGGTGTCAGCGCAAGAACGCGTCGTAGCCCGTCTTGAGGATGAGCGTGCTCACCACCACGATGAAGATGCCGCGCACAAAGCCCGTGCCGTGCTTGAGCGCCATGTGGGTGCCCACCAGGCTGCCCACCACGTTGGCCACGGCCAGCGTCACGGCAAAGTGCCACCACACATGGCCCTTGGCCGCAAACAGCACGATGGCCGCAATGTTGGTGGCGCAGTTGAGCAGCTTGGCCGAGGCCGAGGCGTTCAGGAAGTCGTAGCCCAGCAGCCGCACGAACAGGAACACGAAGAAGCTGCCGGTGCCCGGGCCGAAGAAGCCGTCATAAAAACCGATGAGCACGCCGATCAGGCCTGCCACCAGCACCTCGGTGCGGCCTGCAAAGCGCGGGGTGTGGTGCCGCCCCAGCTCCTTTTTGGCCAGGGTGTAGACCAGCACGGCCAGCAGCACCAGGGGCAGCAGCTTGCGCAGGAAGTCGGCCGAGATCACCGTGACGGCCCAGGCGCCCGCAAACGAGCCCACAAAACCGGCCGCCGCAGCGGGCAGCATGGCCTGCCAGCGGATCTGCACCCTGCGGCTGTATTGCCAGGTGGCCATGGCCGTGCCCCACACAGAGGCCGCCTTGTTGGTGCCCAGCAGGGTGGCCGGTGGTGCGCCCGGAAACGCTGCAAACAACGCCGGCACCATCACCAGCCCCCCACCCCCCACGATCGCATCCACAAAGCCTGCAAGCAGCGAGGCCAGGGTCATCAAAATCCATTCCATGGCGCTATTTTCGCACCTGGAGTGCTATCAATTCAGGACTAGGCGGAGGCTCTCGGAGTGCGGGAGACCTTTCGAGCGGGCAAGAAAAAGGCGCTGGGATCGCCAGCGCCTGGAAAGTGCTGCACCTCGTTGGGTGCTTTGAATGTGGTTGTTGGTAGAAAGTGTCTCCTCGGGCCCCTCGCTTGGCACACCGAAGCGCGCTTTCGAGTGCCGCAACTGTAACGGCCGCACCCTGCTGGTGCATTGGGGGTTTCCCGCCCCCCTTTGTTGGGCGCCCGGCCGGGCGCGGGCGCTCCACCGGGCGGAATCGGTTGGCATGGCTCGTGCAATGCGCTGTAACAAATTGCGAAAGGGAGCCTTCATGCGGGGAGTCTTGCACCGGTTCGTGGCGGTTGTGGGGTTGTGTCTGGGGCTGTATGCCACTGCGCTGGCGCAGAGTCCGCCCGAGGCGGCGGCCGGTGCGGCGGTGGCGCTCACGCGGCCATCCCTGGTCGCGCAGGACACCGTGAATGCCGCCCACACCGGCTGGATGATGACCTCCACCGCCCTGGTGCTGCTCATGACGCTGCCGGGCATTGCGCTGTTCTATGCAGGTATGGTGCGCAAGAAGAATGTGCTCAACACCATGGCCAGCGTGGTGGCGATTGCGGCGCTGGTCAGCCTGCTGTGGTTTGCGGCGGGGTACTCCCTCGCCTTCACACCCGGCAATGCCTGGCTGGGGGGCTGGGAGCGTGCGGGCTTTGCCGGGCTGGACTTTGACCTGGCAGGGGGCCAACTTGCGGTGAGCCACGTGGCGCCGCACCTCCCCGAATCGGTGTACGCGCTGTTCCAGCTCACGTTTGCCATCATCACCGCCGCGCTGCTGGTGGGGGCCTTGGTGGAGCGCATGCGGTTTTCCGCCATGCTGGTCTTCATTGGCCTGTGGACCCTGGTGGTGTACGCCCCGGTGGCGCACTGGGTGTGGGAGCCCGGTGGCTGGCTGGCCCAGATGGGCGCGCTCGACTTTGCAGGCGGCTCGGTGGTGCACGTGAACGCGGGCGTGGCCGGGCTGGTGTGCGCCTGGTTCCTGGGCCGCCGCACGGGTTATGGCCGCGAGCCCTTCGAACCCTACAGCCTGGGGCTCACCATGGCGGGCGCGGGCCTGCTGTGGGTGGGCTGGTTCGGCTTCAATGCGGGTTCGGCCGTGGCCGCCGATGGGCGTGCCGGGCTGGCCATGGCGGTGACACACGTGGCCGCAGCGGCCGGGGCGCTGGCGTGGATGCTGGGCGAGTGGGTGGTGCGTGGGCGCCCGTCGCTGCTGGGGCTGTGCTCAGGCCTGGTGGCCGGGCTGGTGGCCATCACGCCCGCTGCCGGTTTTGTCACGCTGCGCTCGGCCGTGGTGATTGGCCTGGTGGCCGGGCTGGCCTGCTACTGGGGCGCCACGGGCCTCAAGCGCCTGCTGCGGGTGGACGACTCGCTGGACGTGTTTGGCGTGCATGGCATTGGCGGCATCGTGGGCTCGCTGCTCACGGGCGTGCTGGCCAGCCGCACGGTGGGCGGTGTGCCGGGCAGCCTGCTCACCCAGGCCATTGGCGTGGGCGCCGTGATGGCCTACAGCCTGGTGGTGACGGCCGCGCTGCTGTGGCTTGTCAACTTTGCGATGGGCCTGCGGGTGGACGAGCAGAGCGAGCAGACCGGGCTCGACATCGCCCAGCACCGCGAGCACTTAGGGAGTTGACCCACAGCGCCCTGGATGAATGAAATGCCGTAAGGAGCCGACCATGCCCGATTCCGACAAGCTCGCCATTGCCGCCCATCTGCACGTGCTGCTGCGCCGCAAGACCGGGCGCGTGACCGACACCGAGTGGATGGCGACCAACGCCGAATACGCGCTGGAGATCGTGCGCTTTGCGCGCCTGCGCGCCCAGGAGGACAACGCGCCCGAGCTGGCCGAGTGGGCCGACCGGCTCGACCACGCCGTGCACCAGGAACCTGCGCCCGCAGCACGCAAGCCCCTGCTGGATGTGGCCACACAGGCGGTGCGCCAGCGCATGGCACCACCACCGCCTCCGTCTCCCCCGCCACCCGAGGTGCCGCGCTACGTGGGCGGCATCCGCTGAGGGCGCGGGGCCGGCAGCACGGGCGTCAGGTCACGCCCGCCGCGCTGCGGTGATCCACTCGGCCGCCTTCTCCGCCATCATCAGCGTGGGCGAGTTGGTGTTGCCGCTGGTGATGGTGGGCATGGCGCCCGCATCCACCACGCGCAGGCCGGCCACCACGCCGCCGCGACCTCCACGTGGGTCACGCACGCGCAGCTGCGCATCCAGCACGGCCATCGGGTCGCCATCGCGCCCCATCCGGGTGGTGCCCACGGGGTGGAAGATGGTGGTGGCGATGTCGCCCGCCAGGCGCGCCAGGTCTTCGTCGCTTTCAAACTGCACGCCGGGCTTCCACTCCTGCGGCTGGTATTTGGCCAGCGCGGGCTGGGCCACGATGCGGCGCGTGACGCGCAGGCTGTCGGCGGCCACTTGGCGGTCTTCGGGGGTGCTGAGGTAGTTGGGCGCGATGGCGGGGGCCGTCTTGAAGTCGGCGTTCTTGATCTGCACCGTGCCCCGGCTCGTGGGGTTGAGGTTGCACACGCTGGCCGTGAACGCCGGAAAGCTGTGCAGCGGCTCGCCAAACGCGTCCAGCGACAACGGCTGCACGTGGTACTCGATGTTGGGGTAGGGCTGGTCCGCGCTGCTGCGGGTGAACGCGCCCAGCTGCGAAGGCGCCATGCTCATGGGCCCGCTGCGCTTGAGCGCGTATTCCAGCCCGATCTTGGCCTTGCCCACCAGCGAGCTGGCCATGGTGTTGAGCGTCTGCACGCCCTGCACCTTGAACACCGCGCGGATCTGCAGGTGGTCCTGCAGGTTGGCGCCCACGCCGGGCAGGTCCACCGCCACGTCGATGCCATGCTGGTGCAGCAGTGCGGCCGGGCCGATGCCCGACAGCTGCAGCAGCTGGGGCGAGTTGACCGCGCCCGCGCTCAGGATCACCTCGCCCGTGGCGCGGGCGGTGACCATCTCGTTGCCGTCCCACACCAGCACGCCGGTGCAGCGCTGGCTGCCATCGGGCTGGGTTTCGAGGATGAGCCTGGACGCCTGGGCACTGGTCCACATTTCGAAGTTGGGGCGGCCATAGCAGGTGGGCCGCAAAAAGGCCTTGGCGGTGTTCCAGCGCCAGCCGTTTTTCTGGTTGACTTCGAAGTAGCCCACGCCCTCGTTGCTGCCGCCGTTGAAGTCGTCGGTGGCCGGGATGCCCGCCTGCTGCGCGGCCTGGGCGAAGGCGTCGAGCACGTCCCAGCGCAGGCGCTGCTTCTCCACCCGCCACTCACCCGTGCTGCCGGTGGCCTTGTTGCCGTGCAGCCGTTTGAAATTTTCATTCACGCTGCCGGGCTGGTCCAGGCGCCAGTGGTCTTCGTGGCGGCGGAAGTAGGGCAGGGTGTTGTCCCAGCGCCAGCTGGCGTCGCCCGTCAGCTCGGCCCACTGGTCGTAGTCGCGCGCCTGGCCGCGCATGTAGATCATGCCGTTGATGCTGCTGCAGCCGCCCAGCGTCTTGCCGCGCGGGTAGCGCAGCGTGCGGCCGTTCAGGCCCGCGTCGGGTTCGGTGTTGTAGAGCCAGTCGGTGCGCGGGTTGCCGATGCAGTACAGGTAGCCCACGGGGATGTGGATCCAGTGGTAGTCGTCCTTGCGGCCCGCCTCGATCAGCAGCACGCGGTGGCGGCCGTCGGCGCTCAGGCGGTTGGCGAGCAGGGCACCGGCCGTGCCCCCGCCAATGATGATGGTGTCAAACGTGGTGTCGCTCATGGGTGAAGGGGCGGGCAGTGTGGGGGTTGTAACGGTGGGCCATTGTGCGGAACGCTCAAGCCCTGTCGATAGGGTGTGTTCGGGTTGCTACATTTTTAGTAGCTGTTGGGGTTTGCTGGTAGCGCGCCAGGCCTTGTTTTGATAATAATTACATGCCATCGGAGCCGGCCTGTGCTTGGTGTTCGGCTGCCCGGTGGGGCGGGCTGTGCACGGTCCGCTACCATGCACGCTCTTCCTTTCTGCTTCTTGACTTCCACATCCTTCTGGCCGCTATGGCGGCCCGGCCCATGACCGACCACGCTCCCCGCATTGTTCGCACCGAGACGCCCCAGGGGCCCTGTGCGCAGCTGCGTGGGCGCTGGGGCGCGGCCGAGCTGGGCTCCGAGTCGCAGTGGGAGGCTGTGTCCGAGCAGTTGCGCGGCTGCCCTGCCGAGCCCGCCCTGGGCTGGGATCTGCGGGAGCTGCAGTGGCTGGACCATGTCGGCGCGCAGCTGCTGTGGAACCACTGGCAACACGCCTGGCCCGCGCAGCTGGCCTGCTCCGACGGCCAGCGCACCATGCTGGCGCGCGTGGCGCAGTTCACCTGCATCGCCCCCCCGCCCGAGCCCTGGCGCCTGGGCGACCAGATCGACCACCTGGGCGTGCTGGTGCTGCATGGCGTGGACCACGCCCGCCACCTGCTGGAGATGGTGGGCCAGCTCGTGCTGGACCTCGTGCGCCTGGCGCGCGCCCCGCGCAAGGGGCCGTGGCGCGATGTGTCCGGCCACCTGTACCGCATGGGCGCCACGGCCCTGCCCATCACGGCGCTGGTGGGTTTTCTGATCGGTGTGGTGCTGGCCTACCTGATGAGTTTGCAGTTGCGACAGTTTGGCGCCGAGTCCTTCATCGTCAACATTCTGGGCATCTCCCTCATCCGCGAGCTGGGGCCCATGCTCGCGGCCATCCTGGTGGCGGGGCGTTCGGGCTCGGCCATCACCGCGCAGATTGGCGTGATGCGCGTGACCGAGGAGCTGGACGCGATGCGCGTGATGGGCATTCCGCACGGCTTTCGGCTGGTGATGCCGCGCACGCTGGCGCTGGCGCTGGCCATGCCGCTCATCAGCGTGTGGACCACGCTGGCCGCGCTGGC
>CAYXSL010000233.1:0-6378 GCA_964466605.1 uncultured Verminephrobacter sp.
ATCGACGGGGTGGTCTACAAGGTCAACCGGCTTGATTTGCAGCGCGATCTGGGCTTCAAGACCCGCGAGCCGCGCTGGGCCGTGGCGCACAAGTACCCCGCGCAGGAGATGGCCACCAAGATCGAAGGCATCGACGTGCAGGTGGGCCGCACCGGCAAGATCACGCCCGTGGCACGCCTGGCGCCGGTGTTTGTGGGCGGTGTCACTGTCACCAACGCCACGTTGCACAACCTGTTCGAGATCCGCAAGAAGGGCGTGCGCGTGGGCGACACGGTCATCGTGCGCCGCGCGGGCGATGTGATCCCCGAGGTCGTGGGCGTGATGCCGGGCAACCGAGTGGGTTACGTGGCCAATTTCAAGATGCCCCGTACCTGCCCGGTCTGCGGCAGCGATGTGGTGCGCGAAAAGGGCGAGGCCAACCACCGCTGCATCGGCGGCCTGTTCTGCGCCGCGCAGCGCAAGGAAGCCATCCTGCACTTTGCTGCGCGCCGCGCCATGGACATCGAGGGCCTGGGCGACAAGCTGGTGGACCAGCTGGTGGATGCGAATGTGATCCGCACACTGCCCGACCTGTACCGGCTGGGCCTGACCTCGCTGATTGCGCTGGAGCGCATGGCCGAGAAATCGGCCCAGAACGTGCTGGCTGCGCTCGAAAAATCCAAGCAGACCACGTTGCCGCGCTTCCTGTTTGCCCTGGGCATTCGCCACGTGGGCGAGGCCACGGCCAAGGATCTGGCGCGGCATTTCGGGGTGCTCGATGCCATCATGGACGCGACGGAAGAGCAGTTGCTGGCCGTCAATGACGTGGGCCCGATCGTGGCCAAGGCCATTCGCACCTTTTTTGAACAACCGCACAACCGCGAGGTGGTCGAGCAATTGCGCGCCTGCGGCGTGGCCTGGCCCGAAGGCCCGGTGGCCGAACGTGCCCCGCAAATCCTGGCGGGCAAGACCGTGGTGCTGACCGGCACCTTGCCCACCCTGAGCCGTGATGCGGCCAAGGACATGCTCGAAGCCGCGGGCGCCAAGGTGGCCGGTTCTGTCAGCAAGAAGACCAGCTACGTAGTGGCGGGCGCCGAAGCTGGCAGCAAACTGGCCAAGGCCGAAGAGCTGGGCGTGCCGGTGCTGGACGAAGCGGGCATGCTGGCCCTGCTGTCGGGTGCGGGCGCCTGAAGCGCTCTTTTTGCGCTCTTTTTTCTCTGGGTTTTTGATGCGCACCTTGCTGCTTTCTCTGAAGGCCCGCTCTGCGGCCCTGTTCCGCTGGCTGGTCGGCCTGTTCGCCTGGATGCCCAGCCCGCTGCGCCGCGCGCTGCTGTGGGGCGCCGTGGCCGTGCCTGCTGCCGTGCTGGCCTACACGCTGGTACTGATCCCGTTCACGCCCTCCATCAGCGACATCCGCAAGGCCAAAAGCGAGCTGCCCGCGCAGCTCATGTCGGTGGATGGCAAGCTGCTGGCCGAATACCGCTGGGCCAACCGCGAATGGGTGGAGCTGAACGAGATTTCGCCCAATGTGGTGAATGCGCTCATCGCCACGGAAGACCACCGTTTCTACGACCACTTCGGGCTGGACTGGAAGCGCACCGCATCGTCTGTGGTGCACACGCTGCGGGGCGACCCGCAGGGCGGCTCCACCATCACACAGCAGCTGGCGCGCAATCTGTTCCCGGACGAGATCGGCCGCTCGCGCGTGTTCCCGCAGGCGCTCACGCGCAAGCTCAAGGAGGCGATCACGGCCCTCAAGATCGAGGCCTCGTACACCAAGGACGAGATCTTGGAGACCTACCTCAACACCGTGCCGTTTCTGTACAACGCCTACGGCATCGAGATGGCCGCGCGCACGTATTTCGACAAGTCGGCGGACAAGCTCAACGTGCTGGAAAGCGCCACGCTGATCGGCATGCTCAAGGGCACGGCCTACTACAACCCCGTGCTCAACCCCGAGCGCGCGCAGGCCCGCCGCAACACCGTGCTGTCGCAGATGGTCAAGCGCGGCAAGCTTGAAGCCAAGCAGCTGGAGGCCCTGCAAAAGCGCCCGCTGCGCGTCAACTTCGAGCGCCAGACCGAGGTGATGGGCCCGGCGCCACACTTTGCGATGCAGTTGCGCAAGCAGCTCATCGAGTGGGCCGACAGCCACGGCTACAACCTGTATGCCGATGGCCTGGTGATCCGCACCACCATCGACTCGCGCCTGCAGGCCATCGCCAACCAGGCCGTGGCGCGCCAGGGGCGGCAGCTGCAGGGTGTGGCTGACGCGGCCTGGTCGCAGCGCAATGGCTGGGGCCCGAACAACGAGCTGGTGCAGACGCTGGTGCGCGAAAGCGCCGAATACCGCACTGCCGTGGACAAGGGTGAGGCGCCCGACGATGCGCTCAAGGCGCTGCTGGAAGACGCCGCCTTTTTGCAGAAGCTGCGTGCCGAGAAGACGCGCGTGCAGGCCGGGTTCCTGGCGCAGGACCCGGTCACCGGTCATGTGCTGGCCTGGGTGGGCAGCCGTGACTTTGCGCTGGACCCGTTCGACCATGTGCAGGCCGCGCGGCGCCAGCCGGGCTCCACCTTCAAGCCGTTTGTGTATGGCGCAGCCTTTGCGCAGGGCGCGTCGCCGGACGACACGCTCATGGACTCGGCGGTGGAGATCCCTCTGGGCGGCGGCCGTGTATGGCGCCCCACCGACGGCGGCCCGCCCAGCGACGAGCCCATGACGCTGGCCGATGGCCTGGCCCGCTCCAAGAACACCATCACCGCCCAGGTCATGCACCAGGTGGGCCCGGCCCGGGTGGCCGAAGTGGCGCGCGCCCTGGGCGTGCGCCAGTCCAAGCTCGAAGAGGTGCCTTCGCTTGCGCTGGGCACCAGCCCGGTCACGCTCAAGGAAATGGTGTCGGCCTACAGCTCCATCGCCAATCTGGGGCGCTATATCGAGCCGGTGCTCATCACCCGCATCGAAGACCGCCACGGCAAGGTGCTGGAAACCTTTGCCCCGTCAGCCCCCGAGGCAGTGTTCGACGCCCGCGCCGCGCAAACCCTGCGTAACACCATGCGCGGCGCCATTGACCATGGCACGGCCACCGCCATCCGCAGCCGCTACGGCATCCAGGCCGACGTGGCAGGCAAGACGGGCACCACCCAGGACAACACCGACGGCTGGTTCATCCTGATGAACCCGCGCGTGGTGGTGGGCGCCTGGGCAGGCTTCAACGATGGCCGCATCACCCTGCGCAGCGACCACTGGGGGCAGGGCGCCCGCAGCGCACTGCCCATGGTGGGCGAGTTCATGCAGCAGGCCATCCGCAGCAAGGTGATCGATGGCAGTGAACGCTTTGTGGACGAGTTCGACACCCGCCCGGTGCCGCCGCCCGACAGTTCGCTGGACACCATGCGCGACTGGCTGCGGGGGCTGTTCCGCAGCGATCCGCAGCAGCCGTCCATGCCTGGCGGTGGGCTGCCACCGGGTGGACCGGGTACACCCGGGCAATCGGCACCAGTCCCTGCTCCTGCCGAGGAGCGGGTGGGCGGCTAGCTGTCTCCTCGCCGTGGACTTTCAAGAGCCGGGCGTTGCCTGAAAGTGGCCTCGGCGGGCTGTCGGCGCGATGCAGATGCCATCCGCTGCACCGCTCGGGTCTGGGAGGGCGACACAGGGTTTTGGCCCTTGCGCGACGCCCTAGCGTTCCTACAATTGCAACAAACTGCTTCATAGTTTTTCAACGATCTTGATCGCAACCAGCAGTCCCGCGGTGCTGCTGACGCTCTGGGAGTTGCCGTGAAAGCCTGCGTTGAGCGCGACAGTCTGGCGCTGTGGTCCCGTCGGACCCTCATGGCGGGTGTTGCGTCCTCCCTGGCTTGGCCCTTGGCGGCCGATACGCCCCCGGCCGACATCCACCTGGTTTCCGACGCCTGGCATGGCCTTACGCGCAAGGATGGCACGGGACTGTATTTCGACCTCATCCGCGCGGTGTATGCGCGGCGCAAGATCACGCTGCGCATCACCATCTACCCCTACGCGCGCACGGTGCAGACGGTCAAGGACAAACGTGCCGATGCGTGGGTGGCCTCGTTTCTGAACGAGAAGGACTTTGCGCTGTACCCGCGCTGGCATTTCGACCGCAATGTGCAGCAGGCGCTGTTCCGCAGGCGCCCGGGGTATCGCTTCGGCGGGACCAGCGACCTGCGCGACAAACGCGTGGCGTGGCTGCGCGATTTTGGTCTGGACAAGTACCTCAAGGTGCCAGTGAAGATCGTCGAGGTGGACACCATCCACAGCGCCATGCAGATGCTGGAAGCTGGCCGCATCGACTACTTCATCGGGGCACAGTCCGACATCGCCGACGACATCAAGGCCCGCAGTGTGGAGATGCGCGATTTCGAACTGGCCTCTGTCATGCATCTGGGTCTGTACCTGGCCTTTGCCAACACCCCGCGTGGCGAGGCATTGCTGCGCATCTGGGACGAGGAAATGGAAACCTTCCACAGGTCCGATGCGTTCAAGGCCATCTACAAAAACGCGGGGGTTGGCTACCCTTTCTGATCCAGAGCGCGGTTGGTGGTGTGGACAAGATAGGCACTTCCGACACCCTGGACGATGCCTCTGCGGACACAGAGGCAGAGTTTCAAGCCATGGGCCGGGCCATTGCCGACGAGCCCGAGAGGCCGTTGCCGCAGACCACCTCAGTCAAACGACACGGATTTCTGCGTTGGCAAGTGAGACGGCCTGCCCGCACCTCTGGTGTAGTGCGTTGCTATCGCTCAAAGTAGGTCACTGGCGGAACGTTTTGCCACGGGCAAGCGGATTGGGTCAAGGTGCTGATAGACAACGTAGTCCATGCGCGGCCTTCTTTGGGATAACCGTAGGCACAAACACCGTATCTATAAGTAGCGAGATTTTTCGCCCCCTCTGGGAGCCCTTGGTAAAGTGATTTGTCCACATGCAGGACGATGGCCGCATCGGTCTCTTTCAATGGATTTCTCAATGCGCCGGCTAGATTAGCGCGCTGTGATTCAGGGACTTCTGCCGTCCAATTGTCCGCAACACGGATCGGAAAAGGTTTATCGACGTAGCGCAACGCCAAGTAGGCATCGCCCGTTAACGTTTCAGAAAAAAATGCTATCCCAGAGTCATTGCTGATTTCGGGGTTCACGATAGTGCACGCCACCAGAGGCTCATCTTTCGAGGCCCAGCCCGCCGAGGAAACATTCAGCAACTGGCTATCTGGGAACGGGCGCATGACACAAGCACCGGTAGTTGCAGAGGCTGCCTGTGAAAAAAGCACCATGGAGAGGACTAAAGGATATTTCATGCATTTACCTTTGTGAATGATTGGAAGTCAGTCGGGAGTACAGGCAGGCCTGAATTACATTGTCGCTAGCCTATTGAGCCTGCCTTCGGCTTTTCATCGTGGGTCTAGCTTTTCGTTGTGCTACTCAATATCAATGCAATGCAGCCCAAAGCTGCCCGCCCTGCGGTCCGCAAAGTACGCTACCAGCGTCTCCTTCACGGTGCGAAACGCAAGCTCGTCCCATGGCACTTCATCCTCGGCAAAAAGGCGTGCCTCGATGGTTTCATAGCCCGGGTTGAACTGGTCGCTGAGCAGCGTGGCGCGGTAGAACAGATGCACCTGGCCTACGCGGCGCACGTTGAGCAGGCTGAACAGCGGGCCGATCTCGATCTGTGCGCCTGCTTCTTCGTCCGTCTCGCGCGCGGCGCCCTGGGCGGTGGTTTCGTCCAGCTCCATGAAGCCTGCGGGCAGTGTCCACTTGCCCCAGCGTGGCTCGATGTTGCGCTTGCATAGCAGGATGCGCCCGTCGGGCAGCGCGGGCACGGTGCCCACCACGTTGAGCGGATTTTCGTAGTGCACCGTGTTGCAGGCCGGGCACACCGCGCGCTGTTTGGTGTCACCGTCGTCCGGCAGTCGGTAGGCCACGGCGGTGCCGCACGCGCGGCAGTGTTTGATGGGGCTGCGAAAAGTCATGCGGGATTTTGATCTAGAAATGGACTCTGCGCCCGCTGGGTAAGCGGTTATAGCTATCAAAAAAGTAGTAAGTGGGTCTGTGCACGCCGCCCAGGCGGGACCGTGCACAGACGCGGGGCAGGCTCACACCACGTTCAGGCGCAGCGTGCCCAGGCCTTCCACGCCGCCTTCCAGCACATCGCCACGCACCACGGCGCCCACGCCTTCGGGGGTGCCGGTGTAGATCAGGTCGCCGGGCTGCAGCTCCCAGGCGGCCGAGAGGTGTTCGATGGTTTCGGCGATGTTCCAGATGAGCTGGGCCACCGTGCTGCGCTGTTTGTCGGCGCCGTTGACCTGCAGCCAGATTGCGGCATTGGCCACGTCGCCTGCCTGCGCGGCCGGGGTGATGGGGCCGATGGGGGCACTGGCGTCAAAGCCCTTG
>CAYXSL010000234.1:0-6345 GCA_964466605.1 uncultured Verminephrobacter sp.
CTTGGCTGCGTTGATGATGACGATGAAGTCACCGGTATCGACGTGAGGCGTGTAAATGGCCTTGTGTTTGCCGCGCAAACGGAGAGCAACTTCGCTGGCTACTCGTCCGAGGACCTTGTCGGTCGCGTCAATCACAAACCACTCGTGCACGACCTCAGCGGGCTTTGCGCTGAAAGTAGTAGTCATGAGTTTTCTCTACAAAAGAGGGTTTGGCGGGTCCTTTTCCACGGTCGGTGCTCCTCTTTCGGAAGCCTCTTAGGTGGCGCTTGATCTTCGCCGCGGGACCACAAAAGCGCTGCGAAGCCCTCGATTATACGAATTTGTTCCTAGTGGAGGCAAGCGACAGGGCCCGGGGCGGCCCGGACACCCGCAAAACCGCCACAGCCCCTCAGTTGAGCGTCAATTGGGCGTCTGGCGGCGGCGCTGCTCCTCGGCCTCGTAGCGGCGCCGGTTCTCCACGCAGATGGGCTGCCCTGCCTGCGACGGCTTCTGGCATTCCTGGTGGATACACATGGGGCGCGACAGGAAATTGGCGTCGGCACAGGCCTCCGTCGGCGACGGAGGGCGTGGTGCCGGTGCGGGCTTGGGCTTGGGTTCGGCCACCACCGGCGGGGGCGGGGGCACAGGCTCCTCGCGCACCACAATGGGCGTCGGCACGGGCTCCGGCGCGGCGCGTTTGGCCGTGCGGGGCGTCACCCGGGCTGCCGATGCCGCTGCCGAGGCCGGGGATGCAGCAGACGCCGCCGCCGCGCCCGCCACCGCCAGGCCTGCCGGGCTGGAGGCCCCCTCCACTGCAGCGGCGACGGCTTCAGGCAGAACCGACTCTGCCGATGCCGGCATTGCAGGCGGTGCGGGCGGCTCGGCCATCTCGGTAATGATGTCGTCGTGGGGTGCCTTGCTTGCCTGCATCCACCGCAGGCCTGCCGCAGAGGCAACCACCACCAGCACAGCCACCACCAGCCCCGCAATCAAAGGCGAGCGCCGCCTGGGCCGGGCAGACTTGCCCGCAGCGCGCACCGTGTCCCGCTCCAGCGGCAGCGCACGCGGCTCGGCACCATGCCGATGCGGATGGGCCATGCCGTCATACCGCGAATCATCGGCGGCCACGGTGTCGCCCGCATCAATGAACACCGTATCTTGCGGGTCGGCAAACACGGTATCCGGGCCTCCCAGCACGACCGTGTCCGCACCCGGGTCCGTCGCGGGCCGGCCCGCGCCGCTGTCCACCACCACGGGGGCGGCCGCTTCCGGGGTCTCTGCGCGTTTCGCCGCCTGGGCCTGCATCTCGGCCACGATGCGCGGCGCCGAGGTCACGTCCACCGTGGGCGTGAGCAAGCCGGGGCCGGGCTGGTCGGCAGGCTCTACCCAGATGTCGCCCAGCTCGGCACGGAAATCAAAATGCTGGACATCGTCCGGCGGCGATGTCATCTCCATGGCCTGGAGAAAAGCGTCAATGTTCTGCGGCCGGTCTTCGGGTCGCAGTGCCAGGGCTTGCGCAATCGCGGCCACAAAAGGCGCCGAATACTCCACGCCAAACTGCCGCTTGACGGTCTTGGCGATGCGGGGGAACGACACCATGCGGTCGCGGATGGAGCGCAGCGTGGCAGGCAGCGGGGTGTCGTTGGCCAGACAGCCGTGCATCACGGCCGCCAGAGAGTACAAATCGCTCCACGGCCCCTGGCGCAGCTCCTCGTCGCCGTCGGAATACTGCTCGATCGGTGCGTAGTTCACCTTGAGCACGGCCGTGTGCTTGCGGTCCTGGTCGTTGATCGCGTGCCGGGCCGCGCCCAGGTCCAGCAGCACCGGCGGGCCGTTGTCCTGCAAAAAGATGTTGTCGGGCGAGATATCGCGATGCAGCGTGTTCCCGTCGTGCAGCACCCGCAGGGCGTCCAGCACCGACCACAGCAGCTTGCGCAGCCAGGCTTCGGGTGGGGGCGTGCGCATCTGCGCGCGTGCCTGCTTGAAGGTCATGCCCGTGTAGAGCGGCATCACCATGTAGGCCGTGTTGTTGGCCTCCCAGAACCGGAACACCTTGACCAGCGACGGGTGGTCAAACTGGGCCAGCAGGCGGGCTTCGCCCACAAACGAGGCCAGGCCGGCGTGGAAGGTCTGCTGGTCGGACGAGGACCGCACCCACAGCGACTGCCCTTCGGAGCGCCCGGCCAGGGCCGAGGGCATGTATTCCTTGATCGCCACGGCCCGGTGCAAGGAGTGATCGAACGCCTTGTAGACCATGCCAAACCCCCCCACCCCGAGGAGCGCCAGGATCTCGAATTCGGCCAGCCGGGTGCCAGGGGGCAGCGCATCGACATGGCTGACTCCATTGGCGGGGGCTGGGTGGAGGCTTTCGGTCATGGTCAAAGTACGGGGCGTGCTTGCAGTGTCGAAGGCGATTCAAGAGCGCAGCGGAGCACCAGCACCGCCGCAGGCGCGATCATGCGGCATGGCAGCGGGCGATTTCGAAACAAATGGCTAACAAATGCCGACCTGTCTGCCAAAAACATCACGCGCGCGGCCAACCAGCGGTTCGGATTGTGCCGTGGCCCGGAAAGATACACCCAGGCAGACCCCACGTCTCCGCCCTGGCAGGCGGCACCACAAAAAAGGCCCGCAGGCAAGCGCACTCGTTACCATTGGGCCATGTTCAGTTATCGCCACGCCTTCCACGCGGGCAACCATGCCGATGTGCTCAAGCACACGGTTTTGATTGCCGCCTTGCAACACCTCACCGAAAAAGACGCGGCACTGACCGTGCTGGACACCCATGCAGGCGCCGGCCTGTATCGGCTGGACGGGGACTACGCCAGCACCAGCGGCGAAGCCGCCGACGGCATCGCACGCCTTTTTGCAGACACCACCCCCGCCCTCGCCCCCGCCCTCCAGGCCTATGTGGACATGGTCGGGGCCTTCAACCAGGGCAACACCCTGCGGGTCTACCCCGGCTCGCCCTTCATTACCCAGCGCCTGCTGCGCAGCCACGACAAGCTCAAGCTGTTCGAGCTGCACCCGACCGACCTGCGCTCCCTGGCGGGCAATGTCGCCCAGCTGGAGGCGGGCCGCCAGGTGGCCGTGCTGCATGAAGACGGTTTTGAAGGCATCAAGAAATTCTTGCCCCCACCTGCACGCCGCGCGCTTGTGCTGTGCGATCCTAGCTATGAAATCAAGAGCGACTATGCCAAGGTGCTGGACATGGCGGCCGACTCGCTCAAGCGCTTTGCCACGGGCACCTATGCGTTCTGGTATCCGATCATCCCGCGCCCCGAAGCACACGACCTGCCCCGCCGCCTCAAGACCCTGGCCACCAAGGCGGGCAAAAGCTGGCTGCATGCCACGCTCACGGTGAAAAACAGCAAGCTCGTCGAAACGGCTGCGGGTGAAGTCAAGCGCCCCGGCCTGCCCGCCAGCGGCATGTTCCTGATCAACCCGCCCTACACCCTCAAGGCGGCCCTGAAGACCGCACTGCCGCAGATGGCCGAACTGCTGGCACAGGACAAACACGCCACGCACACGCTCGAATCCGGCGGCTGAAGCGCCCTACCCTGCGGCGCTGCGCGCCCGCGGCTCCGGCCATGGGCCGTTAACACGCGGGCCCGAACGCCCTCATCAAGGTGCCGCCGGGCAGTCCTTTTCATCCTCGTCCAGCGCAAACAGCTCCACCGGCTTGAGCCCCAGGCCGATCATGCCCAGGGCTTCGGCCGCGCCGCGGCTGAGGTCGATCACCCGGTTGCGGACATGGGGGCCCCGGTCGTTGATGCGCACCACCACCGTGCGCCCCGTGGCCTGGCTGCGCACGCAGACGCGCGAGCCAAACGGCAGCGTGGGATGCGCGGCCGTGAGCGCACGCATGTCAAAACGCTCCCCGCTGGCCGTGCGCCGCCGGTGGAACTGCGCGCCGTACCACGAGGCCAGACCCACCTCGTCGGCCGTGACCAGCCCGAGGGACGACGCATCGGCCCCCGGGGGCGGGAGCGGCGGTGGTGGCGGGGGGTCGATCAGCATCGCCTCGCCCGGCACCGTCAGGAGGTGGGGGGCCAGCGCGTCGGCCTCGGCGGACAACCCCTGCGCCAGCGCGGGGGCCAGCGCCCAGGCCCACAGCAACCCGACACACGCCGCATGTCCGACAAGCCTCGGTAGGGCCCGACGGCAGGCGGGCAGCGGCAGGCCACCCCAAACCATCAGATCCCCAGGCGGCGACAGATCTCCAGCGTCGCGGCGCTTTGGTTCATGGTGTAGAAGTGCAAGGCGGGCACGCCCGCGCTGCGCAGCTGGTCGCACAGGTCGGTCACCACATCCAGGCCAAAGGCCTTGATGCTGGCCGTGTCGTCGCCAAACCCCTGCAGGCGCAGGCGGATCCAGCGCGGGATCTCGGCGCCACACGCGTCCGAGAAGCGCATGAGCTGCGTGGAACTGCCAATCGGCATGATGCCCGGCACCACCGGCACATGGGCGCCCAGGCGCTGCGTGTCTTCGATGAAACGGAAGTACGCGTCGCTGTTATAGAAGTACTGGGTGATGGCCGAATCCGCCCCGGCCTGCACCTTGGCCACGTAGGCCTTGAGGTCGGCCTCGGGCGAGCGGGCCTGGGGGTGCACCTCGGGGTAGGCCGCCACCTCGATGTGGAAGTCGCGCCCGGTCTCGGCGCGGATGAAGGCCACCAGGTCGCTCGCGTACTGGAACTCGCCGCCCGCGCCATAGCCGCTGGGCAGGTCGCCGCGCAGCGCCACCAGGCGCTTGACGCCCATGGCCTTGAGTGTGGCGAGCTGCTCGCGCACCGACTGGCGCGTGGCGCCGATGCAGGAGAAGTGCGACGCCGCGCCCACGCCTTCGGCCAGGATCTCGCGCACGGTGCCAAAGGTGCCTTCTTGCGTGGAGCCCCCGGCTCCATAGGTCACCGAGCAAAAGTCGGGGTGCAGCGCATACAGCTGCTGGCGGGCCACGCGCAGCTTGTCGGCGCCTTCGGGCGTCTTGGGCGGGAAGAACTCAAAACTCACAGGGAAACCGGTGCCCTGTGCATTGGCAGCATTCATGCAGCCCTCCTAGCATGGATAAAAAATTCTCGGTTGCCGTCGCCGCCCTGGATGGGGCTGTCCAGCCACGCCAGCACGGCCAGGCCGACGGAGGCGCAGCAGTCGCGGATGCGCTGCTCGACCACGGCGTACAGAGCCTCGTCGCGCACGATACCGCCCTTGCCCACCTGGCCGGGCTGCAGCTCGAACTGCGGCTTGACCAGCATCACCAGCTCGCCCTGCGGCGCCAGCAGCGGCACCAGCGCGGGCAGCACCAGTGTGAGCGAGATGAATGACAGGTCGCCCGTCACCAGGCCGAATTCGGGCGTGATATCGACATCTTCCCGATCGGCGCGGCGGCGGCGCTCCACCGGCAGCGTGCCCTGCGCGCGCGCCTTGGCCAATTCGGCGCGTTCGGCCTTGAAGGCTTCGATGTCCTTTTCCTTGGCATCGTCGCTGTCGTCGTAGTCCTCATCCACCTGGCCGCCGTTGCGCATCCAGCTGTAGGGGGCCTCGGGCTGGGTCTCGTTGTCTTCTTCCAGCTCAATGACTTCCGAGAGCGCCAGTTCGCAGGCCTGCTGCAGCGCCTCGGCCGTCAGCGAGCGGGCGTTCACGCCCTCAACACACACCACCCGCAGGTCGCTACGCAGCCGCTCCTGCAACTGGCCGTGGCCCACGTCCACGCCAATCACCTGCGCGGCGCCGCGCTGCAGCAGGCAGTCGGTGAAGCCGCCGGTGCTCTGCCCCACGTCCAGGCAACGCAGCCCCTGCACCTTCAGGCCCAGGGCGTCGAGCGCGCCTTCGAGCTTGAGCCCGCCGCGCGAGATGTACTTGGCCTCGGCGCCGTCGAGCAACTGCACCTCGGCAATGGCCGGGATGTCATCGCCATTCTTGGCCACCTTCTGCCAGGGGGCGAGCGGCGACAGGCGCCATTCGACACCCGACGCAATCAGGCGCTGGGCCTGCGAGCGGGTGGCGGCATGCCCCCGCTCCACCAAAAACACATCTGCGCGCATGGCGCCCATCCTTTTATGATTAAAAATAGCCGCTACCGCGCGACCACCATGCCTTGATAGCTATCATTAATATAGCAATCAGGCGGTCAGCACACGGCGTGCCAGCGCCGCTGCCCAGCCCCTGCGCAGCTCCGTGCCACAGGGAAAGGGGGCGCAGCCCCCTTCGCACATCCATCAATAGCGGTACGTATCGGGCTTGTAAGGGCCTTGCTTGGGCACGCCGATGTAGGCGGCCTGGTCGTCGCTCAGCTCGGTCAGCATGGCGCCCACCTTCTTCAGGTGCAGGCGCGCCACCTTCTCGTCCAGGTGCTTGGGCAGCACGT
>CAYXSL010000235.1:0-6337 GCA_964466605.1 uncultured Verminephrobacter sp.
AGCGCTGGGTCGCCGCGTCGATCTCAAGTCGGGCGGCTACCTCATCGTGGACCAGACCGAGGCGCTCACCACCATCGACGTGAACACGGGCGGCTACGTGGGGGCGCGCAACTTCGACGACACCATCTTCAAGACCAATCTGGAGGCCGCGCAGGCCATCGCGCGCCAGCTGCGCTTGCGCAACCTGGGCGGCATCATCATCGTGGACTTCATCGACATGGTGCGTGATGACCACCAGCAGGCCGTGCTGTCGGAGTTCAAGAAGCAGCTTGCGCGCGATCGGGTCAAGACGATGTCGTCCGGCACCTTCTCGCAACTGGGCCTGGTGGAGATGACACGCAAGCGCACCCGAGAATCCCTGGCCCACATGCTGTGCGAGCCCTGCGAGGTGTGCCAGGGCAAGGGCAGCGTGAAAACCGCGCGCAGCGTGTGCTACGACATCCTGCGCGAGATCCTGCGCGAAGCGCGCCAGTTCAACCCGCGCGAGTTCCGCGTGGTGGCCTCGGCGCGGGTGGTAGAGCTGTTCCTGGACGAGGAAAGCCAGCACCTGGCCGGGCTCTCTGACTTCATCAAGAAGCCCATCTCACTGCAGGCCGAAAGCGCTATGGGGCAGGAGCAGTACGACATCGTGCTGCTGTAGTTCCAGCGGCGGGCCTGGCGGCCGCCGCCAGCGTCAGCCTGCTATCCGCAATCAGGCCTCGATCTGCATCGCCGGGCGAGCCTGCACGCGTTCCAGCCAGGCCTGGACATGGCGGTGCGCATTCACCGGTGCGCCCAGGTAGACGCTGTAGCCCAGCACCGAGCCCACCACCAGGTCCACCAGCGAATAGTGGGCGCCCAGCATCCAGGGCTGGTGCGCCAGCCTGGCATCTAGCACTGCCAGCAGCTCATTCAACCCGCGTGTCGCGGCGTCTGCGTGCACCGGGCTGCGCAGGGTTTCGTCCCCCTGGGTGGCCACTTGCAGGCGCACCAGCACCGCGCCATAGGTCACATAGGCCCAGGCGCACCACGACAGCGCTTGCAGCGCCTCGGGCGTGCCGCCTGCGGGCCACAGGCCACGCTCCACGCCAAAGCGGTGGCCCAGCCACAGGTGGATGGCCAGGGCCTCGAACATGGGAGCGCCGTCCACGGTCATCGTGGGCACTTTGCCATTGGGGTTCAGGGCCAGGTACTCGGAGCGGCGCTGTTCGCCGGTGCGGATGTCGATCTTCACGCGCTCATGCGGCACCCCCAGTTCTGCGAGGGCGCAGGCGATGGGGGTGGCGCTGGACATGGGGTGCCAGTAGAGAGCGATGGACATGGAGAACTCCTTGGTCGTGGTGGAAGAAAGAAAAGGTGTGGCCACTGTAAAAACCATTGCGGACAACTTCTGTCCTCAATAAAAAGTACAGTGCCCATATGCTCAGTTCATCGACCCGCCTGCTGCGCCTGCTTTCGCTGCTGCAAACGCGTGCCCACTGGATGGGTCCGGACCTGGCCGAGCGCCTGGAAGTGCACCCCCGCACGCTGCGGCGCGACATCGACCGGCTGCGCCAGCTGGGCTACCCGGTGCAGGCCAGCAGTGGAGTGGCGGGGGGCTATGCGTTTCGCGCAGGGCAGGCGCTGCCGCCGCTGCTGCTGGACGATGAAGAGGCCTTGGCCGTGTCCATTGCCCTGCGCACAGCCACGGCGGGTGCCGTGGGGGGCATCCAAGAGCCCGCATTGCGCGCGCTGGTCAAGCTGGAGCAGGCCATGCCTGCGCGCCTGCGCAAACGTGTGGATGCGCTGCGCGCCGCCATCCTGCCGCTCACGCACACAGGGCCGGTGGTAGAGGCCTCGGTGCTGGCCACACTCGCATTGGCTTGCCGCGACCAGTTGCGCATGGAGTTCTCTTACGAGGACAGCCAGGGCCGCAGCGCACAGCGATCGGTCGAGCCGCAGGGCGTGGTGCACACCGGCCAGCGCTGGTAC
Organism: uncultured Verminephrobacter sp.; assembly: GCA_964466605.1. Taxonomy (GTDB): domain Bacteria; phylum Pseudomonadota; class Gammaproteobacteria; order Burkholderiales; family Burkholderiaceae_C; genus Acidovorax. The sequence continues at coordinate 1,951 of CAYXSL010000235.1, forward strand.
CTGGTGGCCTGGGACAGGGTGCGCAACGACTGGCGCACCTTCCGTATCGACCGCATCGTGGGCGACCCGCAGGTGGGCGCACATTTCGCGCCCCGGGCCTCGCCAGATGGGGGTGACCTGAAAGGCTACGTGTCGCGCTCCATCTCTGCGCCGCACCATGCCGAACAGGCCCGGGTGGTGCTGCACGCACCCTACGCCGCCATGTCGCGCCGCATCCCCCCGTCTGCCGGGGTGGTCACCAGCCTGGACCAGGGCCAGCGCTGCCAGCTGGAATGCGCAGCCAACGATTCGCTGGTGTACTGGCTGATGGCCCTGGATGTGGAATTCGAGGTGTTGGCACCCGTCGCACTGAAAGAGCGGCTGCGCGCGGCGGGCGAGCGGGCGCTGCGGTGCGCTCAGTGAAGGCCTGCCGCTGGCCCGCGGCGAAGGGGACTACAGGGTTTTGGTCAGCGTGACGATCACGCGCGACTTGTTCACGTGGCCGAAGAAAGCCTTCTTGTTGGCGCCGGCCACGGCCGCACCCAGCGACAGGCCACTGCCGAAGTCATACGCGCCACCCAGGCTGTAATCCATGTAGTTGGGCACACCCGTGCCCTTGATGTCGCTGGCAAAACGCGTGAAGCCCACCGATGCCTTCACCGTGACGCTGGGCGCCACCTCCTGGGTAAACGCGAAGTTCAGGTAGCCCGTGTTGCGGCCCTTCAGGCCCGAGCCGGACTTGGACCCGGCAAAGCCGAAGTAGTCCTTGGAGAGGGTGTGCGAGTACTTCGCGGTCAAGGAGCCCAGGGTGGCCGCGCCATACAGCTCGGTGGTGTTGCCATTGCTATTGCCGGGGTAGATGTAGGTCAGCGCGCCCACATCGAAGTCAGCGCCAGCGGCCTTGAACTTGTAGCCGCCGTACAGGTCGGATTCGAGCGAGTTGTTGCTCAGCCAGTCCACGCTGGAGTTCCAGTTGCCCACGTACCAGCCGGACTCACCGAAGGCGTAGTCAAAGCCGCCTTGCAGCGCAGGCTTGACGGCCTTGGCCTTGGTGGCGTCCTGGTCCTGGCCACGGAACTTGTAGTTGGTCGTCAGGCTGAGGTTGCCGGTGAGCTGGGCATTGGCCAGCAGGGGCAGTGTGGCGAGCAGGGCGGTGGCGAGTACTTTGAAAGAAGAACCGTTCATGGCAGCAAGGTTTGAAAAAGAACAAGAGCGCAAGCGTAAAAAAGCCCGCGTATAAAGTCCGCAAAAATTGCGCCCCTTTGCGTCAAGTTTGCGCAAGGCTGCAGCAGCCAGGCATGGTGGCTTGCGCAGCGCACCCCCCGACGCCGCCCCGGCCGGGCCCGCGTTTTTACGCCGTTTTTACGCTGCCCCCCACAGTCTGTGCACACTTTTTACGGCCACCTTCTCAGAATCAAACACCTGTTCTGATGCAGGAGTTGTCGATGGACGTGATGTGGATGGCCGCACTGGCGGCGTTGTGGGTGGTCATGGCCGAGGCCGTGGTTTTGCTAGGCAAATATGGCCCGGCCAAGGGGGCGCGTTCATGATCGGCATGGAAATGCTTTACGGCTTTGGCGCCATCGTGGCCCTGGTCTTGCTGGCCTACCTGGTGTTTGCGCTGATCTGCGCGGAGGAGTTCTGACATGGATACCTCTGCCTGGAGCCTGCTGGGGCTCTTTTTGATCCTGCTGGGCCTGCTCGCGTGGCCGCTGGGCAAATGGCTGGCCGCAGTGTGTGAAGGCCGCTTGCCACGGTGGATGCATGCCGCCGAAAAACCTTTGTACAAGCTGGCCGGGGTTGCACCGGATCAGATGATGCATTGGCGCAGCTATGCGCTGGCGCTGCTGGCGTTCAATGCCATTGGCGCTTTTGCGGTGTATGGCCTGCAGCGTCTGCAGCACCTGCTGCCGCTCAATCCGCAGGGCATGGCCGCAGTGTCGGGCGATTCTTCGTTCAACACCGCCATCAGTTTTGTCTCCAACACCAACTGGCAGGGCTACGGGGGCGAGTCCACGATGAGCTACCTCACGCAGATGCTGGGCCTGTCGGTGCAGAACTTCTTCTCGGCGGCTACTGGCATTGCCGTGGCGTTTGCGCTGGCGCGCGGCTTTGCTGCGCGCAGCACCGATGGTCAGGGCTTTGTGGGCAACTTCTGGGCCGATGTCACGCGCATCACCGCATGGGTGCTGGTGCCCATCGCGTTGGTGATTTCCATGGTGCTGGTCGGGCAGGGCGTGATCCAGAACTTTGATGCTTACAAGGATGTGGCCACGCTGGAGCCAACGGCCTATGAAGTGCCGAAGCTCGACACATCGGGCCAGCCAGTGGTGAGCAGCGATGGCGCGCCGGTGATGGAAGCCAAGACAAGCACCACCCAGACCCTGGCCATGGGCCCGGTGGCATCGCAGGAAGCCATCAAGATGCTGGGCACCAACGGCGGTGGCTTTTTCAACGCCAACTCCGCCCACCCGTATGAGAACCCGACGGCCCTGACAAACTTTGTTCAGATGCTGGCGATTTTTCTGATTCCTGCCGCGCTGTGTTTTGCGTTTGGCCGCGTCGTCGGTGACCAGCGCCAGGGCTTTGCGATCCTGGCGGCCATGACCGTGATGTTTGTGGTGGCCGTGATTGCAGTGGTCTCGGCCGAGAAAGCCGGCAATCCGCAATGGGCAGGGCTGGGCGTGGAGCAAACCGCCAGCGCCTTGCAGGCGGGCGGCAACATGGAGGGCAAGGAGGTGCGGTTCGGCATCAACGCGTCGGCCCTGTTTGCCGCCGTGACCACTGCCGCCTCGTGCGGCGCGGTGAATGCCATGCACGACTCCTTCACGCCCCTGGGCGGCATGGTGCCGCTGGTGCTGATGCAGCTGGGTGAGGTGGTGTTTGGTGGCGTGGGCACGGGCCTGTACGGCATGCTGGTGTTTGCCATCCTGGCAGTGTTCATGGCAGGCCTCATGATTGGCCGCACGCCGGAGTACCTGGGCAAGAAGATCGAGGTGCGCGAGATGAAGCTCACCTCGGCGGCTATCCTGGTCACGCCCATCCTGGTGCTGGTGGGCACGGCGATTGCCGTGGCCACGGAGGCGGGCAGGGCGGGCATCGCCAACCCGGGCGCACACGGGTTCTCTGAAATTCTGTATGCGCTGACCTCGGCCGCCAACAACAACGGCAGCGCCTTTGCGGGCCTGTCGGCCAACACGCCGTTCTACAACGTGTTGCTGGGGCTGGCGATGTGGCTGGGCCGTTTTGGTGTGATCGTGCCGGTGCTGGCCATTGCAGGGTCGCTGGCAGCCAAGAAGCGCTTGCCCGTCACGGCGGGCACCATGCCCACACACGGGCCGTTGTTTGTCACGCTGCTGATCGGCACCGTGCTCCTGGTGGGTCTTCTCAACTACGTGCCGTCCCTGGCCCTGGGTCCGGTGGTGGAGCACCTGATGCTCCGGGTTCAGTGAGGTGTGGCAATGACCAAGAAAAAATCTTCTTCCGTTTCGCTGCTGGATGCAGCGCTGATCAAGACCGCGCTGTGGGGAGCGCTGGCCAAGCTCAGTCCGTTTGTGCAGTGGCGCAACCCGGTGATGTTCATCGTGTACATCGGCAGCATCTTCACGACGCTGCTGTGGCTGCATGCGCTCAATGCACCCGAGGATGCCAGCATGCGCCCCGCGTTCGTGCTGGCCATCACGGTCTGGCTGTGGTTCACCGTGCTGTTTGCCAACTTTGCAGAAGCGCTGGCAGAAGGACGCAGCAAGGCGCAGGCCGCATCGCTGCGCGGCCTGCGCAAGGAGACTTGGGCCAAGAAGCTCAAGGAGCCTGTGCACGGCGCTGCTTTCTTGCCCGAACTGGCGACCAACCTGCGCCGGGGCGATGTGGTGCTGGTGGAGGCGGGCGATGTGATCCCGCTGGACGGCGAGGTGATCGAAGGTGTGGCCTCGGTGGACGAGAGCGCCATCACCGGCGAATCGGCCCCTGTGGTGCGTGAATCCGGCGGTGATTTTTCTGCCGTCACAGGCGGCACCCGCGTACTGTCTGACTGGCTGGTGGTGCGCGTGGCGGTGAACCCGGGCGAGTCCTTCCTTGACCGGATGATTGGCATGGTGGAAGCCGCCAAGCGCCAGAAAACGCCCAATGAGATTGCGCTGACCATTTTGCTGGTGGCGCTGACCATCGTGTTCCTGGTCGTCACCGTGACCCTGCTGCCGTTTTCGATCTTCAGCGTGCAGGCGTCGGGTGCGGGCACCGTGGTCTCGCTGACCGCGCTGGTGGCCCTGCTGGTGTGCCTGATCCCCACCACGATTGCAGGCCTGCTCAGCGCCATTGGCGTGGCGGGCATGAGCCGCATGATGCAGGCCAATGTGATCGCCACCTCGGGCCGCGCGGTGGAGGCTGCGGGCGATGTGGACGTGCTGCT
>CAYXSL010000236.1:0-6314 GCA_964466605.1 uncultured Verminephrobacter sp.
CCATGTCGTTGCCGACCATGCCCATGCCGATCTTCTGGTCGAGGATCTTCTGCAGCTCTTCGGGCAGCGAAACGTTCTGCACCGTGAGGGACTCGATCAGGATGCCCAGCTTGGCGAAGATGGGCGCGAGTTCCTTGGTCAGCGCATCGGCAAACATGACCTGGTTGGCCGCCAGGTCGAGGAACGGCAGGCCGCTGCCCGCGATGGCGTTGCTGATGTTCTGCAGCACCAGGCCACGCAGCTGGCCTTCGAGGTCGGCCACGGGATAGGACTCGCGCGTGCCGGAGATTTCGGTGTGGAACAGCTTGGGGTCGGCGATGCGGAACGCGTAGTTGCCGAACGCGCGCAGGCGCACGGCGCCGAAGTCCTTGTCGCGGATCGTGATGGGCTGGGGCGTGCCCCACTTCTGGTCGATCTGCTGGCGCGTGCTGAAGAAGTACACATCGCTTTTGAACGGGGACTCAAAAAGCTTGTCCCAGTTCTTCAGGTACGTGAGCACCGGCAGCGTCTGCGTGGTCAGCTTGTAGGTGCCGGGGCCAAACACGTCAGCCACCTGGCCTTCGTTCACGAAGATCGCCATCTGCGATTCGCGCACCACCAATGTGCCGCCGTTCTGGATTTCCATGCCCGCCATGGGGTAGCGCCAGGCCAGCGTGCCATCCCCCTCTTCGGTCCATTGAAGGATGTCAATGAACTGTTTCTTGATGAAGTCCATGAGGGCCATAGCTGCTCCCAAAGCAAAAGAGGGGTTGAAAAGAGCGGCCATCATAGCAACGGGGGCCCGGGCCTGATCGCACTATTTTTGCCCTCCTGTGTGAACCAGTTCACACGCACCAGCGCTGTGTTTGCGATAGGTGCTGCAAGGCCTTCGGCCACTGCAGTCGGATAGCGGCTATCTCTGCCTTAGCCAGGATCAATTGGCCTTTGCTATTGCGAATCACTACCATTTCTCCATCGCTGCACTTCTCCCCGCAGCCTGCAGAACAAGGAGTCCGCCATGTCCCATATCCGCCGCGCCGCACGCCACAACAAGACCATGCTGATGAAAACGGGCAGCTACTACCTGATCCATATCTGCGTGGCGGCGATGGTGGCCTATGCCGTCACGGGCAATCTGTGGGCCTCGCTCACGCTGAGCCTGCTGGAGCCTACGGTGCAGGCCGTGGCCTTCTTCTTCCACGAAAAGGCATGGGACCGGGCCGCGCGGCGCGATGCCCGCAGGGGTGACATCTCAACAGCCCCCAGCCCAGCCGCCGTGCAGGCCGCTTGATTGCATACCCGCACCCGAAGGAGCCCACCATGTACAGCATCCCTTTGCGCAGCCGCACCCGCACGGGGCTGGCCTTCCAGCGCTGGCTGGTCCACCGGCTGGCTGGTTTGGCATCGACGGGTTGACTGCCCGCCCGCTGAGGCCAGAAACAACAATGCCCCGGCCAGCGGGGCATTGCATGGGGGACGTGGACGCAGGCTTGCAGCGAATCAGGCCTTCACATCCAGCAGCGAACCCATCATCTCGTCCTGCGTCTTGATGGTCTGCAGGTTGGCCTTGAAGGCGTAGGTGGCCGACATCTGCTCCACCGCCTCTTTCTCCAGCGCTACGCCTTCCGCCTCCTGCTGGCGCTGCACCGTGGCGCGCACACCGGCGCTGTCGGCGGCTTCTTCCTGCGCCACCACCTGGCGGCGGTAGTTGGGCGTGTTCATGTTGGCCACGTTGTTGGCCGATGCGTCCAGCCGCAACTGCGCGGCCTGCAGGCCGGAACTGCCAATCGAAGAAATGGTTGCCATGGTGAGCCTCGTAAAAGCGCCAAACGCCAGCTAGAGCAGCAAAGCCCGAATTGTCCGCCCGCACCGCCGCGCAGGCAAGCGGGGGCCATCAACCATGGGCCTGCAGCAGGCATTGCGCAAACGCCTGCGCCGCACGCGGCGGCTGCGGCGACTTGCGCAGCACGCTCACAAACTGGCAGCGGTAGTGGAACCGCGCGGGCGACACCGCCTGCATCAGCCCCTGGCGCTCGAAGCCTTCGGCATAGTGGTCGGGCAAAAAGCCCAGGTAGCGGCCCGACAGGATCAGCGTGGCGATCGACTCCTGGTCAAACCCCGTGGCCTTGCGCGGCAGGCGGGTGCTGTGGCTCAGCTCCATGTTGGGCGAGTGGTAGCCCAGGCCCGCAAACTGGTAGGCGCGCAACGCTTCCCAGGTGAGAGCGGCGTGGTCGCCGCCAAACAGCGGGTGGCGCGCGCCACAGTACAGCAGCATGGTTTCGGCAAACAGGTCGGCGTAGACCAGGCTTTGCGAGGTGCGGTGCGCGGGGATGATGCCCACATGGAAGCTGCCATCAATGAGCCCGCGCTCGATGGCCGGGATCGACGCCACATGCATCTGCAGGCTCACCTCGGGCGCCTGGCTGGCAAACAGCGCAATCGCATCGCCGATGTGCGCCGCCGGGTTGCTGGCCGTCTTGTCGAACACCGCCACCTCCAGCCGCCCGCCCATGCGGCGGTGGATGTCGTCGATGCTGCTGCGGAAACTGTCCACCGCAGACAGCAGGCGCAGGGTTTCGTCGTACACGCGCTGGCCCTCGGCCGTGAGCGCAAACCCCGCGCGGCCCCGGCGGCACAGCGTGAGGCCCAGGCGGGTCTCCAGGTCCTTCATGTGGCGGCTCACGGTGCTGGTGCCGATGTTCAGCTCCAGCTCGGCCGCCGACATGCCGCCGCATTCCACCACCGCCTTGAACACCTGCAAGAGGCGCAGGTCCATGTCGCTGAGCTGCCCCAGCACGGCGCGGTGTTTGGGGTTGGGGGCCGTTGCAGGGGTGGATGCAGGTGTTTTTACTTGCATAAAACGTCAAGTAAACATTGATATTGGATTATTTGAGAGATTAACAGGCGGCACAACAATGGGCGCCTTGCAGGGCTTTGCCATGCAGCCCCTGCACTGCCGTCACCCCGCCTGTCATCAACGCCCGCCCCGGAGACCCGCCATGAGCTTTGTCCACATTGAAAAACCCGCCGCTGGCCCCGACAGCCCCCGCATGGACGCCGAATGGCTGGATGCGCACTGGATGCCCTTCACCGGCAACCGCAACTTCAAGGCCAAGCCACGCATGATCGTGAGCGGCCAGGGCGCCTACTACACCGACGCCGACGGCCGCAAGATTTTTGACGGCCTCTCGGGCCTGTGGTGCTCGGGCCTGGGCCATGGGCGCAAGGATGTGGCGGAAGCCATCGGCAAGGCCGCAGCCACACTGGATTACTCGCCCGCGTTCCAATTCGGCCACCCGGCGTCGTTCGCACTGGCCAACAAGCTCAAGGAGCTGACGCCCGCGGGCCTGGACTACGTGTTCTTCACCGGCTCGGGCTCCGAGTCGGCCGACACCTCGCTCAAGATGGCCCGTGCCTACTGGCGCGCCAAGGGCCAGGCGAGCAAGACGCGCCTGATCGGTCGCGAAAAGGGCTACCACGGCGTGAACTACGGTGGCATCTCGGTGGGCGGCATCGTGGGCAACCGCAAGACCTTCGGCCAAGGGATCGAGGCCGACCACCTGCCCCACACCCAGCCACCGGTCGGCACCTTCCAGAAGGGTATGGCCGAGGACGGCGGCCGTGCGCTGGCCGACAAGCTGCTGGACGTGATCGCGCTGCACGACGCATCGAACATCGCCGCCGTGATCGTGGAGCCCTTCTCGGGCTCGGCCGGCGTGGTGATCCCGCCCAAGGGCTACCTGGAGCGCATCCGCGAGATCTGCACGCAGAACAACATCCTGCTGATCTTTGATGAAGTGATCACCGGCTTTGGCCGCTGCGGCGCCTGGACGGGGGCCGAGGCCTTCGGCGTGACGCCCGACATCCTGAACTTCGCCAAGCAGGTGACCAACGGCGCGCAGCCGCTGGGCGGCGTGATCGCCACCAAGGAGATCTACGACACCTTCATCAGCCAGGGCGGACCCGAGTACATGCTGGAGTTCCCGCATGGCTACACCTATTCGGCCCACCCCGTGGCCTGCGCGGCGGGCAATGCAGTGCTCGACATTCTGCAAAAGGAAGACATGCCCGGCCGCGTGAAGGCGCTGGCCCCGTATTTCGAGAACGCGGTGCATGGCCTCAAGGGCGCCAAGCATGTGGCGGACATCCGCAACTACGGCCTGGCCGCCGGCATCACCATCAGCGCCCTGCCGGGCGAGCCGGCTCGCCGCCCCTACGAAATCGCGATGAAGTGCTGGGAAAAAGGCTTTTACGTGCGCTACGGCGGCGACACGATCCAGCTCGCGCCTCCGTTCATCTCCACCTCCGCCGAGATCGACCGCATGGTGAGCGCCCTGGGCGATGCCCTGCACGAAACGGCTTGAGCCGGCCACCCGCCTGTCCATGCGCATTTCCATCCTCACCTTCGACGCCTTCAACGACCTCGACTCGCTCGTGGCCTTTGGCATGCTCAACCGCATCGCGCTGCTGGGCGACACGGACTGGCAGGTGCGCATTGCCAGCCCCACGCCGCGCGTCACCTCCATGAACGGACTGACCATCGACGCCCATGAAGACCTGGGCCAGCTGGCCGAGGCCGACGCAGTGCTGATGGGCAGCGGCATGAAAACCCGCGAGGTGGCCAACACCCCGGCCCTGATGGAGCAGCTGCGCGTGCTGGACCCCGCGCGCCAGCTGCTGGCCGCCCAGTGCTCTGGCACCTTCCTGCTGAGCCGCCTGGGCCTGCTGGGCCGCGCGCCCGCCTGCACCGACCTGACCAGCAAGCCCTGGGTGGTGGAATCGGGTGTGGACGTGGTGCCGCGCGCCTTTGCCGCCCAGGGCAACGTGGCCACAGCGGGCGGGTGCCTGGCCTCGCAGTACCTGGTGGCCTGGCTGATCGCCCGCCTCAAGGGGCTGGACGCAGCGCGCGAGGTGCTGCACTACTTTGCCCCGGTGGGCGAGAAACAGGCCTTCATCGACCGGGCGCTGGGCCATGTGGTGCCCACGCTGGAACCCCAGGCGGCGGCACAGGCCGCATAGTTGCTCATTTTTTTATAGCTGCTTGCACATACTGGACGCGCGCAAACGGCAATTTTTTATCTGAAATCACCATGAACCACGACAAGAACGTCACCACCACCGTCGGCCACCTCATCGACGGCCAGATCGTTGCCGACACCGAGCGGACCCAGCCCGTGTTCAACCCCGCCACCGGCCAATCGACCACCAGCGTGGCCTTGGCCAGCCAGGCCACGGTGGAGGCCGCCATCGCCTCTGCCGAGGCCGCGTTCCCCGCCTGGCGCAACACGCCGCCGCTCAAGCGCGCGCGCGTGATGAGCAAGCTCAAGGTGCTGCTCGAAGAAAACGCCGACAAGATCGCCGCGCTGATCACCGCCGAACACGGCAAGGTGCTGGCCGACGCACACGGCGAGCTGCAGCGCGGCATCGAGAACGTGGAATACGCGAGCTACGCGCCCGAGCTGCTCAAGGGCGAACACAGCCGCAACGTGGGCCCCAGCATCGACTCGTGGTCCGAGTTCCAGGCGCTGGGCGTCACAGCAGGCATCACGCCGTTCAACTTCCCGGCCATGGTGCCGCTGTGGATGTGGCCCATGGCCGTGGCCTGCGGCAACACCTTCGTGCTCAAGCCTTCCGAGCGCGACCCCAGCAGCACGCTGTTCATCGCCCAACTGGCACTGGAAGCGGGCCTGCCGCCCGGCGTGCTGAACGTGGTCAACGGTGACAAGACGGCCGTGGACACGCTGCTGCGTGACCCGCGCGTGAAGGCCGTGAGCTTTGTGGGCTCCACCCCCATCGCCGAGTACATCTACAGCGAAGGTTGCAAATACGGCAAGCGCGTGCAGGCCCTGGGCGGCGCCAAGAACCACGCGGTGCTGATGCCCGACGCCGACGTGGACAACGCCGTGAGCGCCCTGATGGGCGCGGCCTACGGCTCCTGCGGCGAGCGCTGCATGGCCATCCCGCTGCTGGTGGCCGTGGGCGACGCAGTGGGTGACGCCGTGATTGCGGGCCTGAAGACCGAGATCGCCAAGATGAAGGTCGGCCCCGGCACCGACAACAGCAACGACATGGGCCCGCTGGTGACCAAGCCGCACTTCGAGAAGGTGAAGGCCTATGTGGACAGCGGTGTGCAGGAGGGTGCCACGCTGGTGGTGGATGGCCGCAGCGTGAAGGTGGCGGGCCATGAGGAAGGCTACTTCCTGGGCGCCTGCCTGTTCGACAACGTCAAGCCCGGCATGAAGATCTACCAGGAAGAAATCTTCGGCCCCGTGCTCGGCGTGGTGCGCGTGAAGACGCTTCAGGAAGCCATGCATCTCATCAACGACCACGAATAC
>CAYXSL010000237.1:0-6265 GCA_964466605.1 uncultured Verminephrobacter sp.
ACGTCATCGTGGGTCGTCTGATCCCCGCCGGCACGGGCCTGGCTTACCACCAGGCACGCAAGGCCAAGGATGCCATGGACGACGCCGAGCGCCGCGCCATTGCCGAAGCGGAAGCCGCCGAAATGGCCGCCCAGTCTGACGCCTCCGAGGCCGACGGCAGCAGCGTGACCGCGACCGACGCAGCCGCCGACTAAGCCTTCCGGCTGTCACGGAAACGCTCCCGCCCTGTCCCCTGGCAGGCCGGGGGCGTTTTTCATGGAACGCTGGAACGCCCTGGCAATTTCTTTGTTTTACCCTTTTCCCGGGCTGGAGCGCGTGCTATACGCGCCACCAGCAACTGTGCATGTTGTGGTCATCGCCCCTTTTCTGGATCGCTTTTGCTGTCCTCCTGTTCTGGGCCCTCGGGGCCTACAACCGCCTGATGCGGCTGCGCTCGGCGGTGGTGCAGTCGTTTGGCAGCTTCGACGCCCACATGGTGCGCCTGGTGGCGTTGCTGGGCGAGTTTGAGGCCGCTGTCGCCGTGCAGCAGGGACGCCTGCTGCCTGGTGCGGGCGAGCAGGAAGTGGCGGCCTTGCAAGGCGCTACCACCCAGCTGAGTGCCTCGCTGGCCGTGGCGCGCGCCCGCCCGCTGCAGCCAGATGCCGTGGCAGCCCTTGCCGCTGCGCGCGATGTGTTGCTGGCCACTTGGCTGGGTGCCGTGGGCGTGGTGCAATCCTCCTCGGGGGCGCCCGACGCAGCCCACGCGCCGGAGCCCGCCGTCACGGCCCTGTCGATCTGGCAGATCCGCTGGGACGAGCACCAGCAGCAAAACACCCAGGCCATCCAGGTGTTCAACGATGCGGTGCAGCACTACAACGCGGCCATTGCACAGTTCCCGGCCGGCCTGCTGGCCTGGGTCTTTGGCTTCAAGGCGGCGCGCGCGCTGTAGCGCGGCCGCCGCAGCCGGTTTTCAGGACCACGATGAATCCTCCTCCCTCCCACCGCCCGGGCCGCCCTGGCAGCCGCAACCCCGCCCGCCCTCCACGCCCCCGCGCCAGTGGGGGCCCTGCAGGGGCGCAGGGCGCCTCGCCGGGTACACCCCCGGGCGCCACACCGCCCGGTGCGGTGGCGCTGTGGCAGCAGTTGACTGCCGTTGCGGGGGCCTTGCAGGCCATTCGCAGCGGCCAGTCGGGCACGGCGGCCCTCGCGGCGGTCGATGCGGGCCTGCGCCCCGGGGTCCAGGCCCTGCTGTTCCAGGTACTGCGGCAACTGGGCCGCGCCGATGCGCTGCGCCGCCAGCTGGCCGCCCGCACACCGCCCCCCGCCGCCGATGCCCTGCTGTGCACGGCACTGGCGCTGGGCTGGAACCCGCAGGAGGCGCCCTACGAAGCCTTCACCCTGGTCAACCAGGCCGTGGAAGCTGCCAAGCACCACCCCGCCACACGCGCCCAGGCGTCGTTCATCAACGGCTGCCTGCGCCGCTTTCTGCGGGAGCGCGACGCCTTGGTGGCCGCCACCGACACCGATCCGGTGGCCCGCTTTAACCACCCGGCTTGGTGGATCCAGCGGCTGCGCAAGGACCACCCCCAGCACTGGGAGCAGATCCTGCGGGCCAACAACGCCCATGCGCCCATGACGCTGCGGATTAATCCACAAAAATGCACGTTGCCGCGCTACCAGCAAGCACTGAGTGCTATCAATTTGGAAGCAATTCCAGTGGGTGGCACGGGCTTGGCCCTGCAGCACCCTGTGCCCGTTCCATCGCTGCCCGGCTTTGCCGAGGGCTGGGCGTCGGTGCAGGACGCCGCCGCCCAGATGGCCGCGCCCTTGCTGCTGCAGGGGCTGGACCTGGCGCAGCCCCTGCGGGTGCTGGATGCCTGCGCTGCGCCCGGCGGCAAAACCGCCCACCTGCTGGAAATGGCCGCCCCCGGCGCGCCGATGCATGTCACGGCACTGGAGATTGACGCCACCCGCAGCGCCCGCATCGGCGACACGCTGCAGCGCCTGGGGCTGAGTGCCCAGGTGCTGGTGGCCGATGCTGCGCGCCCCCAGGACTGGTGGCAGGCGCATTGTGGTGGTGCGTTGTTCGATGCCATCCTGCTGGACGCACCCTGCACTGCATCCGGCATCGTGCGGCGCCACCCTGATGTGCGCTGGCTGCGCCGCGAAACCGACATTGCGCAGCTTGCCGGCCTGCAGGCTCAGCTGTTGAAGGCCCTGTGGCCCTTGCTGCGCCCCGGCGGGCGCCTGCTGTACTGCACCTGCTCGGTGTTCCGCGCCGAAGGCGACGCCCAGGTGCAAACGTTTCTTGCGCACAACACCGATGCGCAATTGCAGCCGTCACCAGGCCATTTAATTCCCGGCAACGCGGACAAGGGTGGGGCTGTCCCGGACAATCTGAACGGTGACCACGACGGATTTTTTTACGCACTGTTGCAAAAATCGCCGTAATGGGCCCGCTGCGGCCCATTGGCTGCTGCTTTGCGCCGTAGTTTTGTGGCTGTGCCTGGCAGCCGGGCTTCTGTCTCCCCACGCTGCAGCCGCCCAGGCTGCCAATGCAGCCCATGCCGAAGTGGGCGAGTTGCGCATAGAGCGCGCTGAAGACGGCCTCTATCTGGGGGCTCTCCTGCAATTTGACCTGCCAACATTGGCCGAAGACGCGCTCTACAAAGGCATCCCGATGTTTTTTGTGGCGGATGCGCAGGTGCTGCGCGACCGCTGGTACTGGTCTGACCGCCTCGTGGCCGAAACCACGCGCTATTTCCGGCTGAGCTACCAGCCGCTGACCCGCCGCTGGCGCCTCAACATCTCCGCCGTGCCCTTCACCAACAGTGGCCTGGGGGTGGTGCTGGGGCAGAACTTCGACAGCTACGATGAAGCCATGGCTTCGATTCAGCGATTTTCGCGCTGGAAGATCGCAGAACGCGATGTGATCGAGGCCGATGCAGTGCACACGGTCAATTTCCGCTTTCGGCTCGACACGTCGCAGTTGCCCCGTCCCTTCCAGATCGGGGCCGTGGGGCGTTCGGGCTGGAACCTGCTGGTGTCCCGCAGCCAGCGCCTGGGTGCGGAGCAGGCCAGGTGAGCACGGGCGGCACCCCGGCGGGCGCGCCAGCGTCCACCCACGCCACCGCACGCCAGTCCCGTGCGGTGCGCTGGGCCGTGGGGGTGGGGGCGGCCATCATGTCCGCCATCGGCATGGTGCTGATGTTCCTGTTGACCCTGGCCACCAACAACCGGGTGCTGTACGAGCGCAACTACGCCTGGCTTTTCGGCGTGAACGTGTTGGTGGCCCTGCTTTTGCTCGCCGTGCTGGTCTGGGTGGCCGTGCGGCTGGGCATGCGCCTGCGCAGGGGCCGCTTCGGCAGCCGCTTGCTGGTCAAGCTGGCCGCGATCTTTGCGGTCGTGGGGCTCATGCCGGGCCTGCTGATCTATGTGGTGTCCTACCAGTTCGTCACCCGGTCGATCGAAAGCTGGTTCGACGTGAAGGTGGAGGGGGCGCTGTCCGCCGGGGTCAGCCTGGCCCGCGTATCACTGGATTCGCTGGCCGCCGACATGGCGGCCAAGACCCGCAACGCCAGCACCCAGGTGGCCCAGGTGCCCGACGCCACGGCGGGCCTGGTGCTCGAGCGCATCCGCGACCAGCTGGGCGCAACCGACGTGGTGCTCTGGAACGCCTCAGGCCAGGCCGTGGCCAGTGCCGGGCAGTCGCGCTTCAGCCTCAACCCTGAGCGGCCGGGCGCATCGCTGCTGCGCACCGTGCGCCAGCAGCGCGCCACGGCGCAGATCGAAGGGCTGGACGACATTGCCGACCCGGCGGCTGCGCAGAACGCGCGCGTGAAGGTGCTGGCCCTGGTGGCCAGCCCCAGCGTGGGGTTGCTGGTAGAGCCCCGCTATCTGCAGGCGACGCTGCCCCTGCCGCCGGCGCTGGTGGCCAACGCGATAGCGGTGCAAGAAGCCAACCGCGAATACCAGGAGCGCGCGCTGGCGCGCGGTGGCTTGCGGCGCATGTATGTGGGCACGCTCACGCTCAGCCTGTTTCTGGCGGTGTTTGGTGCCGTGCTGCTGGCCGTGCTGCTGGGCAACCAGCTTGTGCGGCCCCTGCTGGTGCTGGCCGAAGGCGTGCGCGAGGTGGCCGCAGGCAACCTCAGCCCCAAGGCGGCGCTGCAGAGCAAGGACGAGCTGGGCGGCCTCACACGCTCGTTTGCGCTCATGACCCAGCAGCTGGCAGATGCGCGCCAGGCGGTGGAGCTGAGCATGGGCGAGGTGGACGCCGCCCGCGCCAACCTGCAGACCATCCTGGACAACCTCACGGCCGGGGTCATCGTGCTCGATGCCCAGGGGCTGATCCACTCCTCCAACCCCGGCGCCACCCGCATCTTGCGCGCGCCCATGGCCGCGTTCGAGGGGCGCCTGCTATCGGAGGTACCGGGCTTGGCCGAGTTTGCTGCCGCCGTGCAGCGGCATTTCGACGCCTTTCTGGGCGACCACGAACGCCATGGCCTGGACCACTGGCAGCAGCCGTTTGAGCTGCATGCCTCGGCGGGTGGGGCCGGGCAACACGCCACCAGCTTGGTGGCGCGCGGCGCGGAGCTGCCCGATTCGGCTCGGCTGTTGGTTTTTGACGACATTTCTGAAATCGTTTCTGCGCAGCGCGCGCAGGCCTGGGGCGAGGTCGCACGGCGTCTCGCACACGAAATCAAGAACCCTCTGACCCCCATCCAGCTGTCGGCCGAGCGGCTGGAAATGAAGCTCTCGGGCAAGCTGCCCGGGCCCGAGCAGGCCATCCTGGCCAAGTCCGTCAAAACCATCGTGGACCAGGTCGATGCCATGAAGCGGCTGGTCAACGAGTTCCGCGACTATGCCCGCCTGCCTGCGGCAGAACTGCAGGCGCTGGACCTCAATGCGCTGGTGGCCGACGTGCTGCATCTGTATGGCGAAGAAAACGCCACCGTCCCCGTAGAAGCCGAGCTGGACCCGCGCTGCCCCTGGATTGCCGGTGACGCACAGCAACTGCGCCAGGTGGTGCACAACCTGCTGCAGAACGCGCAGGACGCCACCGAGCAGGCCCGCGCGGATGCCGCCGAAGCGGCGCTGCAGCCGGTGCGCATCAGCACCCGCTGGAGCGAGTCCTCGCGGCGCGTGCGGCTCATCGTGGCGGACAGCGGCGGAGGCTTTCCGGCCCACATCCTGCAGCGGGCCTTCGAGCCCTATGTCACCACCAAGCCCCGCGGTACCGGCCTGGGTCTGGCCGTGGTCAAGAAGATCGCAGATGAACACGGCGCGCGCATCGACCTGTCCAACCGCACCGACGACGGCGTGGTGCGCGGGGCCCAAGTGTCGTTATCATTCGCCCCTGTACCAGCGGTGGCGTGATAACAACACCGCCCCGCAGTCTCTCCCCAAGGCGCTTCAACACACATGGCAAACATTCTGGTGGTCGATGATGAGCTCGGCATTCGTGACCTGTTGTCGGAAATCCTGAACGACGAAGGTCACAGCGTAGACCTCGCAGAAAATGCGACCCAGGCCCGAAGCGCCCGCGCCGGCAACAGTTACGACCTCGTGCTGCTGGACATCTGGATGCCCGATACGGATGGCGTCTCGCTGCTCAAGGAATGGGCAACCGCAGGCGTGCTCACCATGCCCGTGATCATGATGAGCGGCCACGCCACCATCGACACCGCCGTAGAGGCCACCCGCATCGGGGCGTTCTCGTTCCTCGAAAAACCCATCACCCTGCAAAAGCTCCTGAAGGCCGTGGAGCAGGGCCTGGCCCGCAACGCCGCCCATCAGGCCGCCCCCGTGGCCGCCGCCCAGGCGCCCGCCGCCGCACCGGCCGACCCTACCTTTGCGCAGCTGCCCTCCGTTGCCACCGCCCTGGCGGGCGTGGACGCTGGCCCCCACGCCCACCAGGGCTTCGACCTGGACCGTCCCCTGCGCGAGGCGCGCGACGGTTTCGAGAAGGCCTACTTCGAGTTCCACCTCGCGCGCGAAGGTGGCTCCATGACCCGCGTGGCCGAAAAGACCGGCCTGGAGCGCACCCACCTGTACCGAAAGCTCAAGCAACTTGGCGTGGATTTGAGCCGCGGCAAACGCCAAGCCTGATGGCCGCCAAAACCGGCCAATCGCTGATATATAATTTGCGGCTTGGCCCGGTAGCTCAGTCGGTAGAGCAGAGGATTGAAAATCCTTGTGTCGGTGGTTCGATTCCGCCCCAGGCCACCAAATAAAAGCCCTTGATTTGAAAGAATCAAGGGCTTTTTCAATTTCGCGCGTTGCAACC
>CAYXSL010000238.1:0-6257 GCA_964466605.1 uncultured Verminephrobacter sp.
GCCGGACATGGTGCCCGCCAGCTGGTCCGTGCGCTCGCGCAGGCGCGGGAACCTAGTGAACATCTTCTCGATGTCGGCCAGGATGCCCGCCTTGTCCTTGCGGATGTAGGCGCCCATCTGCAGGTTCTCGGTGATGGTCATGCGGGCGAACACGCCACGGCCTTCCGGCACCATCACCAGACCTTCCTTGACCAGATCCCAGGCGCCCTTGCCCTTGATACTCTTGCCCAGGTACTCGATGTCGCCATCGTTCATGCCCAGGGTGCCGGTGATGGCCTTCATGGTGGTGGTCTTGCCAGCGCCATTGGAGCCGATCAGCGAGACCAGTTCGCCCTCGCGCACTTCGAAGTCCACGCCCTTGACGGCCTGGATACCGCCGTAGGCCACCTTCAGGCCCTTGACCTGCAGCAGTACCTTGTTGGATTTTTCGGCCATTCTCAATGTCCTCCGGTGCCCAGATAGGCCTCAATCACTTTTTCGTTCTTCTGCACTTCGGCAGGGTTGCCTTCGGCGATCTGCTTGCCGTAGTCGAGCACGGTCACGCGGTCGCAAAGCCCCATCACCAGTTTCACATCGTGTTCGATGAGCAGGATGGTGCGGTTGTCGTTGCGGATGCGGTCGATCAGCTCGCGCAGCTGCACTTTCTCGGTGGCGTTCATGCCGGCGGCGGGCTCGTCCAGCGCGATGAGCTGGGGATCGGTGGCCAGCGCACGGGCAATTTCGAGGCGACGCTGATCGCCGTACGACAGCGTGCGCGCCTTGTAGTCGGCAAACTTGCCAATGCCCACGTAGTCCAGCAGCTCCTGGGCGCGCTTGGCGATGGCGGCTTCTTCTTCCTTGAAGCCCTTGGTGCGGAACACCGCGCCAAACAGGCCGGAGCTGGTGCGGATGTGGCGGCCCACCATCACGTTCTCGAGCGCCGTCATTTCGGCAAACAGGCGGATGTTCTGGAAGGTGCGCGCAATACCGGCCTTGGCCACTTCGTGCACAGCCGTGGGCTCGTAAGGCTTGCCTGCCAGCTCGAAGGTGCCCGCATCGGGGGTGTACAGGCCGGTGATCACGTTGAAGAACGTGGTCTTGCCTGCACCGTTGGGGCCGATCAGGCCATAGACCTGGCCCCGCTTGATGGTGATGCCCACGTCGGACAGGGCCTGCAGGCCGCCGAAGCGCTTGGAAATACCGGCGACCTTCAGCACCACTTCGTTGGATTTCTCTGTCATTGCTAACTTTCGGTGGTGTTCTGCTTCAGGTCTTCTGCGTCAGGCTCTTGCCGTGCTCAGGCGACGGCCACAGGCCACGGGGGCGCAGCAGCATGATGATGATCATGGCCAGGGCGATCAGCAGCTGGCGCAGGATGGCGGAGTCCAGACGGCCGTCCGTCATGGCCTGCAGCGGGCCGGCCACGTAGCGCAGCACTTCGGGCAGGGCCGACAGCAGCACGGCACCCAGGATCACGCCGGGGATGTGGCCGATACCACCCAGCACCACCATGGCAACGATCATGACCGACTCCATCAGGCTGAAGGACTCGGGCGACACGAAGCCCTGGAAGGCGCCGAACATCGCACCCGACACACCACCAAACGAAGCGCCCATGCCAAAAGCCAGCAGCTTCATGTTGCGGGTGTTGATGCCCATGGCCTTGGCGGCGATTTCGTCTTCACGGATGGCCATCCAGGCGCGGCCGATGCGCGAATCCTGCAGGCGGTAGCAGATCACGATGGAGACCACCACCAGCACCAGGAACAGGTAGTAGTACAGGGTGACGGAGTTGATGTCGAAGCCGAACAGCTCCAGGCGCTTGCCCAGGTCCAGGCCAAAGATCTTGACCGAGTCGATCTGGCCCAGGCCCTTGGGGCCGTTGGTCAGGTTGACGGGGTGGTCCAGGTTGTTCAGGAAGATGCGGATGATTTCGCCGAAGCCCAGCGTCACGATGGCGAGATAGTCCCCGCGCAGCTTGAGCGTGGGGGCCCCGAGCAATGCCCCGAAGAACGCCGCCAGTAACGCCGCCACCGGTATCACGAGCCACAACGAGGTGTGCAGTCCGTTGGGGAACATGGCGGCAAACGCCGCAAAGTTGTCCGCGAGGTGCGGCGAGGCCATTAAGGCAAACAGGTAGGCGCCCACGGCGTAGAACG
This sequence comes from uncultured Verminephrobacter sp., assembly GCA_964466605.1. GTDB lineage: Bacteria > Pseudomonadota > Gammaproteobacteria > Burkholderiales > Burkholderiaceae_C > Acidovorax. The sequence goes on from CAYXSL010000238.1 coordinate 2,139, forward strand.
CCACGTAGCCCAGGTCCAGCAGACCGGCATAGCCGACCACGATGTTCAGGCCCAGGGCCAGCAGCACGTACAGCAGGGCCAGATCGGCAATGCGCACCCAGGCGTTGCCGAAGGATTGCAGGATCAGCGGCAGCACCAGCAGCGCAACGGCGCCGATGATCCAGTTGGTTTTGGTGTTCTTCATGGTGTGAGGCTCCTCAGGCGCGATCCGCCACACGCTCACCCAGCAGGCCCGAGGGGCGCAGCGTCAGGATGATGATGAGCACGATGAACGCAAAGATGTCGGTGTAGTGGCTGCCCAGCAGGCCGCCCGTGAGCGTGCCGATGTAGCCCGAGCCGATGGCTTCGATGAGGCCCAGCAAAATGCCGCCCACCACCGCACCGGCCAGGTTGCCGATGCCGCCGAACACGGCTGCCGTGAAGGCCTTGAGCCCCGGCAGGAAGCCCATGGTGTGCTGCGCCGTGCCGTAGTTGGATGCATACATGATGCCGGCGATGGCCGCCAGCACGGCGCCGATGATGAAGGTGGCCGAGATCACCATGTCGGGCTTCACACCCATGAGGGACGCCACGCGGGGGTTCTCCGCTGTGGCGCGCATGGCACGGCCGAGGTTGGTGTGGTTGACCAGATAGACCAGCGAGGCCAGGGCCACGGCTGTCACACCCAGGATCAGGATCTGCGTGGGGGTGATGAAGGCGCCGCCCACCTGGAACGGCGTGCTGGGCAGCAGCGTGGGATACGGCTTGTAGTTGGGCTTCCAGATGATCATGGCCAGCGTCTGCAGCAGGATCGACATGCCGATGGCGGTGATCAGGGGTGCGAGGCGCGGGCTGTTGCGCAGCGGCTTGTACGCAATCTTCTCGATGGTGTAGTTGAGGGTGGCAGCTACCACGCACGCGATGACGGTGGCCAGCAGCAGGATGGTCCAGCCCGGCGCGCCCGGCATGGCGGCCTGCATCATTCCAATACAGCTCCAGCTGGTGAGGGCGCCGATCATGAGCACCTCGCCGTGGGCGAAATTGATGAGTTGAATAATGCCGTACACCATCGTGTAGCCCAAGGCTATCAAGGCGTACATGCTGCCGAGTACCAGACCGTTGATGATCTGTTGCAGCAAAATGTCCATAAGAGAAGTCCTTCGTTTGTGACGTACCCACCGCTTTGGCACCGGAATCGGTACAGCCTTGTGGGCCCGACTGCCATCTAGCAAAAAACCCGCCAGGAGTACTACTGTGCGGGTTTGTGGACGGGATTGTAGCGAGTAGTCCTCTCCGTCCCCATCCGCGCCGGGCGGGGTTTTCCCTCGGGTTTTCGTCCCATCAGCGCGCCACGCACTGTATAAGGAAAAATGATCCACGCAGGATCATTGATGTGCAAACTTATTACCTACAGTATGCAGAATCAGCATAACGCGGCAAATGGGATTACAAGACGCTCTCTCTGAACCCCTGCTTTATTCGCCTTCGCCGGGGTCTGTACCCGCACCTGCCGAGGCGTTGCGCGCACGCAGTTCACGCAATTTCTGTGCAATCTTGATTTCGAGCCCACGCTCCACCGGCTGGTAGAAACCGGGCTCCGGCATGCCCTCGGGCAGGTAGTTTTCGCCCGCGGCAAAGCCACCCTCCTCGTCGTGCGCGTAACGGTAGCCCTTGCCGTAGTCGAGCTGCTTCATGAGCTGTGTTGGTGCGTTGCGCAGGTGCATGGGCACGGGCCGCGTGCCGTCCTGCTTCACCCACGCGCGCGCCGCGTTGTAGGCCTTGTAGACCGCGTTGGATTTGGGCGCTACGGCCAGGTACACCACACACTCGGCCAGCGCCAGCTCGCCCTCGGGGCTGCCCAGGCGCTCGTAGACCTCGCTCGCGTCCAGCGCCAGGCGCAGGGCGCGCGGGTCGGCCAGGCCAATGTCCTCGCTGGCCATGCGCACAAGGCGGCGGGCCATGTAGCGCGGGTCGGCACCGCCGTCCAGCATGCGCACCAGCCAGTACAGCGCGGCATCGGGGTCGGAGCCGCGCACGGACTTGTGCAGCGCGCTGATGGTGTCGTAGAACTGCTCGCCGCCCTTGTCATAGCGGCGCATGCGCTCGCCCAGCACCTTGAGGAGCCACACGTCGGTGATCTCGGCAAGCTTTTCCTGCGCGGCCGCCATGGCCAGCGTTTCCAGTGTGTTGAGCAGGCGGCGCGCGTCGCCATCGGCATAGGCCACCAGGCGGTCAATTGCTACGTTTTCAATAGCTGGCAGCGCTTGTTCCGCCTGCGCCAGGGCCACAATTTTCTTCAAATCCTCTTCGGACAAGGGCTGCAACACATAGACCGCCGCACGCGACAGCAGCGCGGAGTTGACCTCAAACGAAGGGTTCTCGGTCGTGGCACCGATGAAGGTGAACAGGCCCGACTCGACATGGGGCAGAAAGGCGTCCTGCTGGCTTTTGTTGAAGCGGTGCACCTCGTCCACAAACACGATCGTGCGCTGCTGCATCAGCCCGTCGCGCGCGGCCTGGGCCTGCTCCACGGCCTCGCGGATGTCCTTGACCCCGCCCAGCACGGCGCTGATGCTGATGAACTGGGCATCAAAGGCATCGGCCATGAGCCGTGCAATGGTGGTCTTGCCCACGCCCGGCGGGCCCCACAGGATGCAGCTGTGCGGGCGACCTGATTCAAACGCGAGCCTGAGCGGCATGCCCGGACCCAGCACATGCTGCTGGCCAATCACCTCGCCCAGCGTGCGGGGCCGCAGGCGCTCGGCCAGGGGCTGGTGGGTGGAGGCCTGCGCCGCTGGGGAGGAAGAGGCACTGCGTGTGGCCATGGTGAAGTCGGTCCTGTCTACATCACGCTTATCGAGCATAAGTGCTCTTTGCGCCTGACCAGCATGCGCTGAAAGCTATATTATTTATAGCAAATCACTGCTTCACCACATCTGCCCCGGCAGGCGGCTTGAACTGGAAGCTGCTGGCAGGGAGCGCCGCATTGGCCTGCATGCCGGTAAAGCGGATCAGCGAGCGCTGGCCAAAGCTGTCCAGTATGTCGAGCGCTGCGAGCTGTTCGCCCGCAAAACCCACACGCACGCTCTTGAGCTGACCGTCCTTGGCCTTGGGGCTGGCCAGCACCCACTGCAGGCCATCGGCATCGGGGGCGGCCTCCAGCGTGAATTCGGCCTTGAGCGCCGATAGGTCGGGTGCCGACGCCAGCAGCGCAGCGGGCGTGCTGCCCAGCGCCTGCGACTGAGAGCGCTGCGTGACCTGGTTCAGGTCCACGTCGTACAGCCACAGCGTTTGCCCATCGGCCACGATGGTCTGCTCGAACGGCTTCTTGTAGACGAACTTGAAGCGCCCGGGGCGCTGGAACTCGAAGCTGCCACTCGACTGTTTGGTGCGCGCGGCCTGCCCCTCTTTCGGGGGCGCGGTCACGGTCTGGGTGAAATCGGCTTTGCCCGTCTGGGTGCCTTTCATGAAGGATTCCAGACTTTTCAGGCCATCAGCGCTTGCTGCGCTTGCCGCAGCAGCTATCAAAATTGCAGTAGCGATCTTTTTCAACAGAAACTCCTGTGGGTGCGGGCCGGGCGTGCCGCCCGGTCCCTCATTCGCTGCGGTTGGGCACCAGCACTTCACGCTGGCCGCTGGCCGTGAGGCCGCTGACCAAGCCAGCTTTCTCCATGTCTTCCAACAGCCGCGCCGAGCGGTTGTAGCCAATGCGCAGCTTGCGCTGCACGTAGGAGATGCTCGCCTTGCGGTCCTTGAGCACCACTTCGACGGCCTGGTCGTACATGGGGTCCTTCTCGCCGCCTTCGCCACCGCCGCCGTCCCCTGACAGATCACCGTCGCCATCCACAGTTCCGCCTTCGAGCACACCCTCGATGTAGTCCGGCTCCCCTTGTTCCTTGAGGTAGCTGACGACACGGTGTACTTCTTCGTCCGACACAAAGGCGCCATGCACCCGGATCGGCAGACCCGTGCCGCTGGCCATGTAGAGCATGTCGCCCATGCCCAAGAGCGCCTCGGCGCCCATCTGGTCGAGGATGGTGCGGCTGTCGATCTTGCTGCTGACCTGGAAGGCGATGCGCGTGGGGATGTTGGCCTTGATCAGGCCGGTGATCACGTCCACGCTGGGGCGCTGGGTGGCCA
>CAYXSL010000239.1:0-6236 GCA_964466605.1 uncultured Verminephrobacter sp.
AAGCCCTTGCCCAGCGGGTCGCGGGTGGGGTCCAGCAGCGTGCAGATGCGCTGCTGCTGGTAGTCATGCAGCACGGGCCAGCGCACCCCGTCCGCGCACCACGCATCGCCCATGACCACCAGGATGGCAATGCCCAGGCCACCGACCACCACCGGCGGCAGCACCAGCTTCCAGGGCAGGCCCGCAAAAAAGATCACCGACAGCCCCGCCGCCAGCACCAGCAGCGACGTGCCCAGGTCGGGCTGTTTCATGATGAGCCCCACCGGCACGACCAGCAGCGCCCCGGCCGCCGCAAAGTCGAGCGGGCGCAGCGCGCCTTCGCGCTTCTGGAACCACCAGGCCAGCATCAGGGGCATGGCGATCTTGAGGATTTCGCTGGGCTGGATGACGATGCCCACGTTGATCCAGCGGGTCGCTCCCTTCTTGGTGATGCCGAACAGCGCCACGGCCACCAAAAGCGCCACGCCCGCCGCATACAGCGGCACGGCCGAAGCCATGATCTTCTGCGGCGGCACCTGGGCCACCAGAAACAGGATGGCGCCCGCAATCAGCATATTGCGCGCATGGTCCACAAAACGCGTTCCGTGGTCGAACCCCGAGGAGTACATGGCCAGCAAACCCGCACAGGCCAGCATCACCACCAGCAGGATGAGCGGAAGGTCGAACCCGCGAAACAGGGGAACAAGGCGCTGGGAGAGCGTGGGCTTTTCAAATACGACGGCCATCCCCCGATTATCGGATGGCCGTCACCCCGCCTGCCGGAAGGCCATCACCGCCTGGTTGCGCAGGGTACGCAGCAGGCCCAGGGCCTTGTCGTCCACCACGATGCCGCCCGCCACCGACTGATCGGCATAGATCAGGGCAAAAGGCTGGCCCTTGATCTGCAACGGCAGCAGCAGGAACGAGGGGGCATTGAGCCCCGTGCGGTACCAGGCCGGCAGGCGCGCCTGCATGCGCGGCTCGGTGGCGTCGTTGATCAGCGTGTCGGCGCCGCGCAGGCACACGGCGGCAAACAGGTCACCCTGGGCCTTCAGCGGCACCTTCATGGCGCGCACGGCGGGCTCGCTGCCCTCGCCCAGGCCAAAGCGGCCGGTCAGCACCTCCGTCTTGGCATCGCGCAGGCAGAACACCATGCGCCGAAAGCCCAGTGCCCGGAACATGGTCTCCAGGATCATGCGCAGCACGTCATTGAGCTGAAAGCTCTCAACCATGGCGTTGGTGATGTCCTGGATACCCGCCGCCAGCACTTCGTTGACCTGCGCCACCGACACCGCGCCCCCCGCCTGCGACTCGAGCACCGCAGGCAAGGGCTGGGTTTCGCTGGCACGCAGCTCATGGGGGCCCAACGCATCCTCGGGCGTCGGCGCGGTGGCCCCCGCAGGCTGCGGCAGCCGCAGCAGCCGGGCCGCAGGGGTGTCGGGCGCCACCCGCAGGTCCAGGGCCTCGGCCAGCGCCACCAGCTTGTGGCGCGCACGCAGGGTGGCCTCGGCGATGGATTCGGCCGACAGGGACAGGGTGCGTGCGTACCGGGTGCCGACCTGGCCCAGCTGGGCCTCCATCTGGGCAGGATCGGCAAACAGCAGCGTGCTGGCCACCTCATTGGCCGCCATGGCCGCCCAGCGCATGCGCTCCGCGCCCTGTTCGGGCGCACGCTGCGTGGGTGAGCCCAGTGGCTTGCGCATGCAGCGCTGCAGGCTCTCTGGCAGACCCCAGACGCGGGCCACGCCCACGCCCAGGTCCTCGAACCCCAGCCCCAGCACCTGCAGGGCGGCCGACTCCTCGCCCCCTTCCATGCGCCCCGAGGCCACCAGGCTGCGCACCTGGCGCGCTTCTTCCGGAAAGTAGAACTCGCAGAGCATGCGCCCCAGGTTCTGGAACATCGCGCCGATAAAGGCCTCTTCGGCCGCCTGGCTGGCCCCGCACAGCTCGGAAGCGACCGAGCCCGCCATCATGGCGCGCAGGAACTCCTCGCGCATCTGGCTGGCGTGCTGCTTGTCCTGCATGTGGTCCAGCAGCACCAGGCTCAGAGCCATGTTGCGTACCGCGTTGAAACCCACCAGACTCACCGCCCGCGACACGGTGCTGATGGTGCCCCGGCTGGCATGGGCGTAGTGCACGCTGTTGACCAGGCGCAGCAGCTTGTTGGTCAGCGCCACGTCCTTGAGGATCTCGTGCGTGAGGTCGCTGATGCTGTCGTCTTCCGAGTTGGCCACGCGCTGGATGCGGGCCACCGAGTCCGACAGCGCCGGAAAATCGCTCTTGTGCCGCATGCGCCGCAGCAAAAAATCCAGCGTGGCATTGCTCGCCGCCGTGGGGGCGCTGGCCGGGGCGGCCCAGGCGCGCAGCACGTCGCGGAACTCTGCCGCCGAGGCGTAGCGCTGGACTGGGTCGCGCGCCATGCCGCGCTGCAAAATTGCGCGCAGGCCGTCGTCCACGCCCGTTCCCAGGTCGTCAGGCAGGGCCAGGTCTTCGTTGGCCAGACGGTACAGCGCTTGCCAGGTGTCCTTCTGGTGGATCAGCGGTTTGCCCGAGAGCAGCTCGACCAACACCAGGGCGGCGGAGTACACATCCATTGCCGGGGCGGGCGCGGCGCCTGCGGCGGCCTCCGGCGCCATGTAGGCAGGTGTGCCGCTGGCCAGTTGCGCATCGGGCGCGGCCTGCACGGGGGCGGCCAGGCCAAAGTCCATCACCCGCGCGTGGCGCTGGGCATCGACCATGATGTTGGAGGGCTTGAGGTCGCGGTGCACGATGCCCGCCATATGGGCCGCCTGCAGGCCGTCGAGCACATCCACCATCAGCGCCACGGCATCGTGCGGCATGCACCGCCCCTGCTGCGCCAGGTGTTCGGCCAGCGTGCGGCCGGGCACGTACTCGAAGACGATGTAGGGCTGCAGGCCCTGCACATCGGCCTCGAACACCGGCACGATGTATGGATGGGCCAGCCGCCCCACATGGCGCGCCTCGCGCAGCCACTGCTCCAGCACCGACGCGTCCTGCTCCTGCAACGGACGCATGAGCTTGATGGCCACCTCGCGCTGCAGGCGCGGGTCCACCGCCAGCCACACCGTGGCCTGGGCGCCCCGGCCCAGCTGCTTTTTCAGCTCAAACCGCCCCAGCGTGGCGGGAGGCTTGTCGCTGGATCCGAGCGCCCAACGTCGGGGGGTGGAGAGCGGGGCAAAATCGGGCATGGTGCAGGGGGCGAATCAAGGCGCCGCGCTGCATGGCGCCCCGTGGTTACGATTTGATACCTCACATCTTATCCCTGCGCCGCCTCGCCTGGAGCAGTGATTCCCCTGCCCCGCGTTTTTCGCGCTTTTTGTCTGCCAATGACCACCACGCACCTCTTGTACCTGCACGGTTTCCGCTCCTCGCCCCTGTCGGCCAAGGCCCGCCAGATGGCGTCACATGTGGCCGCGCACCACCCGGCAGTCACCTTCTGGTGCCCACAGCTGCCGCCCTCGCCACAGGCGGCCATGGCGCTGGTGGCACGCGGCATGGCCGACTGGCCGCGCGCGGCCACGGCGGTAGTGGGGTCGTCGCTGGGGGGGTTCTATGCCAGCTGGGTGGCCCAGCACATGGACTGCCCCAGCGTGATGCTGAACCCCGCCGTGGACCCGGCCCGCGACCTGGCCCGCTACATCGGCGAACAGACCACCTGGCAGAACCCGCAAGAGCGTTTCTTTTTTCTGCCCGAATACATCGCTGAACTGCAGGCCCTGGACATGCGCGGCCGCCCACCGGCGGGTCCTGAACTGGCCATCATCGCAAAGGGCGACGAAGTGCTCGACTGGCGCGAGATGGCAGGGCGCTACCCCGAGGCGCTGCAGATCGTGCAGGAGGGTGGGGACCATGCGCTGGGCAACTTTGCCGATTACCTGCCGAAGGTGGTGGAGTTTCTGGACCTGGCCTGAGCCTCTCAACCATCGCGCATTTCGGCGGGCAGCAAAACCGCGTCAGGGCGCCGTCAACACATCCGACGCCCCCGAAGCCCTCGCAGCCCCTGGCCCTTTCCAGCGCTCGTACTCCGCGGGGTAGGCAATGCGGTAGCGCTTCATGTGGAACGCGGCCTCATCGTCTTTGCCCAGCAGCACGGCACTCTCGATCAGCGCCCGGATGACGCGGGGTTCGGGCGAGAAATGCAGCAGCTCCCGCGCCAGCAGGTTGATCTGGGGCGCTGTCTCGCGCGTAAGCCCGATGGTGGACAACAATGCGAAATCCACCTGGTCCGAGAAAAAGAGGGTGTCGGACACCTTGGACAGGGTGTCTTCCTGGTAGGCGGCAGGCCGCTGCGCCACAGGCCTGTACAGCATGCCGACCCGGTAATGCTCCCACAGCACCAGCGTACCCACACCGGCAGCGGCCGCCAGCACCAGCATGGCTGCCGCCCGGGTGGCGCGAGACGAGACCCAGGCAGGCACTGCCTGCGGCCAGAGCAACAAAGCCACCGCCAATACCGAGACCACCTGAAAAGGCCCGTACCAGAGCGGAAATTCGAGCATGCTGTGCACACCCACAATGCCCAGCACGCCCCAGGCCAGCTGGCGCACGGGATCGGCCTCCGCCCAAGGGCGCGCATGCACCACCCAGGCCAGCACCACCGCGCACACCAGCAGGGCCACCGGCACCCCCAGCTCCACGGCCAGCTGCAAAGGCAGGTTGTGCGCGTTGTCCAGCAGCACACAGAACCGCTCCCCCGGGAACAAGGTGATGTAGTGCGCGTAGTCCAGCTCGCCCCAGCCCCAGCCCAGCCACGGTTTTTGCGCAATGAGGTGCAGCACATTCGCCCACAGCACGCGGCGGCTGCTGCAGCCCTGCTCGTCGCCAAGGAAGCGCGTGAAGAGGCCATCCGTTCTGAAGCCGGTCCACTCCAGCAACAGGCGTGGCAGCAGCCAGGCCGCCGCTGCGTACATCAGTATCCCGACCAGCGACAGCACCAGAGCCACACGGCCCCCACGGCGGTTCCACACCACCAGCATGCACACCACCAGCAACCACTGCAGTGCACCTGTGCGCGATGCGGTGGCTGCACTGGCGATGGCCAGCAGAGCCAAACCCCAGGCCAGCAGCAACCCCACCAGCCAGGAGGGCCAGGCCCGCCCCCCGCCGAGCAGGGCGCTTGGCGCCGCGCGGACCGGGCCACCGCCTTCAAGCCGCGCCTGGAGCTGAACCACCAGCCACAACAGAGCCCACACCCCCAGGCTCAGCAACGAAGCCTGCTGGTTGCGCTGGCGCAAGTTGCCGATCGCCTGTCCTGGCGCAGAGGCGTGCACCCAGGGCGACAGCCCCAGGTCGCCGCCAAAGAACTGCGCCAGCCCGATACCGCCACCCAGCACGCCCGCCAGCACCAGCCCGAGCGCCAGGTGCGACCCCATGAAGGTCCGCGCATCAGCGCGGGCGGCGCCCCCCCCCGCGGACGCACGTGCATGCCACGAGCGCGCCCCCATCAGCACCACAAGCACCAAACCGCACGACCATGAGGCCATCAAGGGCCAGAAATTGAAAATCGGGGCTTCTGTGTAGCCAAACACAAAAGGCAGCGTCAAAGCCACCAGGAACAGCGGTGCGGCAACAGCGTCAAAAAGCATGGGGCTCACTCAGAAGGGATTCAGCGCTGGGGCGATGCCGGCGAGGTGGTGCGCATCATAGGGGGTGGCTGCCGCGCCCCCAATCCAGGCGCCCGGCGCCGCCCATGGGACAATCCCCGCCATGCATGCACTGTTTGAAGAAGCTGGCAAATTTCTCGCCGGCCGTATCCTGTCGGAAGCCGACACATCCGCCCAGGTCGAGCTGGATTCGGGCAAACGGGTCAAGGTCAAGGCCGCCCACATCCTTCTGAAGTTCGAAAAACCCGCCCCGGCCGAACTCGTCGCCCAGGCGCAGGCCGTGGCCCAGACCATCGAGCTGGATCTGGCCTGGGAATTCGCGCCCGAAGACGAATTCGGCTTCGCCGACCTGGCGCGCGACTATTTCTCCGACAACGCCTCGCTGGCACAGCAGGCGGGCGCACTGTTCGCGCTGTACGACGCGCCGCACTACTTCCGCCGTGCGGGCAAGGGCCGGTTCAAGAAGGCCTCGGCCGAAATCTTGCAACAGGCGCTGGCCGCCATCGAAAAGAAAAAAGCCCTCCTCGCGCAGATCGACGAGTGGGCCGCACAGCTGGGCCGGGGCGAATGTCCGCAGCCCATCCGCGACCAGCTCTACAAGATCCTGTTCAAGCCCGACAAGAACGCGCCCGA
>CAYXSL010000240.1:0-6222 GCA_964466605.1 uncultured Verminephrobacter sp.
GCACCTGCTCATCATCGACGTGCTGGCCACCTGCGTGGCGCTGCGCATCGGCAGCCCCTTGCAGCCCATCCTGCAGCAGATGAAAGAGAACCTGCGCGCCAAGCGCTATGCCTGACCGCCCGGCCCCGGGCGGCCCCGGGCGACACCGGGCGCGCGGGCCACAGGCACTATAAAAACCATAGCTACGCGCACATACCCATCAGGCGCAGGCAGCCATTTTGACTTCAAAGTTCGCAGAACCCAGTTCGTAAAACTCAGTTGGTAAAACTTCGGGTGCTGTACAGCTCCACCGGCAGGCGCCTGAGCAGGGGCAGCCCCGTGGCCGAGTCCTTGGGCTGCTTGTCGATGTAGCCGAGGAACACGTCGGCATCCAGCACGCCAATGTCCAGGCGACGCGCGGAGGGCACGGCGGCCAGGGTCTTGTAGCCGTCGCCGCCGGTGGCGTTGAAGCTCAGCACGAACAGCTTGTAGGTCTTGGCGGTGTCCAGCGCGCCCCAGGCGCCCGTGGCAGGGTTGCGCACCTCGATGTTGCCCACGCGGCTGCCGAAGGCGGCCTTGGCGTTCACGTCGTAGCGCAGGCCCCCGGCGTAGGGGTACGGGCCGGTGGAGCCGCCCGCGCCGTACACGGCTTCCAGGCCGTCTTCGAGCATGCCCTTGACCTCCTGGCCCGTGATGTCCAGCCGGAACAGCATGTTGCCGAATGGCAGCACCTGGATCACCTGCGCGGCCGTCACCGTGCCTTGCAGCGGGATGCGCACACCGCCGCCGCTTTGCAGCGTGATGTCGGCGCCGCCGTATTTCTCGTTGGCCACCTCCAGGTAGGCCTGGGCCACCAGCTGCTGGATGTCGCCGCCGCGCAGGCTCACGCTGCCTTCTGCGTTGCAGGCCGCGCTGGAGCGGCTGTAGTCCACCGAGCCCACACCGCCGGGCACGCGGCGCGAGCACAGCTCTTGCGGCACCACGGCCACCTGGGTCTTGTTGAACACGGCCACGCGGTCCTTGAACGGTTGCAGAGCGGTGGTGGCCGGTTCAGACGGCGCGGTGATGCGCAGCACACCGGTGGCGGCAGCGCTGGCCTTGATCGCCGCCTTCTCCGCATCGGTGGCGGCCTTGCCGCCGAGGGTGAAGCTGTCGCCGATCAGCACATGGGGCGTGCCCGTGCACTGCGTGACCTCCCCCTGCGCGTTGAAGCTGACCTTGAGTTCACCCACCACCTGCGCGTATTCCCAGGCCTGCACCACACACACGGGCTTGCCGTCCTTGTCGGCGATGCGGGTGGGGTAGGCCCCGGCGGGCGAGCCCACGCCGCTGCTGGTCAGGGTGCTGGGGCCCAGCAGCGTGTGCGAATCGCCGCCCACCACCACGTCCACCCCCGACAGGCGCGCGGCCACCTGCTTGTCGTAGTCGTAGCCGATGTGGCTGAGCAGGATGATCTTGTTGACGTTCCTGGCGCGCAGTGCGTCGATCTCGCGCTGGGCGGCGGCGGTCTCGTCCTGGAAGGTGGTGTCGGCGTCGGGGCTGGACGAGGCCTTGGTCTTCTGCGCAATGGTCAGGCCCACGATGCCGATCTTTTGCCCATCACGCTCCACCACGGTGGAGGGGCTGACGTAGCCCGGCGCGCGCGTCGCGTTGAGCGCCGAGCCCGCGCCGAACTGCACGTTGGCGCTGAGCACGGGCGTCTTGCACGTGCCTTTGCGCAGCAGGTCCAGAAAGCCCTTGAGGCCCGTGTCGCCCTTGTCGAACTCGTGGTTGCCCAGGGTGAAGGCATCAAAACACACGGTGTTCATCAGGGCCGCGTCGGCCTCGCCGTCGGCCCCGGCACGGTTGAAGTACAGCGTGCCAGTGAGCGCATCGCCCGCGTGCAGCTTGAGCACATGGGGGGACTGGGCCGCCAGCTCGTTGATGGCCGCCGTGACGCGCGCAAAGCCGCCCGCATCCACCGCCACATCCACAGCCGCCGCGCCGCCCGCCGAGAGCTTGAGCGTCTTGGGCCGGGACTCCAGCGTGGAGTGGTGGTCGTTGATGTGCAGGATGGTCAGCTCCAGCGGCTTGGCCTGATCGCCGCCATCGGAGCCGCCACAGCCGGCCAGCGCACTGGCCGCCGCCAGCGCCAGCATGCCCACGCGCACGCGGCGCACCTGCTTCTGAATTGCCCACAAACCCATCGTCATGTTCGAGCCCCTGTCGGTGTATCGGTGTGGTGACCGCAAAGCCTGCATCGTGGGCGGGCCGCGTGACAGGGGCATGAAACAGCAGGGGTGTGGCCCGCAACAAAAACGCCACAGGCTCCCGAAGGAGCCTGTGGCGTTGCTTGGCGTTGAACCCACCGCGCGGGATGGGCGCGGGACGGATGTGTTCTGGACGAGACAGGGAAACTTTTTTAAAGGAAAAAGGCCTTCACCGCGCGTCCATCATGCCCTTATAGCTACATATTTAATAGCAGACTATCAAATACGGCCCTCTTCCACCGCATGGCAGGCGATGCGGATGCCGCCGATGCTCAGCAGCTTGGGGCGCTCGGTGCGGCAGCGGTCGTTCACGTGCGGGCAGCGGGGGTTGAAGGCGCAGCCGGGTGGCGGGTTCAGCGGGTTGGGCACCTCGCCCTGCACGGGGGTGCGCGCCTTGCCGGTGTCGTGCATCTTGGGGATGGCATCAAGCAGCATGCGCGTGTAGGGGTGGCGCGGGCTGTTGAACAGCTGGTGCTTGTCGGCCAGCTCCACCAGGCGGCCCAGGTACATCACGCCGACCTGGTCGCTCACGTGGCGCACCACGGCCAGGTTGTGGCTGATGAACAGGTAGGTGAGCTGCCGCTCGCGCTGCAGGTCCTTCATGATGTTGAGCACCTGCGCCTGCACCGACACGTCCAGCGCCGAGGTGGGCTCGTCACACACCAGGAACTCGGGCTCGGTGGCGAGCGCGCGCGCGATGGAGATGCGCTGGCGCTGGCCGCCGGAGAACTGGTGCGGGTACTTGACCATGTCGAGTGGCGACAGGCCCACGGACTTGAGCAGCTCGCCCACACGGGCCTTGAGTTCGGCCTTGTCGGTGATCAGGCCGTGCTCGCGCAGCGGCTCGCCAATGATGTCTTCCACCAGCCAGCGCGGGTTCAGGCTCGCATACGGGTCCTGGAAGATCATCTGGATGCGGCGGCGCATGGCGCGGGCGTCGTTGCCCTTGAAGGCCGCATGGGCGTCCTGGTTGTCAAACGTGAGGCCGCCGCGTGTGGGCTCGTACAGGCCCACCAGCAGGCGGGCCACGGTGCTCTTGCCGCAGCCGGACTCGCCCACCAGGGCCAGGGTCTTGCCCTTCTCGATCTCGAAGCTCACGCCATCCACGGCGTGCAGCAGGGTGCGCGGCTTGCGCTCTATCACGCGGTTGAGCCAGGGGGCGGAGACGTCGAAGGTCTTGGCCAGGTCATGGGCCTGGACCAGGGCCTTGCTCTTCACGGGTGCGGAGGCCGCAGTGGTGGTAGCGGCGCTCATGCGGTCACCCCGGCTTTCGTGGCGGCAGAGGCGGTAGTGGCGGTCGTGGACGCACCGGCGTGCAGCCAGCAGGCGGCACGGGTGGAGCCCGCTGGCATCAGGTCAGGGCGTTCGGTCATGCAACGGTCAAAGGTTTGGGGGCAGCGCGGGTTGTAGGCGCAGCCCTTGGGGATGGCATTCAGGCGCGGCATGGCGCCGTCGATCTGGTTCAGGCGCTCGCGGTCCTGCTCCATGTCGGGGATGGAGGCCATGAGGCCGCTGGTGTAGGGGTGCGATGGCTTGTTGATCACGTCGTGCACCGGGCCGATCTCGGCCACACGCCCGGCATACAGCACAGCCACGCGGTCGCAGGTCTCGGCGATCACGCCCATGTCGTGGGTGATCAGCATCACGGCCGCGCCGCGCGATTTGCAGATGTTTTTCAGCAGCGTGATGATCTGCGCCTGGATCGACACGTCGAGCGCCGTGGTGGGCTCGTCGGCCACGATGAGCTTGGGCTCGGCGGCCAGGGCCAGGGCAATCACCACCCGCTGGCGCATGCCGCCGGAGAACTGGTGCGGGTAGTGGTCGATGCGCTCCTCGGCGGCCGGAATGCCGGTGTCCTTGAGCAGCGCAATGGCGCGCTGGCGCGCCTCGGCGGGCGTGACCGGCAGGTGGGCCAGGATGGTCTCGGTGAGCTGGCGGCCCACGGTGTACAGCGGGTTCAGCGAGGTCAGCGGGTCCTGGAAGATCGCGCCGATGCGGCGGCCCCGGATGTGGCGCATTTCCTCGTTGCCGAGGTTGTCGATGCGCTGGCCTTCCAGCAGGATCTGGCCCGAGGCCACGCGGCCTGGTGGCTCCAGCAGGCCGATGATGGCCGCACCGGTGAGCGACTTGCCAGCGCCGGACTCTCCCACCACGCCCAGGATCTCGCCGGGTGCAATGGAAAAGGAAATGTCGTCCAGGGCGCGCAGGGTGCCGCGGCGGCCCGGAAATTCGACAACGAGGTTTTTGACTTCGAGAAGGGACATGGAATCTGTGCCTGCTTGGGGTGGAAACGGTGCGATCAACGCAGACGGGGATTCAGGGCATCACGCAGCCAGTCGCCCAGCAGGTTCACCGACAGGGCAATCAGCACCAGCATGGCGCCAGGGAACACGGTGATCCACCATTCGCCCGAGAACAGATAGTCGTTGCCGATGCGGATCAGCGTGCCCAGCGAAGGCGAGGTGGGCGGTGCGCCCACGCCCAGGAAGGACAGCGTGGCTTCGGTGATGATGGCCGTGGCCACCTGGATGGTGGCCAGCACCAGCACCGGGCCCATGACGTTGGGCAAGACGTGGCTGCGCATGATGCGCAGCGGCGCCACACCGGTCACGCGCGCGGCCTGCACGTATTCCTTGCTGCGCTCCACCATCGTGGAGCCGCGCACGGTGCGCGCGTACTGCACCCAGCCGGTGAGCGTGATCGAGATGATGAGCACGCCAAAGGCCAGCGCATCGTGCGCGTTGGGAAACAGCGCGCGGCCCACACCGGCGATCAGCAGCGCCACCAGGATGGCGGGAAACGACAACATCACGTCGCACAGGCGCATGAGCACGCTGTCGACCCAGCCACCCAGAAAACCTGCGGCCAGACCCAGGGACACGCCGATCACCACCGACAGCACCACCGAGGCGAACCCCACCGCCAGCGAGATGCGCGCACCAAACATCAGCGCCGAGAGGATGTCGCGGCCCTGGTCGTCGGTGCCCAACAAGAAATTGCGCGAACCCTCGGGACTCCAGGCCGGCGGCAGGCGGGCGTTGGAGAGTTCGAGCGTGGCGAGATCAAACGGATTGTGCGGCGCCACCCACGGCGCAAACACCGCACAAAACACACAGACGAACGCGATCACCGCCGCCACGATGGCGGTGGGCGAGGTGCGAAAACTGTGACCGACATCGCTGTCGAACCAGCGGTGCAAAAGAGAGATCAATGTGGAATCCGAAAAGTGCAGCGAGTGAGAAGGCGCCAGCCCAGGGCTCGCAAGGGTCCGGCTCCGCCGGCCCAAGCGAGCGCCCCCACCGGGGGGAAGCCGCCGCAGGCGGCGCAGGGGGGGCTTCTATTTCAAGGACATGTAGCGAAACGGCATGAAGTTGTCGGCGATCTGCGCCAGCGTCACGTTGTTCGCGACACCCCAGGCCAGCGCCTGCTGATGCAGCGGCAGGTGCCCGATGTCGTCGGCGTGCAGCTTGAAGGCCTGCTTGATCAAGGCGTCGCGTTTGACTTTGTCGGTCTCGGACTGGATCTGCGCGCTCAGTTCGTCCAGCCTGGGGTTGCAGTACGCGCCCAGGTTGAACTGGCCACTGCCTTTGTCGTCCACGCAGCGGACCAGGGCGTTGAGCGCGTTGTGCGAATCGTAGGTGCCCGGCGTCCAGCCCAGCAAATAGAAGCTGGTGTCGCGCTTGAGGATCTTGGGAAAGTAGGTGCCCTTGGTCTCGGTCTGCAACTGGATCTTCACGCCCACGCGCGCCAGATTGGCCGCCACCGCCTGGCAGATCGCGCCGTCGTTCACGTAGCGGTCGTTCGGGCAGTTC
Organism: uncultured Verminephrobacter sp.; assembly: GCA_964466605.1. Classification (GTDB taxonomy): domain Bacteria; phylum Pseudomonadota; class Gammaproteobacteria; order Burkholderiales; family Burkholderiaceae_C; genus Acidovorax. Next base: position 6,041 of record CAYXSL010000240.1, read on the forward strand.
ATGGCCACCTCGAAACCATTGGGGTAGCCCGCCTCGGCCAGCAGTTTTTTTGCCGCCTCGGGGTCGTGCGGCAGCCGCGTGTTCATCGACTCGTCAAAGCCGTTGATGCCGGGGCCCACCAGCAGCCCCGTGGGCCGGGACGCACCACGCATCACGGTGCGCTGGATGCCGTTGATGTCGAT
>CAYXSL010000241.1:0-6209 GCA_964466605.1 uncultured Verminephrobacter sp.
ATGGACATCTACCGCGAAGAGTCCTTCGGCCCGGTCAAGCCCGTGGTGCGCGTGAACGGTGTCGAGGAAGCCATCGCCTGCGCCAACGACAACGAGTTCGGCCTGTCCTCTGCCGTGTTCAGCCGCGACGTGGCCAAGGCCTGGAACGTGGCGGCGCGCATCGAATCGGGCATCTGCCACGTCAACGGCCCCACGGTGCACGACGAAGGCCAGATGCCGTTTGGGGGTGTGAAAAGTTCGGGCTACGGCCGCTTTGGCGGCATGGCGGGGGTGCGCGAGTTCACCGAACTGCGCTGGGTGACGGTGCAGACCACGCCGCGCCACTACCCCTTCTGAAAATCAAAAAAGATAGCTGCTAACGCTTGCTGGACAGGCGGTAGCGGCCTTTTTTGTTCAAAAATCAGACCGCAATCGCATCCAGCGGCCAGCGCGGCTTCACGTCAAACGCGTAGTCGGTGTTGGCCTGCTGCTGCCCGGCCTGCAGCCGCATGGCGGCGGCCATGGCGATCATGGCGCCGTTGTCCGTGCACAGGTGCAGCTCGGGGTAGTGCACCCGCACCTTGGCCGCTGCGCAGGCCGCATTGAGCTGCGCACGCAGGTGCCGGTTGGCCCCTACGCCACCGGCCACCACCACACGTTGGAGGCCTGTTTGCTTCAGCGCGGCCAGCGTCTTCTTCACCAGCACCTCGACAATCGCGGCCTCGGTACTGGCGGCCAGGTCGGCCTTGCGGGCCTCCAGCTCATCGCCCAACTTCTTGGCCTGCGTGAGCACGGCCGTCTTGAGCCCGGCAAACGAAAAATCCAAATCACCGCTGTGCAGCAAAGGCCGGGGCAGCTTGAATGCCGTGGCACTGCCCTGCTCCGCCAGGCGCGACAGCGCGGGCCCGCCCGGGTAACCCAGGCCCATGAGCTTGGCCGACTTGTCGAAGGCCTCGCCCGCAGCATCGTCAATCGTCTCGCCCAGGATCTCGTAGCGGCCCACGCCGTCCACACGCATCAGCTGGGTGTGGCCACCCGACACCAGCAGGGCCACGAAGGGGAACTCCGGCGGGTCGGCACTGAGGAAGGGCGACAGCAGGTGCCCTTCCAGGTGGTGCACGCCCAGCACCGGCTTGTTGAGCGCCGCGCCCAGCGCGCAGGCCACGCCCGCGCCCACCAGCAGCGCACCCGCCAGGCCCGGGCCGCGCGTGTAGGCCACCACGTCCACGTCCGCCAGCGTCTGGCCGGACTCGGCAAGCACCTCTTTGGCCAGCGGCAGCACGCGGCGGATATGGTCGCGGCTGGCCAGCTCGGGCACCACACCGCCATAGGCCTGGTGCATCTCGATCTGGCTGTGCAGGGCATGGGACAGCAAGGTCGGGACGGCGGCATCGCCCGTAGAACGGACCAACGCCACGCCCGTTTCGTCGCAGGAGGATTCGATACCGAGGATCAGCAAACTCATCGCCCGAGTGTAAAACCCATGCGCTCCCCGGGCCGCCACCAAAACAAAAAGCCCCTCCCGGCTGGGCCCGCAGGGGCTGTGCGAAGCGATAGCGCCCGGACCTACATGCTCACCACCGGTCCGACCGCATGCGCAGCTCCCAGCTGCCCGCACGCAGTTCATACACGCCCACGGCGCCGTAGCGCTGCTCGCCCTTGTCGTCCCAGGTCATGGTGCCGATCACGGGCGCGTAGCCGTTGATGCTGTGCATGGCCTTGGTGATGTCCTTGGGGGCGGCGGACTTGGCTTTCTGGATGGCGGCCGAGAGCACGTAGGTGCTGTCGTAGCTGTAGTGGCCGCCATAGGCCGGGGGCTTTTTGTAGGCGGCGATGTACTTCTCCAGGAAGGGCTTGCCGGTGGAGAACTCCTTGGCCTCCAGCACGGGCGAGGTGGCGTAGATGCCCTGCACGATGCCGCCGCCCTTGGTCATGTCGGTGGTCTTGATGGTGTCGCCCCCCAGCAGGCTGACCTTGGTGTGGTCTATCTTGCGCAGGGCTTCGAGCAGCGCCAGGGCCTGGAAGTCATTGAGGGTGGAGACGATCACCTCCACCTTGGCGGCCTTGAGTTCGCCCGCCAGTTCATCGAATGCCACCGTCTTGTCGTCGAACGACTTGCGCACCACCACTTCCTTTTTCTCGGCCTTGAGCTGCTCGGTGGCGCCGTCGGCCAGGCCCTTGCCGTAGGGGGTGCCGTCGTCCAGCGCGGCATAACGTGCGGCGCCCAGCTGCGTGGCGGCAAACGAGCCGATGGCGCGGGCCTGCAAGGTGTCGTTGCCCACCATGCGGAAGGTGGTGGAGAAGCCCAGCTGGGTGAACTTGGGGTTGGTGGAGATGGCGATCTGCGCGATGTCCTTGGCGGCGTAGATGGGCGCGGTCTCGATGCTCACGCCCGAGTTCAGGTGCCCGATCACGGCCACCACGCCCGCATCCACCAGCTGCTGGGCCACGGCCTTGCCGGTGGCGGCGTCGGCCTTGTCGTCCACCGGCACCACCTCCAGCGTCACGCGCTTGCCGTCCACGGTGTAGCCGGACTTGTTGAGTTCATCCACCGCCAGGGTCACGCCGTTGAGCAGATCCTGACCCAGCGCGCCCAGCGGGCCGCTCAGGGGTTGCGCCACACCAATTTTGATGGTGTCCGGCACCTTGCCGCATCCGGTCAGGAGTGCGGCAGTCGCCACTGCGGTCAGGGCCAGGCTGGCCGAGAAGCGGCGCCGGTTGAAGTGCTTGTTCATGCAAAAAACTCCGTATCTGAATGTCGATGTGACAGGATGTATATGCGAGGCCACCCGGGGGCGCTATCGGGTATGCCCTCCCGCAGCGTCGTCTATTAGCAACTTTCAGGCCCCGCAAGGGGGCGCCACGGCCCAGGGGCGGCGCCAGGCATCGGGCCCAAGCCGCTTTTCGGGGGCTGGTCACAGTCCCCGCCCTGCGCTGGCCGGCCCCCGCGCCGCACCCGCGCCTCCATGCACCGCTTCGGCGCACCAAATGACGGCGTGAAAATTGCTTATGCTCGGGTGTATGAATGAGGCTTTGCGCATCGTGGTGGTCGCCCCCGATCTGGCGATCACCGACCCACACGACGAACACGCCGTCCTGCAGGCGGAGCGGTCGCGTGCGCTGCGCATCGGGCTGCTGGAAAACAACTTCAACCTGGTGGCCACGCTGCCGGCCGACGTGTTCCTGAGCGAACGCATCGCCCAGCTGCAGCCCGACCTGATCATCGTGGACGCCGAAAGCGAGGCCCGCGACGCGCTCGAACATGTGGTGATGGCCACACGCGACGAGCGCCGGCCCATCGTGATGTTCACCAACGACGAGGACACCTCGCACGTGAAGGACGCGGTGGCCGCCGGTGTGTCGGCCTACATTGTGGCGGGCCTGGCGCCCCAGCGCATCCGCCCGATTCTGGACGTGGCCATGGCCCGCTTCCAGCATGAACAGGCCCTGCGCGCCCAGCTGGCCGACGCCAAGACCGAACTCAAAGACCGCAAGACCATCGACCGTGCGAAGGGCCTGCTGATGCAGCGCCAGGGCCTGACCGAACAGGCCGCCTACGAAAAGCTGCGCAAGACCGCCATGGACAAGGGCCTCAAGCTCGTGGATGTGGCGCAGCGCATGCTGGACGTGATGGACTTGCTCGGCTAGTGACATCCCCCTGAGGCGCTGCGGGGCAGACCTTGCTGCCCTGGCCTGGGCTGCGTCCAGATCCGCCGGTTTCTCCCACATGGTGCGCCGCACAAACGCAGTGCAGCCCGCGCGCATGCACCAGCCCTGGCCATTTCGTTTCAAACAGGCCGCCCCCGCCTGTCCATATTGCCTTGGCAGCTATCAAAAACATAGTAACGGCAGCGCCAAACTGGCGCAGAGCAGGTTGGCACGCTGCTTGCATTAACCCTGGCAAGACCAAAGACGGTCCCACCCTGACAGCACCGGCCCAATGGCGGGCCGGTGCTGACACAAGGCCCCCCAATGGGCCTTGCCATGGACAAAGGCGTCCCTCTCCGAGCCCGTTTGCGCATGCAAGCCGGCCAGGGGAGGACGCCTTTTTTGTTTTTTAACGCACCGAGGAACCGCCCCATGACCGATCTGTTGAAAACCAGCCTCAACCGCCGCACCGTGCTGCAGGCCGCCACCGTGGGCGCCGTGGGCGTGAGCCCCGCCCTGCGCGCCCTGGTGCACGCCCAGGGCTCGGACGCCCCCGAGAAGAAGGAGGTCAAGATCGGTTTCATCCCGCTGACCGACTGCGCCAGCGTGGTGATGGCCTCGGTGCTGGGCATCGACAAGAAGTACGGCGTGACCATCATCCCGACCAAGGAAGCCTCGTGGGCCGGTGTGCGCGACAAGCTGGTGAATGGCGAACTCGACTTTGCCCACGTGCTGTATGGCCTGGTCTATGGCGTGCACCTGGGCCTGGCGGGCCCCAAGAAGGACATGGCCGTGCTGATGAACCTGAACCACAACGGCCAGGCCATCACGCTGTCCAAGAAGCTGGCCGAGAAGGGCGCCGTCAATGGCGCGGGCCTGGCCAAGCTCATGGCCAGCGAGAAGCGCGAATACACCTTCGCCCAGACCTTCCCCACCGGCACGCACGCCATGTGGCTGTACTACTGGCTGGCGGCGCACGGCATCAACCCCATGAAAGACGCCAAGGTCATCACCGTGCCGCCACCCCAGATGGTGGCCAACATGCGCGTGGGCAACATGGACGGCTTCTGCGTGGGCGAGCCCTGGAACCACCGCGCCATCATGGACGGCATCGGGGTGACGGCCACCACCACGCAGGACATCTGGAAGGACCACCCCGAAAAGGTGCTCGGCACCACGTCCGAATTCGTGCAGAAGTACCCCAACACGGCCCGCGCCGTGACGGCCGCCATCCTGGAGGCCAGCAAGTGGATCGACGATGGCCTGGCCAACAAGAACAAGATGGCCGAAACCATTGCGGGCAAGGCCTATGTGAACACCGGCGTGGACGCGATCAACCAGCGCATCCTGGGCCGCTACCAGGACGGCATGGGCAAGACCTGGGACGACCCCAACCACATGAAGTTCTATGGCGACGGCGCAGTGAACTTCCCCTACCTGTCGGACGGCATGTGGTTCCTCACGCAGCACAAGCGCTGGGGCCTGGTCAAAGACCACCCCGACTACCTGAACGTGGCCAAGGCCGTGAACCGCATCGACGTCTACAAGCAGGCTGCCGCCGCTTCCAAGACCCCGCTGCCCAAGAGCGACATGCGCAGCCACAAGCTGGTGGACGGCGTGGTGTGGGACGGAAAAGACCCCGCCAAGTACGCCGACAGCTTCAAGATCCAAGCCTGATCGGGCGCCCCCACCCGCCCCGACTTGCACACCCGGCCTCTTCACAGGACCCACAGGAGAAACACCATGGTCAGTGCCGTTTTTCATTCCCCCCTGGATGCCGCCCCCGCCGGGGCGCCGCACAATGCTATGAATAATGTAGCTACAAACTCTTTACCAGCAGGCGCAAAGGCCCAAAAAACCTTGAATCCTGCGCCCGCAACCAAGGCTACGCCCGCACCCGGCGCCGCTGCACCGGCCACACGCGACTGGACCGCCCTGTCGCGCAGCTTCTGGCTGGCCGTGCTGCCGCCGCTGTGTGGCCTGGGCCTGCTCATCGGGCTGTGGGCCGTGGTGTCCACCACCACGGGCGGCAGCATCCCCAGCCCGGTGGAGACCTGGAAACAGGCGCTGGAGATCTTCAGCAACCCGTTCTACCGCAACGGCCCCAACGACCAGGGCGTGGGCTGGAACGTGCTGATGTCGCTGGAGCGCGTGGCCATCGGCTTTGGCATGGCGGCGCTGGTGGGCATCCCGGCGGGCTTTGCCATCGGCCGCTTCGAATTTTTGAGCCGCATGTTCAACCCGCTCATCAGCCTGCTGCGCCCGGTGTCGCCGCTGGCCTGGCTGCCCATTGGCCTGCTGGTCTTCAAGGGCGCCAACCCGGCCGCCATCTGGACCATCTTCATCTGCTCCATCTGGCCCATGATCATCAACACCGCCGTGGGCGTGCAGCGCGTGCCGCAGGACTACATGAACGTGGCGCGCGTGCTGAACCTGAGCGAGTGGAAGATCGCCACCAAGATCCTCTTCCCCGCCGTGCTGCCCTACATGCTGACCGGCGTGCGCCTGGCGGTGGGCACGGCCTGGCTGGTGATCGTGGCGGCCGAGATGCTGACCGGCGGCGTGGGCATCGGCTTCTGGGT
>CAYXSL010000242.1:0-6196 GCA_964466605.1 uncultured Verminephrobacter sp.
TTCGACGCCCATGCCACCCCACAACCGCCCCGCCGCAGGCGCAGCCAGCAGGGGGGCAGCCGAACAGCCCCACGGGCCTTTGCTTCGCTCGGCCCCGCCTGCGCAGCGCGTGGCGCTTGCGCCCGCGAGATGGGGCCGAGCGAAGCAAAGGCCCGTGTGGATGTCCGATTCGCGGGTCCCCTTCACGATGAGCCGAGGAGCGCAGGGCGTGGGGCGGCACGGGCGCCCTGGCGCCCGTGCTTCGTGCTCTGACTCGCCGTGGTTGTCCGAGCGGCGCGCGCAGCGCAAAGCGAGTTCCACGGTGCGCCCCACGCACGAGCACCGCAGGTTGCCCGCAGCGAAGCGAAGGGACGCAGCGTGTAGGGTCGCCCTTTCTTTGGTGACTTTCTTTCGGCGAGACGAAAGAAAGTTACTGCGCCGCCGGGCGCACACCCCGGCCTCCGCCCTGAACTCAAGCATGCTGGTCAAACCAGCACCCCCAGGCTTCGACAGGGCTCAGCCCGAACGGTTGGCGTGCATCCAGACTACGAAAAATTCCGTCTTCGATCTGGTTTTGCTATAAAAACAATAGCTGCATAGGCATGTCCAGAGCGCGGTGAAGCCCAAAAAATCTCAAAAAATCACCCCGCAGGCACCCGCATCCCCACCCGCAACCCCTTCGGCACCACTCCCTCGGTCACCGTTCGGCCGCCATGCCGCAGCGCAATCTCCTCGACGATCGACAAGCCCAGCCCACAGCCGCCCGCCTTGTCCGACCCGCGCCAGAACCGCGCAAACAGATCTCCCAGGTGCTCGGCCGGTACGCCCGGACCGTCGTCCTCCACCAGCAGCAATGCCCAGCGGCCGGGCTCCTCGTGGCCTACGCGCACTGTCACGGTGGCACCGGGGCCGGCGTAGTGCAGGGCGTTGTCGATGAGGTTGTTGAGCGCCTCGCGCAGCAGCAGCGGGTGGCCTTGCACGGACAGGCTGTCGTCGCCCTCGTAGCCCAGGTCCATGCCCTGGGCCAGGGCGCGGGCAGCCCATTCGCGGGCCACCTCGCGGGCCAGGGCCGCCAGGTCGATGGGCTGCATCTCCACGTTCGACTCGGAGCGCGCCAGCTGCAGCAGCTGGTGCACCAGGTGGGCGCTGCGCTGGGCGGCCGAGAGCACCTTCTGCAGGCGGGCCTGCACCGCCGGTTCGTGGCTTTCGTGCAGGGCCAGTTCGGTCTGGCCGATCAGGCCTGCGAGCGGGGTGCGCAGCTGGTGGGCGGCGTCGTTGAGAAAACGCTTTTCCTTTTGCTGGCCGCGGGCCACGGTTTCCAGCAGACGGTTGATGGTGCTGGCCAGCGAATGCACCTCTTGCGGGGCCGATGTCAGCTCGATGGGTAGCAGCGGTGTCGTGCCGGTGGTGGGCTGGGCGCCCGCGCGCTCGATCTGCGCCTCCAGGCGCTTGAGGGGCTGCAGGCCGCGCAGCACGCCTGCGTACACCACGGCGCTCAGGGCCAGGCCCATCAGGCCCATGGGGAACACCATCTGCTCCAGCAACTCCTGGGCAATGCGTTCGCGCACCGTGAGGCTCTGGGCCACCTGCACGCGCAGGCGCTGGCGGGTGGAGGCGGTGCCGTAGTCCACGTCCAGCAGCGCCACGCGCACGGGGCGGTCGTCCACGCGCGCGTGGTAGAGGTAGGGGTCGCCCACGCGCACATCGACGGGCGGCGGCGGCGGCAGCTGGGCGTTGCCCAGCAGAAACCGGCCGGGGGGCGACGACACCATGTAGGTGATGCGGTCGGCCGGGTCCTGCTCCAGGATGTCCTGCGCGGCCTTCGGAAAATCCACCAGCAGCCCGTCCCCAATCGGCTTGATCTGCCGCGCCAGCGCCCGCACCGACTGCGTCAGCGTCTGGTCAATGCCCTTCTCGCCGTTCTGCAGCGCAATGCGCCAGGCCAGAAACCCGCCCGACAGCCACAACACCAGCTGCGGCAGCAGCAGCCACAGCAGCAGCTTGCGTTGAAGAGAAACCCCAGGTACGTGGCGCATGTTTCAGCAGTCAAAAATGGGCTGCGCTGCGAGAGAAGGGGGAAGCGGCGCAGCCGCTCAGGGGGATGGTCACGGTCTGTTCAGCATGTACCCCAACCCCCGGATATTGCGGATGTTCAGGGGCGAGGTGTCCAGCTTCTTGCGCAGGCGGTGCACATATACCTCCAGCGCATTCGAGGCCAGGGGCGCTGCGGCCTGGCCGGGTTCGGTGGGGCTGGCGCGCCAGGCGGCCAGCACGTCGTCGCGCGTGACCACCTCGCCCACGCGGTGGGCCAGCAGGGCCAGCAGTTCCCACTCGCGCTGGGTCAGGTCCAGCGGGTCGCCGTTCAGCGCGGCGGCCTGGCCCGCGTGGTCCAGCACCAGCGGGCCCAGGGTGGTGAGCTGCGGCCCCTGGGTGCTGCTGGCCTGGGTGAATGCGGGCTGGCGCGCACGGCGCAGCATGGCCTGCAGGCGGGCCTGCAGCTCCTGCATGTTGAAGGGCTTGGTGAGGTAGTCGTCGGCCCCGGCGTTGAGGCCCTGTACGCGGTCTTCCACGCCGTCACGGGCGGTGAGGATCAGCACCGGCAGGCCCGCAATGTGCGCGCGCACCCAGGTCAGCAGTTCAATGCCGTCGGCGCCCGGCAGGCCCAGGTCCAGGATGATCCCGTCCACGGCCTGCATCTGCAAAAGCGCCATGGCCTGCGGCACGCTGCTGGCGGTGCAGACGCTGTAATCGAGTTGCTTGAGTTGGCCGGAAAGTGCGTCGAGCAGGAGGGCGTCGTCTTCGACAATGAGTAGCGTGGCCATGGATTGAGCATATCAAAGGCCCTTGCAGCGAAGCCTCTGTGGCCTGTCTGCGACGCTCAGGGAAAGCCCTGAGAATTAAATTAATTATTGTAATTAAAGTACCGACTGCGCTGAACAGCACCGAATTGCGGCGCACCAAACGGATTCAAACATCGAGGAGACACGGGTATGTGGAAGATGACAAAAATCGCCGCAGTGGCGGTGGGCCTGGCGGCAGCGATGTCGGCCAGCGCAGGGGAGGTCGAGGTCCTGCACTACTGGACGTCGGGTGGCGAGGCCAAGTCGGTGGCCGAACTCAAGAAGATCATGCAGGGCAAGGGCCACACCTGGCGCGACTTTGCGGTGGCCGGTGGTGGCGGCGACAGCGCCATGACGGTGCTGAAAAGCCGCGTGATCTCGGGCAACCCCCCGTCGGCTGCGCAGACCAAGGGCCCGGCCATCCAGGAATGGGCCTCGGAAGGCGTGCTGGCCAACATGGACACGCTGGCCAAGGCCGAGAAGTGGGACGAGCTGCTGCCCAAGGTGGTCGCCGATGTGATGAAGTACAAGGGCGCCTACGTGGCCGCCCCGGTCAACGTGCACCGTGTCAACTGGATGTGGGGCAGCTCCGAGGCCCTGAAGAAGGCCGGTGTGGCCGCCATGCCCAAGACCTGGGACGAGTTCTTTGCCGCTGCCGACAAGCTCAAGGCCGCAGGCCTGGTGCCCGTGGCCCACGGTGGCCAGAACTGGCAGGACTTCACCACCTTTGAATCCGTGGTGCTGGGCGTGGGCGGCGCCAAGTTCTACCAGGATGCGCTGGTCAAGCTCGACAACACCGCACTCACCAGCGACACCATGAAGAAGTCGCTCGAGACCTTCCGCCGCATCAAGGGCTACACCGACCCCGGCGCACCCGGCCGCGACTGGAACCTGGCCACGGCCATGCTGATCCAGGGCAAGGCGGGCTTCCAGCTGATGGGCGACTGGGCCAAGGGCGAGTTCCTGGCCGCAGGCAAGGCGCCGGGCAAGGACTTCCTGTGCGCTGCGGCGCCGGGCTCGGCCAATGCGTTCACTTTCAACGTCGATTCGTTCATCCTGTTCAAGCTCAAGGACGCAGCCGCGCAGAAGGCTCAGAGCGACCTGGCCAGCTCCATCATGAGCCCGGCCTTCCAGGAAGTGTTCAACCTGAACAAGGGCTCCATCCCCGTGCGTGCGGGCCAGCCCATGGACAAGTTCGACGACTGCGCCAAGGCCTCGGCCAAGGACTTTGTGGACACCGCCAAGAGCGGCGGCCTGGTGCCCAGCGCGGCCCACGGCATGGCGATTGCACCGGCCACCGAAGGCGCCATCAAGGACGTGGTCAGCCAGTTCTGGAACGACGACAAGGTCAGCGTCGCCGATGCCATGAAGAAGATCGCGGCCGCCGCGAAAACCAAGTAAGCCGTGCAAAACACACGCGTACACACGCACTAAAACCAACCCCAGAGGGATCCCATCATGAAGACAAGAAACCGCCTCACGGCGGTGGCTTTGGCCGCCGCATGCGCGAATGGCGCCTTTGCTATGGACGTAGCAGGCTTTGAGTTCAACGGCTACTCACGCGGTGGCCCGGTGTTCAACCACTCGGACGGCGTCAAGGGCAACCTGTCGCTGGGCGGCGAGCTGCAGAAGTTCCGCCTGGGCAACGAGGGCGACAACGGCATCGAAGTCAACTTTGCGCGCACCTTCGAAGCCGGTGGCGTGAAGTGGAAGGTGAACTACATGCCCGCCAAGTGGGGCAGTGGCGACATCAGCACCGAGCAGGCGTTTGTGGAAATGAGCGGCTTCTCGTTCGCCCCCGAAGCCAAGTTCTGGGCTGGCCAGCGCCGCCTGCGCATCCAGGACGTGCACATCGTTGACTACTTCCTGCTGAACTACGGCGACAACATCGGCGCCGGTGTGACCGACGTGCCCGTGGGCGGCATGAAGCTGGGCGTGGGCCTGTTCACCGGCGACAAGTTCGACGGCAACTTGCCTAACAACGTGAAGGCGCAACGCATCAACGCCGACCTGTCCGAGATCAACACCAACCCCGGCGGCAAGCTGCGGGTGCTGCTCACGGCCGTGGGCGGCAAGGGCCAGGTCAACGGGGGTTCGGGCTCGGGCATCTCCTTCATGCACACGCAAAAGGAATTCCTGCTGCCCAGCATCAGCAACACCTTCTACCTGCAGACCTCGCGCGGCCATGCCCGCATCGACGGCGAGTTCGAGGCCATCGATGGCAAGCGGGCCGGTCGGCGCTCCACGCGCATTGCCGACTCCATCAACTGGCAAAGCGGCCCGTTTGGCGGCCAGGCCCTCATCGGCTACCAGACCAACAAGGCCGACCTGACCGGCGTGGAGACCAAGGACTTCTCTCTGGGTGGCCGCGGCTCGTACGCGTTCAGCAAGAACTTCAAGGGCCTGGTGGAACTGTCCACCACCACGCGCAAGGGCAGCGGCCCTGACCAGCGCCTGTCCAAGGCCACGCTGGCGGGCGCCCTGGCCCTGTCGGAAGACTTCTGGTCGCGCCCCGAGCTGCGCCTGTACGTGACCAAGGCCAACTGGAACCAGGCCGCCGCCGCAGCCAATGCAGGCAGCTTCGGTGCCAACGGCAAGACCTCGCGCACGCTGGTGGGCGTGCAGTACGAGGTGTGGTGGTGATCCGTTGAGGTGATAGTGAGTTAGCGAGTTAGTCAGAGGTTACTTTGTTCAGTTTGGGGGGCACTCCTGCGTGTCCCCCGCTTTTTTTCCAAGCAGGACGATGACAAACACATTCCCTCCGCCATGAGCAAGAACACCTTCGAGACATGGCTGCCCAAGCTGGTCGTGGCGCCAGCCTTTGTGCTGGGCTTCGCCTTCATTTATGGCCTGATGGTGTGGAACGGCGTGCTCAGCCTCACCGTCTCGCGCATGCTGCCCAACTACGAGTGGGCGGGCCTGGCGCAGTACGAGCGCCTGTGGGAGATGGACCGCTGGTGGGTGGCCCTCAAGAACCTGGGCATTTTTGGCGTGGGCTACGTGGGTGGCTCGCTGCTGATTGGCGTGGTGCTGGCCGTGCTGCTGGACCAGAAGATCCGCGCCGAGGGCGCGCTGCGCACCATCTACCTGTACCCCATGGCGCTGTCGTTCGTGGTCACGGGCACGGCCTGGAAGTGGCTGCTGAACCCGGGCCTGGGCATCGAAAAAATGGTGCGCGACTGGGGCTTTCCCCACTTTGAATTTGGCTGGCTGGTAGACACCGAGATGGCCATCTACTGCGTGGTCATTGCGGGCATCTGGCAAAGCGCAGGGTTTGCGATGGCGCTGTTCCTGGCGGGTCTGCGGGGCATCGACGACAGCATCATCAAGGCCGCCCAGGTCGATGGCGCTTCGCTGCCGCGCATTTACTGGCGCAT
>CAYXSL010000243.1:0-6043 GCA_964466605.1 uncultured Verminephrobacter sp.
GAAGACCTGGGCGACGGCTACATGGCCAGCGTCGAGTTCTCCGGCATGATCCGCGAAGAGCCCTCGGCTGGCCCGAGCCCGTTCCGCGAGGTGTGGAACATGACCAAGCCCAAGGCAGGCGGCAGCGGCTGGCTGGTGGCTGGCGTGCAGGCTCTGCAGTAATCCTGCTGGCCCCGGTGCAAGGGGCTTTCCAGTTCAGGGAATAATCGGGGACTATGGCAACACCACAGTCCCCTTTCTCTTTTCTGGACGGCCTTTTCGAGCGCGTCGCCGCCGGTCCGCAACCCCCGCAATGGCTTGTGCACGAGGTGCAGCAGCGACTGGTGCTGTTCCTCAACCATGTGCTGATGCAGGAAAAGGAAGCCATGGACCGCCTGGTGCGGCAAAAAGGCCGCGTCGCGCGCGTGCAGTGGCGGGTGTACTCGCTGGCGCTGGTCATCACGCCTGCGGGCCTGTTCAACCTGGCGCCCGAAACGGCGGTGCCGGATTTGCAGCTGCACGTCACCGAAACGTCCCCCTTCACCCTGGCCCAGGGCGCATTGCGCGGTGATAAGCCCGCCATCCGCATCGAAGGCGACGTGCAGCTGGCGGCCGAGATCAACTGGCTGGTGGACCATGTGCGCTGGGACGTCGAGGAAGACCTGGCCCGCGTGATCGGTGATGCACCCGCCCACACCGTGGCCCAGGTGGCCAGCCGTGCCGCTCAGGCCCTGCGCCAGTTTGTGGGCGCGCGCATGGCCGCTGGTGGCGCGGCGGCTTCGACCCCGTCTTCTCCGCTGGCCCCGGCCGTTTCCCCATCGCCGCAGGCTGGCTCTGGCCGGGCCGACGCATGAAGCGGTTTTTGCGGGGGGTGGCCATCCTGTGGGTGGTTTTCCGGTACGGCCTGGATGGCCTGGTGCTCGACAGTTTCAACAAGCCCTGGCTGCGCATGATTTCGCGGATCCTGTCGGTCGGGCGCAATCTGGACGCTCCGCGTGGCCAGCGCCTGCGCGAGGCGCTGGAGCGCCTGGGGCCCATCTTTGTGAAGTTCGGCCAGGTGCTGTCCACCCGGCGTGACCTGCTGCCCGCTGACATTGCCGACGAACTGGCGCGCCTGCAGGACCGCGTCCCGCCGTTTGACCCCGATGTGGCCATCGCCACCATCGAGCGCGCCTTTCGCAGGCCAGTGGACGAGGTGTTCACCTCGTTCGACCGCACGCCCGTGGCCAGTGCGTCGATTGCCCAGGTGCACTTCGCCACGCTGCGCGACCGCCAGGGGGTGGAGCGCGAGGTGGCGGTGAAGGTGCTGCGCCCGGGCATGCTGCCCGTGATCGAGAAAGACCTGAGCCTGATGCGCATGATGGCGGGCTGGGTGGAAAACCTGTCGGCCGACGGCAAGCGCCTCAAGCCCCGCGAGGTGGTGGCCGAGTTTGACAACTACCTGCACGACGAGCTGGATCTGGTGCGCGAGGCCGCCAACGCCGCGCAGCTGCGCCGCAACATGCAGGGGCTGGACCTGGTGCTCATCCCTGAAATCTTCTGGGACTTCTGTCACGCCGAGGTGATGGTGATGCAGCGCATGAACGGCGTGCCCATCAGCCAGATCGACCGCCTGCGCGAAGCCGGGGTGGACATCCCCAAGCTGGCGCGCGACGGCGTCACCATCTTTTTCACCCAGGTCTTCCGCGACGGTTTCTTCCATGCCGACATGCACCCCGGCAACATCCAGGTGAGCCTGGACCCGGCCACCTTCGGGCGCTACATCTCGCTGGACTTTGGCATCGTGGGCACGCTCACTGAAGTGGACAAGGAGTATCTGGCGCAGAACTTTGTGGCCTTCTTCCGCCGCGATTACAAGCGCGTGGCCGAGCTGCACATCGAAAGCGGCTGGGTGCCGCCCGAAACCCGCGTGAACGACCTCGAATCTGCCATCCGCGCAGTGTGCGAGCCGTACTTCGACCGCCCGCTCAAGGAGATCTCGCTCGGTATGGTGCTCATGCGCCTGTTCCAGACTTCGCGCCGCTTCCATGTCGAGATCCAACCCCAGCTGGTGCTGCTGCAAAAAACCCTGCTCAACATCGAGGGCCTGGGCCGCGAGCTGGACCCGGAGCTGGACCTGTGGAGCACTGCCAAGCCTTTCCTCGAAAAATGGATGCTGGAGCAGATGGGGCCACAGCGCCTGTGGCGCGAGCTGCGCGCCGAGGCGCCGCACTACGCCAAGCTGATCCCCGAGCTGCCGCGCCTGGTCTATGACGCACTGCGGCAGCGCCCGGCGGACCAGCAGCAGGTGCTGCGCGAACTGCTGGATGCGCAAAAGCGCACCAACCGGTTGCTGCAGTCCCTCATTTATGGCGGGGTCGGATTCGTGCTGGGCCTGCTGGCCATGCAGCTCTTCATGCGGATACGGGTTTTTTGAGAGCCTGTTTGCGATCCCTGCGAGATCGCAAACCAGGCGCTAGGGCACAAAAGTTGCCTTCATAATCCGCAGCAACTTTTGTTACGAATTTTGAGAAGGGGCCAGAACCCCTCGGTTTTCCCGGTGCAGTCGCGCAGCCGCACGATGTGCCCGCTGCACGTCCTGTGTATTTCGCAACCCCCTTGGAGCTTCGGAGCGGCACCATGCTGTTGTCTTTCATCGTTCTGTATCTGCTGATTTCGATTGGTGTGGGCCTGTACGCCGCGACCCGCGTGCACAACACGGCCGACTATGCGGTGGCGGGGCGCAGCCTGCCCCTGGCCGTGGTGATCGCCACCACGTTTGCGACCTGGTTTGGGTCGGAAACCGTGCTGGGGGTTTCGGCCCGCTTTGTCAGTGGAAACCTGGGGGCGGTGGTCGAGGACCCCTTCGGCGCCTCGATGTGCCTGGTGCTGGTGGGTTTCTTTTTTGCCTACAAGCTCTACCAGAAGAACCTGATCACGCTGGGCGACTACTACCGCCAGCGCTATGGGCGGGTGATCGAGGTGGCCTGCTCGGCCATCATCATGTTCAGCTACCTGGGCTGGGTGGCGGCGCAAATCACGGCCCTGGGCCTGGTGTTCAACCTGCTCACGCAGGGGGCCGTGTCGGTCACCCTGGGCATGGTCATCGGCACGCTGGTGGTGCTGGTCTACACGCTGTATGGCGGCATGTGGTCTGTGGCCATGACAGATTTCGTGCAGATGATCGTGATTGGCGTGGGGCTGCTGGCCATTGCCTGGTTTGCGGCCGACCTGGCCGGGGGTGCGGGCAAGGTGGTGGAGTACGCCGCGCGTGAGGGCAAGTTCCAGTTCTTCCCGAGTGGAGGGCTCAAGGAGTGGACCTTCTTTATCGCCGCCGCCATCACCATGATGCTGGGCTCCATCCCGCAGCAGGACGTGTTCCAGCGCGTGATGTCCTCCAACAGCGCCGAAACCGCGCGCAAGGGCCCTGTGATTGGCGGCGTGCTCTACCTGCTGTTTGCGTTCATCCCTATGTTTGTGGTGACCGCCGCCGTGCTGGTGATGCCCGAGACGGCGCAGGCGCTGCTCAAGGAAGACCCGCAGAAGGTGCTGCCGACCCTGGTGATGGAGCGCATGCCCATCATGCTGCAGGTGGCCTTTTTTGGCGCATTGCTGTCGGCCATCATGTCCACGGCGTCTGCCACGCTGCTGGCGCCCTCGACGACCTTTGTCGAGAACATCCTGCACAACCTGCGCCCCGGCATGACCGACCAGCAGACCCTCAAGGCCATGCGGATTTCGGTGCTGGTGTTCACGGCCTGTGTGCTGACCTATGCCATCACCATGCAGGGCACCTCGATCTATGAACTGGTGTCCGGTGCCTACCAGGTGCCTTTGGTGGGCGCCTTTGTGCCGCTGGTTTTTGGCCTGTATTGGAAGCGCGCAACGACCCAGGGGGCGCTGCTTGCGGTGGTGATGGGGCTTGGCGTGTGGCTGCTGTTTGTGGCCAGCCCCATGCTGTCGGAGGCGTTCCCGCAGCAATTGGCCGGGGTGCTGGCCGCGCTGGTGGGGATGGTGGGGGGCTCACTGGCGCCGCAGTGGATTGCGGACCACAAGGGCCACGTTACCCACTACGAAGGCAGCAGCCGCTGAATGCCCCGCCCCCGTGCCCAGGGCATGGGGGTTGAGTGGTGGGCATGCCGCCTATAATTGAGGGTTTTGCACTTTCCCTCAACACACTGACATGCCTATTTACGCCTACAAATGCGGCTCCTGCGGCCATGCCAAGGATGTGCTGCAAAAAATCTCCGACGCGCCCCTCACGGTGTGCCCAGCCTGCGGCGCCGAGGCCTTCTCCAAGCAGGTCACGGCAGCAGGCTTCCAGCTCAAGGGCTCGGGCTGGTATGTGACCGATTTCCGCGGCGGCACCGGCGGCAATTCTGCTCCTGCCACAGAAGCCAAGTCGGCAGGTACCTCTGAGGCGGCAGCACCCGCCAGCACTGGCGATGCTCCTAAAAAGGAAGCTGCCAGCCCAAGCCCATCAGGCGCCAGCGGCAGTTCTGCCTCTGTTTCTTCGAGCTGAGGACCGGCATGGCTGCCCTGCGCAAATGGCTGTTGACGGGTCTTCTGGTCATCGTTCCCGGTGTCATCACGGCATGGGTGCTCAACTGGATTGTGAGCACGCTCGACCAGACCCTGCAGATCCTGCCTGTCGCATGGCATCCCGACAAGGTGCTGGGTGTGCATGTGCCCGGCTTTGGCGTGGTGCTCACTTTGCTGATCCTGCTCGTGGTGGGCGCCATCGCCAGCAATTTTGCAGGCCGCAAGCTGGTGCAGTGGGGCGATGCCCTGGTGCACCGCATCCCGGTGGTGCGCTCCATCTATTCCAGCGTCAAGCAGGTGTCCGACACGCTGTTCTCCGAAAGCGGCAACGCTTTTCGCACGGCGGTCCTGGTGCAGTGGCCCCGCGAGGGTGTCTGGACGGTGGCTTTTGTCACCGGTGCCCCCAATGGTGAAGTGGCCGCCTACCTGCGCGACGAATTCGTGAGTGTGTACGTGCCCACGACGCCCAACCCCACGGGGGGCTACTTCGTGATGGTGCGCAAGAGCGACTGCGTCGAGCTGGAGATGAGCGTGGACGCAGCCCTCAAATACATTGTTTCGATGGGCGTGGTCGCTCCCGCAGACCCCACGCTCGTTTCCCCCAGTAAGTGAATCCCCTTTAACGCGCCCCTCGGGCGCCGGAAGTTTCTGCCATGGCCATGCGTTCCCACTATTGCGGTCTTGTGACCGAAGCCCTGATGGGCCAAACCGTCACCCTCTCGGGCTGGGTGAACCGCCGCCGCGACCATGGCGGCGTGATCTTCATCGACCTGCGCGACCGCGAAGGCTACGTGCAGGTGGTGTGCGACCCCGACCGCGCCGAAATGTTCAAGACCGCCGAAGACGTGCGCAACGAGTTCTGCGTGCAGGTCAAGGGCCTGGTGCGTGCACGCCCCGCTGGCACCACCAACGACAAGCTCAAGAGCGGCCAGATTGAAGTGCTGTGCCACGAGCTGACCGTGCTCAACCCGTCGGTCACGCCACCCTTCCAGATGGACGACGAGAACCTCTCGGAGACCACCCGCCTCACGCACCGCGTGATGGACCTGCGCCGCCCGCACATGCAGCGCAACATGATGCTGCGCTACAAGACCGCCATCCAGGTGCGTAACTTCCTGGACAAGGAAGGCTTCATCGACATCGAAACCCCCATGCTGGGCAAGAGCACGCCCGAAGGCGCGCGCGACTACCTGGTCCCGAGCCGCGTGCACGATGGCCAGTTCTTCGCGCTGCCCCAGTCGCCCCAGCTGTACAAGCAGATGCTGATGGTGGCCGGCTACGACCGCTACTACCAGATCACCAAGTGCTTCCGCGACGAAGATCTGCGCGCTGATCGCCAGCCCGAGTTCACGCAGATCGACTGCGAAACCTCGTTCCTGAACGAGGAAGAGATCCGCGCGATCTTCCAGCGCATGATCACCGAGGTGTTCCAGACCCAGCTGGGTGTGGACCTGGGCGAGTTCCCCATCATGACCTACCAGGAGGCGGCCTTCCGCTTCGGCTCCGACAAGCCTGACCTGCGCGTGAAGCTCGAATTCACCGA
>CAYXSL010000244.1:0-6032 GCA_964466605.1 uncultured Verminephrobacter sp.
GCCGACATCGTGGGCCTGTCGGGCCTGATCACGCCCAGCCTCGAAGAAATGCAGTACGTGGCCGGTGAGATGCAGAAGGACGACCACTTCCGCATCAAGAAGATCCCGCTGCTCATCGGCGGCGCCACCACCAGCCGCGTGCACACTGCCGTCAAGATCGCGCCGCATTACGAAGGCCCCGTGGTCTACGTGCCCGACGCCTCGCGCAGCGTGAGCGTGGCGCAAAGCCTGCTGGGCGACGGTGCGCAGAACTATGTCGATGAGCTGAACGCCGACTACGACAAGGTGCGCACCCAGCACGCCAACAAGAAGCAGACGCCCATGTGGTCGCTGGAGAAAGCCCGCGCCAACCGCACACCCGTCAACTTCAGCACTTACGTGCCGCCCACGCCGCGCCTGCTGGGCCGCCGCGTGTTCAAGAATTTCGACCTCTCCGAGCTGGCCAAATACATCGACTGGGGCCCGTTCTTCCAGACCTGGGACCTGGCCGGGCCCTACCCCGCCATCCTGACCGACGAGGTGGTGGGCGTGGAAGCCACGCGCGTGTTTGCCGATGGCCAGGCCATGCTGAAAAAGCTCATCGAAGGCCGCTGGCTCAGCGCGAGCGGCGTGCTCGCGCTCTACCCCGCCAACAGCGTGGGCGACGACATCGAGTTCTACACCGACGAGACACGCACCCAGGTCGCCATGACCTGGTACGGCACGCGCCAGCAGACCGAAAAGCAGATGATCGACGGCGTGATGCGCCCCAGCCGGTGCCTGGCCGACTTTGTCGCGCCCAAGGACAGCGGCATTGCCGACTATGCGGGCCTGTTCGCTGTCACGGCCGGCCTGGGCGTGGAGAAGAAGGAGCAGGCCTTTGTCGATGCGCTGGACGACTACAGCGCCATCATGCTCAAAAGCCTGGCCGACCGCCTGGCCGAAGCCTTTGCCGAATGCCTGCACCAGCGGGTGCGCACCGACCTGTGGGGCTACGCCGCCGGGGAGCAACTCAGCAACGACGAGATGATTGCCGAAAAGTATGCCGGCATCCGCCCCGCGCCCGGCTACCCTGCCTGCCCCGACCACAGCGCCAAGACCGAACTCTTCCGCGTACTGCAGTGCGAAGAGATCGGCATGGGCCTGACCGAGAGCCTGGCCATGACCCCCGCCGCCAGCGTGAGCGGCTTCTACATCGGCCACCCCGATGCCGTGTATTTCAACGTCGGCAAGATCGGCGAAGACCAGCTGCACGACATGGCCCAGCGCCGGGGCATGGATGAGAAGGTGCTGGAGCGGCTGCTGGCGCCGAACCTGTGATGCTATTGATTGAATAGCTGCCAGCGCATGATGGACGCGCGGTAGCAGCCTATTTCATTCAGATTTCTACAGGCAAACCGGTCAGCCCCGGCTGTCCGGCAGCTTCGCGATCACCTTGATCTCGAACTGAAAGCCATACAGCCAGGTCACGCCGATGCCGGTGAGCGTGGGGTGGGGCGCCTCGCCCCAGAACTCGGGCACGACGCCCCAGACGGTCTCGAAGTTCGCCTCGGGGTTCACCACAAACATCGTCACGTCCACCACGTCATCAAACGTGCAGCCCGCCGCCTTCAGTACGGCATTGAGATTGGTGAACGCCAAGCGCACCTGCGCGGCCAGGTCGGGCTCGGGCGAGCCGTCCTCGCGGCTGCCCACCTGGCCCGATACAAACAAGAAACCGTTGGAGCGCACGGCGGGCGAATAGCGGTTGCGCTCGTACAGCGCCTGGCGGCCTGCGGGGAAGACAACATCACGTTGAGGCATGGGATTCCTTTCGTTCTGCGGGGCAGATGATTGCGATGAAGGCACTGTAGAAGCGCGCGTTGTTCTGATAAACACGCTAATCTGCGCACCACTGTTCCTTATCGCCAAACAATGGCGGGCATGTCGTCCCTCGGTGCCCCTCAACAACCTCTACGCCATGGACCGTTTTGACGCCCTGCAGGCCTTCGCCCGCGTGGTGGAATCCGGCAGCTT
Organism: uncultured Verminephrobacter sp.; assembly: GCA_964466605.1. Lineage (GTDB taxonomy): Bacteria > Pseudomonadota > Gammaproteobacteria > Burkholderiales > Burkholderiaceae_C > Acidovorax. The sequence goes on from CAYXSL010000244.1 coordinate 1,996, forward strand.
CACCAAGGCTGCCCTCACCCTGCACCTGAGCCGCACCACCGTCACGCAGCTGGTGCAGCAGCTCGAAGCGCGCCTGCGCGTGAAGCTCCTGCACCGCACCACCCGGCGCGTGCAGGTCACGCCCGATGGTGCTGCCTACTACGAGCGCGTGGTGCGCCTGCTGGCCGACCTGGACGACGCCGATGCCAGCGTTTCCACCGCCGCCGCCGCGCCCCGGGGCCGCCTGCGGGTGGACGTGCCCAGCCCCCTGGCGCGCCTGGTCCTCATCCCCGCGCTGCCCGCGTTCCACGCGCAGTACCCCGACATCCTCCTGCACATGGGCGTGAGCGACCGCACGGTGGACATGGTGGGCGACAACGTGGACTGCGTGGTGCGCGGCGGTGCCATCATCAACCCTGCGCTCGTTGCACGCCACGTGGGCGACCTGCAATTGCGCGTGTACGCCGCCCCCAGCTACCTGCAGCGCGCAGGCATGCCCGAGCACCCGCAGGCGCTGGAAGGCCCGCACCACCGCACCGTGGGTTTTTTGTGGGCACGCACCGGCCAGCCTCTGCCTTTCGAGATGCGACGCGGCACCGAACATGTGCGCGCCCAGGGCCACGACATCTGTGCTGTGGACGACGGCAACGCCTACCTGGCCGCAGGCCTGGCGGGCCTGGGCGTGCTCTGGCTGCCCGACTACATGGCCCGCCCCCACGTGGCGGCTGGCGAGCTGGTGCCCCTGCTGCAGGACTGGACGCTTGCGCCCATGCCGCTGTACGTGGCCTACCCACCCCAACGGCATGTGAGCGCCAAGGTGCGGGTGTTCATTGAATGGGTGGCAGGGTTGATGGCGCTGCATGCGCCGGTGGTGGGGCGCAACAGGCAAGATGCTATTGAATAGATAGCTAGAAAAGATTGCGGGACAGGCGCAAGGCAAAGTTTTTATTCAGAAAATGCACTGGGCAAAGTGCAAAAATCTGCGACCCACCCTCATCCACGCCACGCCGCCTCAATCGCCGCCACATCAATCTTGCGCATGGCCATCATCGCGTCAAAGGCCCGCTTGGCCGCCGCGCGGTCCGGGTCGTTGATGGCCCGTGTCAACACCCGTGGCGTGATCTGCCACGACAGCCCCCACCGGTCCTTGCACCAGCCGCAGGCGCTCTCCTGCCCGCCGTTGCCCACAATCGCGTTCCACAGCCGGTCGGTCTCGGCCTGATCGTCCGTCGCCACCTGAAACGAAAACGCCTCGCTGTGCGTGAAGGCCGGGCCGCCGTTCAGCCCCAGGCACGGGATGCCCAGCACCGTGAACTCCACCGTCAGCACATCGCCCTGGTGCCCTGCGGGGTAGTCGCCAGGCGCATGCATCACCCGGCCCACGGCGCTGTCGGGAAAGGTGGCTGCGTAGAACGTCGCCGCCTCCAGCGCCGTGCCGTTGAACCAGAGGCAGAGGGTGGTTTTGGGAGGCATGGGGTGCTCCTGTTGGGAACCGGAGGATGATTGGGATGAGCGGGATGCAGCCGCGATTTTGGCAGTTTGTGCGGTGCCGCTTGGACCTTTGTGACCCGGCAGGAATAGGCCCGAAGCCGCCGTTCAGTAGTGCCACTTGGAAGCCGCTATTGGCTTGCTGCTGCGGCTGCTGGAAATCCCTGTGCTTGCCTACGGCAAGCTAAAGTTTGCTGACTTAACGCGTACCGGGTTTCATGGAATTTTTATACCTATACGTTTGAACAGCTCATCGCTTGCAAAACTATGCTGCAAGCGGCATCCAGGAGGAATCAGTGTCCAGAATATCCCGAATGGTCCAGTTTATCCCGCAGGTTTTGCGGTCTAAATTACGTTAGGCGACAAATGCGAAAGCTGTGCCTATTCTTACTTTATGTGTACATACCGGTTGCGGCAATCGGTGGATTCGTGTTGCTAGCGTCCCTCAATCCAGGTTCGCAGGACTTTGGGGTAGTCTGGGTGCTCATATCGGGAGTTCTCGGACTTCCCTGGACACTTGGGTATTTGGTGCTTACCCGTAGCGGCATGGGTGGTGGAGATGGCTTATTCGCGTTTTGGTGCTTCCTGTCGGTACTAGTGAATGTCGTTTTGCTTCGTCGAGGCGCAGGTCTGTCCCCGATTCGCTCCCCGAAGGCGCCGATAACCGACAAAGCGGGAGGAGCTATCGATGACTAAGCAGCTGCCTAGCAGGTTGTTCGTCGCAGACATCCAGCGACAAAAAGCCGCTGTGCGGCGTATGCCGCATGCCGAACGCCAACGTTGAACGTCCGCATCCAGTTGCGGTGAGCGGCCGCTCCTAGCCGTTGTCTGCCGTTGGTTGTCTAAACCGATAGGCCTTTAACCGTGCTTGGAGCCGCGCATTGTCTTGCCCTTCAGCGCGACCCCGCCCCGCCCGCACTCTCCGCCATCTCCAGCTGCATCATCACCATGTTGACCAGCGTGTGCACTGACGGCCGCCCGGTCTCGATCACGTAGTGGGCGGTCTCGCGGTACAGGTGGTCGCGCTGGGCGTAGAGGTCGCGCAGCTTGTCCATAGGGTTGCCGCCTTGCAGCAGGGGGCGGGTCTTGTCGTGTTTGACGCGCTTGAAGATTTCTTCGGGCGAGGCGCGCAGGTACAGCACGTTGCCGAACTGGCGCAGGACTTCGCGGTTCTCGGGGCGCAGCACGGCGCCGCCGCCGGTGGAGAGGACCATGCCGCCGGGCTGGTGGGCCACGTCGGCCAGCACCTGGGCTTCAAGGTCGCGGAAACGGGCTTCGCCTTCGGCCTCGAAGAAGCTGCGGATGGTGGTGCCCAGGGTCTGTTCCAGCCGGTGGTCCAGGTCGATGAAGGGCACACCCGCCCGGTGGGCCAGTTGCCGGCCGACGGTGGATTTGCCCGAGCCGGGCATGCCGACCAGTGCGCAGCGAATCTGCATAGGTTCAAGATAGAGGTCTGGGGGACGGGCTTGCGTACCAGCAGTGGGGCTGTGTTGCGTGCCGTGACTGGGCGTTGAGTGTAAGCCGGGGCCTGTGAAGGCCTGTGGGGCCTCTGGCGCCAGTCGCTGCAGGGCGCTGTGTTTCGAGGGGTGGGCCTGTCAGATCGATTCGCGTTCCAAACGACCCACCCGTTCACGGGGAGGTCGTCGAGGCGTTGCGCAGGGCTTCGACAGGCTCAGCCCGAACGGGTGGGGTTGGGTGGATCGGGCCTGAACGTTGATCACAATGCCGCGTACACCAGCGCCGGGTACAGCTCGCACAGATAGCGCAGCTGGCCGGGCGCCTGGGTGAGCAGGATGGCGAACAGGTCTTCCGCCGGGTCCACAAAAAAGAAGGTGCCGCCCAGGCCGCTCCAGCTGTAGTGCCCGGCCGATCCGGGGCGCGTGGCTTGGCCGGTGGCGGTGCGCACGGCCACGCCCAGGCCAAAACCGTAGCCGGTGGGCAGGATGTCGCCTGCCACAGGCAGACTACCCAGGTGGTCGGCGGTCATGAAGTCCACCGTGGCGCGGCCCAGCAGGCGCACGGGGGCGCCGAGGCCGTTGGGGCCGTGGGGCCCGGGAGCGGTGCCCCGGCCCAGCATGAGCTGCAGAAAGCGTGCGTAGTCGCTGGCGGTAGAGACCAGCCCGCCCCCGGCCGACTCGAACACGGGTGGCGCGGTCACGTCGATCAGCGGCATGCCGATGCCGGTCTGCGGGTCGCGCTCAAAGGCTTCGGCCAGGCGGTGCTGCTGCGCGGCGGGCACCGCAAAGCCCGTGTCGTGCATGCCCAGCGGGCCAAACACGCGGCGCTGCAGGAGGGCGCCCAGGCTTTCGCCCTCAATCACCTCCAGCACCGCGCCCAGCACGTCGGTGGCGCGGCAGTATTCCCAGCGGGTGCCGGGCTGGTGCACCAGGGGCAGGGGCCCCAATGCCGCGACCAGGTCCGCATTGCTGTGGCGGCGCGAGCCGACGCGTGCTGCGCGGTAGGCGTCCGGCACGGTGCCGGCCTCCCACGCGTAGCTCAGGCCGGCGGTGTGGCGCAGCAGGTCATGCACCGTGGCCTCGCGCTGCACGGGGGCGGTGGTGCCGGTGGCT
>CAYXSL010000245.1:0-5997 GCA_964466605.1 uncultured Verminephrobacter sp.
GGCTGGACGGGCAAGGTGGCCGAGATCACCACCACCGAATACATCAACGGCAAGCCGCAGAAGGTGACGGCCAAGTTCCGCGCCTACGACTCGTACGAGGACTCGTTCCGCGACTATGCCCGCCTGATCAAGGACAACCCGCGCTACGAAAAGGCCGAGTCCGTCGCCCAGTCCGGCTCGGCCATGGCCTATGCCGCAGCCCTGCAAAAGGCGGGCTACGCCACCGACCCCGAGTACGCCAGGAAGCTCAGTGGCGCCATCAACAGCGTGCTGCGCACACAACGCGCCCAGGCATGACATGAAACACCCCCTGAGTCGCATCGCGCCTTCCCCCTCCCTCGCTTCGCGGGAGGGGGACGCACCCAGCGCACGCAAGCAACGCGCCGCATACGCGGCTTGGCGGCGCTTGCGCCGAGGCACTGGCTTTGGCCGCGCCAGTTTCAAGCCATGGGAGCAAATGGTCGCGCTGTGGAATACAGAGATGCGAGGTGAGTCATGAGCCTGCTCAACGTCGGCGCCCGCGCCCTGCTCGCCAACCAGGTGGCCCTGCAGACGGCGGGCCACAACATTGCCAATGTCAACACGCCCGGCTATTCGCGCCAGACGGTGGTGCTGCAGACCGTGCAGGGCCAGTTCACGGGTGGCGGCTACATCGGCCAGGGCGTGGATGTGCAGACCATCCTGCGCAACCAGAGCGAACTGCTCACGCGCCAGTCGGCCGCAGCGGGCTCGACGCAGGCCGCAGACATCGTGCGGTCCGAGCGCCTGCGCCAGCTGCAGGAGGTTTTCAGCGGCGGCACGGCCGGGCTGGGTGCAGCCATCAACGACATGATGAATGCGTTCTCGGACGTGGTCAGTTCGCCCACCGACATCACCGCGCGCACGGTGGTGCTCACCCGGCTGGACGAGACCGCCGCGCGCATGCGCACGGCCGGGGAACGCCTCAACGAGCTGCAGTACACCGTCACCGAGCAGCTGCAAAGCAGCGTCACGACGATCAACAGCCTGGCCAAGCAGATGGCGAACATCAACGAGCAGATCGCGCGCGCCAACGGCAACGGCCAGAGCCCCAACGATCTGCTGGACCAGCGCGACCAGATCATCCGCGACATCAACCAGTATGTGCAGACCACGCAGATCCCGGCCGACGATGGCACGGTGGGCCTGTTCGTGGCGGGCAGCCAGCCGCTGGTGCTGGGCACGACGGCGTCCAGCCTGTCCATCGACGATGCCACCCAGTTCCCTGCCAGCGGCCAGATCAAGCTGTTCTTCAACCGCCCGGGCGCGCCCCCGGTCGAGATGGACGAGAACGTGCTGGGCGGCGGCTCGGTTTCGGGCCTGCTGCGCTTCAACAACAACGATCTGACGGAAGGGCGCAACCTGCTCGGCCGCATGGCCATGGCCATTGGCATGACCATGAACGACCAGCAGAACCTGGGCCTCACGCTCGACGGCCTGCCGGGCAAGGACCTGTTTGCGCTGCCCGCCAGCATGCCGGGCTACACCAATGGCGCAGGCGTTGGCACCGTCTCGTTCACAGGCCCCACGCAATTCGCGGCATCGGACTATGAAATCCGATTCACCACGGGCACGGCAGGCCAGGTCGTGCGGCTGTCCGACGGCAAGTCCACGCCGTTCACCAGCGCCGCCAACCTGGCCACGCTGCAGATCGACGGGCTCAACTTCAACCTGACCACACCCGGCAACCCGGGCGAGCGCATGTTGTTCAAGCCGTTCAGCACAGCAGCGAACAACATCCAGGCGCTGGTGTATTCACCGCGCGACCTGGCCGTGGCCAACCCCATCAACGCGGCCATGGGCACCGCCAACGGCGGCACGATGCAGCTGGGAGGGCTCAAGGCCACAGGCCTGCCCAACCCGCCCGGCCTGGTGCTCCCGGCCAATGCCAACCCTGCCGCCCTCCCGCCCATCCTGGGGGGGGTGCAGCTGCAGTTCACCGCAGGCCCGCCCACCACCTACGACGTGCTCGACCGGGGCACGGCGCCGCCCACCGTGCTGGCCGCCGCGCAGCCCTACACCTCGGGTGCGCCGATTTCCATCAACGGGTGGGAGATCAAGCTGCAGGGCAGCCCGAAGACGGGCGACACGGTCGTGATCGGCAATGCGCTGGACCCCCAGTACGGCGACGCCTTCACCCGCAACGCCGGCAACGCCAGTGCGCTGATGAGCCTGCGCGACGTGAAGATGTTCGACGAGTCCACGCTCTCCGACGGCTATGCCAGCGCGATTGCACAGGTGGGCACACGCACGCAGAGTGCGCTGTTTGCGGCCGAAATGTCCACCACCATCGCCGCCAATCTGGAGCGCGACCGCACAGCCGTGTCGGGCGTGAACCTGGACGAAGAGGCCGCCCGGCTGATCCAGTACCAGCAGGCCTACCAGGCATCGTCCAAAATGATCCAGATTGCGCAGAATATCTTTGACTCGCTGCTGCAGGGCATGGGCCGCTGACCGCCGTTCAGGAGCTAGGAGTTCGACATGAGCAACAGCATCTACCGCCTTGGCACCGCCAACATGTACGACAACGCCCTGCGCAACCTGGGCGCGCGGCAGACCAACCTGTCCAACCTGCAGGAGAACCTCACCTCGGGCAAGCGGGTGGTGCGGGCCAGCGACGACCCCGTGTCGGCCGCGCAGGCCGAGCGGGCGCTCAACCGCCTGGCACGCATCCAGACCGAGCAGCGCGCGCTGGAGACCCAGCGCAACGCCATCGTCCAGGGCGAATCCTCGCTGGGCGACGCGGTGGATCTGGTCCAGCGATTCCGCGAGCTGGTGGTGAGCGCCGGCGACGCCGCGATGACGCCCAACGACCGCGTCACGGTGGCCAACCAGCTGCAGGGCCTGCGCGAGCAGCTGCTGGAGGTGGCCAACCGCAAGGACACCAACGGCATTCCGCTGATGAGTGCGCTGGGCAGCGCGCTGGCGCCCTTCCTGGGCCCGCTCAGCGGCTCGCCCGACTACAGCTTCCAGGGCCTGCCCGGCCAGACCGCCAGCACCGGCGTGACCGTGCCCGGCGCGCTCGATGGCGATTCGGCCTTCATGTTCGACCCCAACCGCGACGGCGTCTACACCGCCGGTGTGAGCGCCATTCCTGTGGGCCGCCAGCTCACCACCACGGCCATCACCCCTGCCAACCTGGCCCTGGTGACGGGCGACAACTACAGCATCGCCTTCAGCGCCGTGGGCCCGGGCGCCACGCCCGGCACCAGCACGGCCACCTACACCATCACCAACACCACCACCGGCGCCGTGTCCGCCCCCGTGGTGGTGCCCGACTACCCCACCGACAAGCCGGTGACCATTTCCGTCGCGGGCATTCCGGGGCTGACCTTCGACATCAAGGGCAACCCCGCCAACGGCGACACCGTCACCCTGCAGCCCAGCGCCAGCATGTTCAGCACGCTGGACAGCGCGATCAACGGCATCCGCAACGCCCCCAACAACAACGCCGCCATTCAGGCCGTGGGGCAGGCACTGGCCAACATCGACACCGGGCTGGAGCGCGTGCACAACATGCGCAGCTACGCCGGTGAGCTGCTCAACCGCGCCGACCGCATCACGGGCGACCAGGAAAAGCGCTCCATCCAGCTCGAAGGCGACCGCTCGCGCGCCGAGGATCTCGATATGATCAAGGGCATTTCGGACTTCCAGAACCAGCAGGTGGGCTACGAGGCAGCGCTCAAGTCCTATGCCCAGGTTCAGAAGTTGTCGCTGTTCAACTTCATCAGTTAGAGCGGGTCTTCCCACGCCGCGCAGCCCAGGCGGGGGAAAGCCCCAACGACGAGACAACGCCTGAGAGCACATGGTCCAATCTGTCCTTGGCAGCCTGATTCTGGGCTACCGCCCCTTGTGGAACCGGGCCCGCAAGCTCGCGGGCATCCAGCTGTATGCGCACAACGAGGCCACAGCGGTGGTCGATGCCGGCCACCTGCTGCGCACCCTGCAGGAGCTGTGGTCGGCCAGCTCCCCGCCCCTGCTGATCTCTGCCCAGACGCGCCAGCTGCTGTGCGATCTGCTCGAACATGCGCCGCGCGGAGCGCCCTGGATCGAGGTGCGCGGCGACTGGCTCTCGGACTCGGCCATCTATTCACGCGTCAAGGCCGCCCACCAGCGTGGGCTCAAGCTGGTGTGGCGCGGCGACGCCAGCAAGCTCCCGGAGCCCGAAATCGCGCGCTGTTTTGACAACAGCCTGCTGACCCTGCGCCCCGAGGACGCCGTGGCGGCCCTGCAGACGGCCCCCGCGCGCCCCGGCGCCCCGGCCACGCCAGCGCGCGCCGCCAGCCCCGTGCTGGCCGGGCAGATGTATGAAAGCGTGGCCAGCCGCGCGCTCATGGAACATTGCCTGGACCACGGCAGCGCGATGGCCCTGGCGGGCTGGCCGTCGGAAGACGTGCTCTACAGCCTGCGCCACCACCCGCAGCAGCCGTCGCACGCCGTGATCTTCAAACTCATGAAAGCCATCGACGCCGAGCAGTCGCTGGAGACCTTCGAAGACATCATGGGCGAAGACCCGCTGCTCGCGTACCGCTTCATGGTCTACACCAACTCGGCCGCTTTGGGCCTGCGCACGGGCATCGACTCGCTGCGCCGGGGCCTGGTGATGATGGGCTACAGCTCCATCAAGCGCTGGCTCTCCGACCAGCTGCCGCATGCCAGCACCGACCCCAACATGCTGCCCGTGCGCGCGGCCATGCTGATCCGCGCGCAGCTCACCGCCCACCTGCTGGACGCAGGCATCGAGAATGACCTGCGCCGCGAGATCTACCTGTGCGGCCTGTTCTCGCAGCTCGATGACCTGCTGGGCGAGCCCCTGGGCACCATCCTGCGCCGCCTGCCGCTGTCCGAGCGCATCTACGACGCCACCGTGCTGCGCACCGGCCCCTACGCCAGCGGCCTGCAGATGGTCTGCGCGCTGGAGACCGACGACGCCAGCGCGATCCGCCAGCTCTGCGAGACCTACGAGCTGGACCTGGAGGAAGTCAACCGCGCCCTGCTGCGCGTGCTGGCCGATCTGGAAGTCGAACGGCCTCCCGCCGGACGCTGACACCCACGCACGCTGGATCGACGGGAACCGTTCGGGCGGAGCTTGTCGAAGCTCTGCGCGGCGCTTCGTCCGAAGTGGCGAGCGCGAACTGCGCGCCCCCACTCACCGCCCCTGCTCCGCCCGCACGCGCTCGAAGATGCGCCAGAACGCCGCGTCCTGCGTGGTCGCAAAGTTGATGCGCATCAGCGTGCTGGGTTTGCGCTCGGCATGGAACAAGGCGCCGGGCGCCAGCAGGTAGCCCTCGTCCAGCATGCGCTGCGACAGCGCATCGGTGTCCACCCCCGTCTCCACCCAGCCAAACAGGCCCACGGGCTCGGCGGCAAACGTGCAGCCTGCGCCCAGCGCCAGCTTGACGCTGCGCGCGCGCGCCGCATCCAGCCGGGTGCGGATGCGCTCGGAGTGGCGGCGCAGCTGGCCCTGCTCGATGCACAGGGCCAGGGCCTTTTCGAGCAGTGCCGGGGTGGTGAGCGTGGCCAGCAGCTTGGTATCCAGCAACTGCTCCACCAGCGTGGGCGGTGCGGCCAGGTAGCCGATGCGCCAGTTGGGCGCGAGGATCTTGGCGAAGCCGCTCACGTAGATGGTGCGCGAGAGGCCGTCGAGCGCCGTGAGGCGTGTGGCGTGCTCGGGTGCGATGTGGCTGTAGGTGTCGTCTTCCACCACATGGAAGTTGTGCTGGTTGGCCAGTTGCAGGATGCGGTGCGCGCTGCCCGGCGTGAGGCAGTAGCCCGTGGGGTTGTGGAACACGCTCACGCTCACATAGAGCTTGGGCTTGTGCACCTCGCAATATTTGGCCATCACCTCCAGGTCCGGCCCGTCGGCACGGCGCGGCACGGGCAGGATGTGCATGCCCAGGGCGGCCAGGCGCGCAAACTCCACGGCCCAGCCGGGCTCCTCCACCATCACCGGGTCGCCCGGGCGCAGCAGCGTGCGGC
>CAYXSL010000246.1:0-5981 GCA_964466605.1 uncultured Verminephrobacter sp.
TCCTTCACGCGGCGCACGATGTCCAGGTAGGGCATGCCGGGTTTCACCATCACCATGTCCGCGCCTTCGGCAATGTCGATGGCCACTTCGCGCAGGGCCTCGTCGCTGTTGCCGGGGTCCATCTGGTAGACGTTCTTGTCGGCCTTGCCCAGGGCGCCGCGCGTGCCCACCGCGTCGCGGAAGGGGCCGTAGAAGGCGCTGGCGTACTTGGCGCTGTAGGCCATGATGCGCGTGTGGATGTGGCCCTGCACCTCCAGCGCCTCGCGGATTGCGCCGATGCGCCCGTCCATCATGTCGCTGGGCGCGACGATGTCCACGCCCGCCTCGGCATGCGTGAGCGCCTGGCCGGTGAGGATCTCCACGGTCTCGTCATTGATGATGTAGCCGGTGGCGTCCAGCACGCCGTCCTGGCCGTGGCTGGTGTACGGATCGAGTGCCACGTCGGTCATCACGCCCAGGTCGGGGAATTCTTGTTTGAGCGCCCGCACCACGCGCGGGATCAGGCCGTCGGGGTTCAGCGCTTCCTTGCCGTCGGGCGTCTTGAGCGCCGGGTCGATCGCCGGGAACAGCGCCAGCACCGGGATGCCCAGCTTCACGCAGTCCTCGGCCACGGGCAGCAGCCGGTCCAGGCTCAGGCGCTCCACGCCCGGCATCGACGCAATGGCCTCGCTGCGGCCCTGGCCCTCGTGCACGAACACGGGGTAGATCAGGTCGTCGGCGGTGACCAGGTTCTCGCGCACCAGGCGGCGGGTGAAGGCATCGCGGCGCAGGCGGCGGGGGCGGTTCTGGGGGAAAGGGGCGGGGCTTTGGAGGTGCATCTGGTGGATTATGAAGCCCCCCTGAGCCGCCTGTCGGCGCCTTCCCCCGAGGGGGACTCACCCCCGGGACCGGCGAAGCCGGACCCACGGGTGCGCCGGCTTGGCGTGTGCCAGTCGCGGGCCGCAGTGCCCCGCACACCCACCCTGGTATTGCCGCTTGTAACACGCTGTGCCCGGTGCTAAATTGGCTTCGGGCGGCTTGCTGCCCCCCGCTTTCCTCCCTGAGCGGGGCCTCGGATTGCAGCAATGCAAAACAGGCTTTCCTGGCCCGGCAGATAGCCGGGCTTTTTTTTGTCCGGCCCTGGGCCGTGGCAAAGCTTGCAGGAACGTAAACTGCGCCCATGCTCTGGGTCAAAGCCTTTCACATCGTCTTCGTGGCCAGCTGGTTTGCTGGCCTTTTCTATTTGCCACGCATCTTCGTCAACCTGCAGATGGTGGCGCCGGGCTCGGTGGCCGAGCGCGACCGGCTGCTCTTGATGGCGCGCAAGCTGCTGCGCTTCACCACCTTGCTGGCGGTGCCCGCGCTGGCCCTCGGGGTGTGGCTGTGGATGGGCTATGGCATCGGCCGGGGCCCCGGCAATGGCTGGATGCACGCCAAGCTGGCCGTGGTGCTGCTGGTGATCGGCTACCACCATGCCTGCGCCGTGCTGCTGCGCAAGCTGGCCGACGGCACGTGCCGCAAGAGCCATGTGTGGTTCCGCTGGTTCAATGAGGCGCCCGTGCTGCTGCTGCTGCTGGCGGTGGTGCTGGTGGTGGTCAAGCCCTTCTGATGGCGCGGGGCTGACGCTGGTGCACAAGACCTCCGCCTGGCCGCTCGCGCTGATCTACACGGCGCTCATCGTTTTTGCGAGCCTGTTCCCGTTTGACGGCTGGCGCGCGCAGGGTATCGACCCGCTGGTGTTCCTGCTGGCCCGCCTGCCCCCGCCGTACTGGACGGGGTTTGACGTGGTCACCAATGCGGCCGGTTACGCGCCGCTGGGCTTCTTGCTGGTGCTGGGCATGCTGCGCTCGGGCTGGGGCCGGGGGGCGGTGCTGCTGGCCACGCTCGTGGGCGCGCTGCTGTCGCTGGCGTTGGAGTTTCTGCAGATCTACCTGCCCCGGCGCGTGCCGTCCAACCTGGACCTGCTGCTTAACATCGGTGGCACGCTGGCGGGCGCCCTGAGTGCGGCGCTGCTGGAGCGCCTGGGCGCGCTGGACCGCTGGAGTGACTTCCGTTCGCGCTGGTTTGTCTCGGACGCCAGCGGGGGCATGGTGCTGCTGGCGCTGTGGCCAATGGCGCTGCTGTTCCCGGCGGCCGTGCCTTTTGGCCTGGGCCAGGTGCTGGAGCGGCTGGAGGCGGCGCTGATCGAGCTGCTGGCCGACACCCCGTTTCTCGACTGGCTGCCCCTGCGCGAGGCCGCGCTCGACCCGCTTTCGCCCAGTGGCGAGCTGCTGTGCGTCACGCTCGGTCTGCTCATCCCCTGCCTGCTGGGTTACTGCGTGATCCGCCAGATGGGGCGGCGTGCACTGTTTGCGCTGGGGGTGGTGGTGGTGGGCGTGGTTCTCACGGCGCTGTCGGCCGCTCTGAGCTGGGGCCCGGTGCATGCCTGGGAATGGATGAGCCTGCCCGTGCGTGTGGGCGTGTGGGGCGCGCTGGCGCTGGCGCTGCTGCTGGTGGCCCTGCCGCGCCGGGCCAGCGCCGCCGTGCTGCTGCTGGCGCTGGCCTGGCACCTGGCGCTGCTCAACCAAGCGCCCACCAGCGCTTACTTTGCCCAGACCCTGCAGATCTGGGAGCAGGGCCGCTTCATCCGCTTCTATGGCCTGGGGCAGTGGCTGGGCTGGCTGTGGCCGTATGCCACGCTGCTGTATGTGCTTTTGCGGGTGTCCAGGCGTGAGGCGCAAACTTAAAATGCCGGGATGAGCGATACCCCTTCCGCACCGGCCGCAGCGCCCGGCTACTACCAGCGCCACATCTTCTTCTGCCTCAACGACCGCACCAACGGCGAAGACAGCTGTGCCCACCACAACGCCCAGGCGGGTTTTGACCGGTGCAAGGCCCAGGTCAAGGCGGCCGGGCTGGCGGGCGCCGGCAAGGTCCGGGTGAACAAGGCGGGCTGCCTGGACCGCTGCGCGGGTGGCCCGGTCGCCGTGGTCTACCCCGAGGGCACCTGGTACACCTATGTGGACGCGGCCGACATCGACGAGATCGTCGAATCGCACCTCAAGAACGGCCAGGTGGTGGAGCGCCTGGTCACGCCAGCGGAACTTGGCCGCTGATGCGGGCTCCATCCTTCGCCTTTTTTTTGAATGATTTTGGCTGCCTGCGCCTGATAGATAAGCGTTTGTAGCTATCAATAGAGTAGCAATCCAGTGAATGCCCAGACCGAACGCCTGACCCTGTCCGGCCCCGCCGGTGCCATCGAGGCCGTGCGCGACAGTGCCGCACTGGCCGACGGCGCCAGCCCCCGGGGCGTGGCCATCATTGCCCACCCCCACCCGCTGTTTGGCGGCACCATGGACAACAAGGTGGTGCAGACCCTGGCACGCGCGTTTGTGCAATGCGGCTACACGGCCGTGCGCTTCAACTTCCGGGGCGTGGGCGGCACAGCGGGCGTGCACGACGAGGGTCGGGGCGAGTTGCAGGACCTGCTGGCCGTGGTCGAGCAGGTCGCGCCTGCGGCCGAAGGCCAGCGCATTGCGCTGGCAGGTTTTTCGTTTGGCGCCTTTGTCACCAGCCATGCGCTCGCCACGCTCTGGTCCCAAGGCCGTGTAGACCAGGCCGTGCTGGTAGGCACCGCCGCCAGCCGCTTCACCGTAGCCCCGGTGCCGCCGGAGGCCCACCTGCGCACCCTGGTGGTGCACGGCGAGGCGGACGACACCGTGCCGCTGTCGGCGGTGATGGACTGGGCGCGGCCCCAGATACTGCCTGTCACAGTGATCCCGGCGGGGGGGCATTTCTTTCACGGACAATTGCCGCTTTTGAAGAATCTGGTGGTGCGCCACCTGCAATCGGGCGCCTGAGGGGGGCTGCCCGGGCTCCCGGGCCTTCTTTTCCCTCTCTGCGCGTTTTTCCTTTCCTCTTTTTCTGAGCCTCTCCAGCCCCTTATTGCCCCATGAAACGAATCCTGTCTGCGTTGCGATCCCTGGCCGTCTTTGCTGCGGTGGCCCCCGCTGCCTTCGGCGCCCTGGCCCAGGCGCCCCAGCCCCCCGAAATCGCCGCGCGCACCTACATGCTGGTGGATGTCACCGCCGGCCAGGTGCTGGCCGCCAAGGACATCGACGCACCGGTGGAGCAGGCCTCGCTCACCAAGCTCATGACGGGCTACCTGGTCTTTGATGCGCTGCGTGCCAAGAAGATTGCGCTGGACCAGAAGCTGCCCGTGAGCGTGCGCGCCTGGAAGATGCCCGGTTCGCGCATGTTCATCGACCCCAAGATGCAGGTGCCGGTCGAAGACCTCATCAAGGGCATGATCGTGCAGTCGGGCAACGACGCCACCATGGCCCTGGCCGAAGGCGTGGGTGGCACGGCCGAGAACTTCGTCAAGCTCATGAACGACCAGGCCAAGGCCCTGGGCATGAACGGCACGAGCTACAAGAACCCCGAAGGCCTGACCGAACCCGGCCACACCACCACGGCGCGCGACCTCTCCGTGCTGGCCATGCGCCTGATGAAGGACTTCCCGGAGTACATGCACTATTACTCCACCAAGCAGTACAGCTACCCCGGCACGCCCGCATCGAACGGCAACAACCGCAATTCGCTGCTGTTCCGCGACCCGACCGTGGACGGCCTCAAGACCGGCCACACCGCCGCCGCTGGCTACTGCCTGGTGGCCACGTCCAAGCGCGAATTCCCCGGCGTGGGCCAGCGCCGCCTGCTGTCCATCGTGCTGGGTGCCGCCAGCGAAAACGCGCGCGCGAACGAAAGCCAGAAGCTGCTGAACTGGGGCTACACCGCGTTCGAGGCCGTCAAGCTGTTCGATGCGGGCAAGCCCGTGGCCACCCCCGCTGTCTGGAAGGGCAAGGACAGCGTGCTGAAGATCGGCCGCGAAGAGGCCATCGTTGTGGCTGTGCCTGCAGGCAGCGCTGGCAAGGTCACCACCCAGATTTCCCGCCCCGATCCGCTGGTGGCGCCCTACACCAAGGGCCAGCCTATCGGCACCCTCAAGGTGATGCTGGGCGAGCAGTCCATCGGCGAGGTGCCCTTGGTCGCGCTGGAAGCGGTGGAGCAGGCGGGAATTTTGGGTCGCGCCTGGGATGCCATCCGTCTTTGGATTAAATAGAGGGCAATCCCCTGAGGCGCTGTCGCGCCTTCACCCCTTCTCTCGAATCGCTGCGCGATTCGGGAAGGGAGACGCAGCCGGTGCGGCGGGGCGGCCCTTGCGCGGCTGCCCTCGCGTGGGTAGCGCGCTTACGACGGTTGAGGGTGGCGATGCTTTGCGCTGCAGCCCGGCGGGGTGGGTAGAGAGCGCTTGTTGCGTCTAAGGGGAAAGTCTCGTACTGCTTGCCCGTTCGGGGGCTTGCTGCTACATTAGAAGGCTTTTCGGAATTTCCGAAGGGTTTCACGTTTTCGTTTTTTACGTTTAGGGACGTATTTCATGCCAACCATCAATCAACTGGTCCGTCAGGGGCGCGAGGTCGAAAAGACCAAGTCCAAGAGCCCTGCGATGGAAAACTCTCCACAGCGCCGCGGCGTGTGCACCCGTGTGTACACCACGACGCCTAAGAAGCCTAACTCCGCTCTGCGTAAGGTTGCCAAGGTGCGCCTGACCAACGGTTTTGAGGTGATCTCCTACATCGGCGGCGAAGGCCACAACCTCCAGGAACACAGCGTCGTGCTGGTTCGCGGTGGTCGTGTCAAGGACTTGCCCGGTGTGCGCTATCACATCGTGCGCGGCTCGCTCGACCTGCAAGGCGTGAAAGACCGCAAGCAGTCGCGCTCCAAGTACGGTGCGAAGAAGCCCAAGGCCAAGTAATCTGGTGCGAATTCAAGGTGCTGTTTGCCGCGTGGCGCGGTGAATCAGCGTAGTGACCCCAAGCACGGAATTGTCCGTGTGGGTCGAGTAAGTGGGGGTTCCAATGACCTCCGCGGTGCCTGCCAAGGCGCCAACTGAAGCAATATGAGGTGAAAAAATGCCACGTCGTCGCGAAGTCCCTAAACGTGAAATCCTGCCGGATCCCAAG
>CAYXSL010000247.1:0-5967 GCA_964466605.1 uncultured Verminephrobacter sp.
GGCGACCTGGACCGGCCCATCCTCGACGCCGACACCATCGTGGTGAATGATGGCCTCATCGTGGCCGTGGGCCGCTACAAGGACTGCGACACCGACCACGCCAACACCGTGATCGACGCGCGCCAGACCTGCGTGGCGCCGGGCCTGATCGACAGCCACGTGCACCCGGTGTTTGGCGACTGGACGCCGCGCCAGAACCAGATCGGCTGGATCGACTCCACCATGAACGGCGGCGTGACCACCATGGTCTCGGCCGGTGAAGTGCACCTGCCCGGCCGCCCCAAGGACATCGTGGGCCTGAAGGCGCTGGCCATTACCGCGCAGCGCGCGTTCGACAACTTCCGCCCCGGTGGCGTGAAGGTGATTGCGGGCGCCCCGGTCATCGAGAAAGGCATGACCGAGCAGGACTTCAAGGACCTGGCCGACGCGGGCGTGACGCTGCTGGGCGAAGTGGGCCTGGGCTCCGTCAAGGCGGGCTACGAGGCCCAGCAGATGGTGGCCTGGGCGCGCAAGCATGGCATCCAGAGCACCATCCACACGGGCGGGCCGTCCATCCCGGGCTCGGGCCTGATCGACAAGGACGTGGTGCTGGAGGCCGACGCGGACGTGATCGGCCACATCAACGGCGGCCACACTTCGCTGCCCTGGAAGCATGTGTGCGAGCTGTGCGAAAAATCGTCCCGCGCGATCGAGCTGGTGCACAACGGCAACGAGAAGATTGCCATCCAGGCGGCGCGCGCCGCCATCGAACTCAAGTGCCCGCACCGCGTGATCCTGGGCACCGACGGCCCCGCCGGCTCGGGCGTGCAGCCGCTGGGCATGCTGCGCATGATTGCCTTGATCTCCAGCTTTGCCGACATCCCCGCCGAGCTGGTGTTCTGCTTTGCCACGGGCAACACGGCGCGCATCCGCAACCTGAACTGCGGCCTGATCGAGGTGGGCCGCGCGGCGGATTTTGTGTTCATGGACCGGGCCCAGCACACGGCGGGCAGCACATTGCTGGAGAGCGTGCAGCTGGGCGACATCCCCGGCATCGGCATGGTGATGATCGATGGCCTGGTGCGCTGTGGCCGCAGCCGCAACACTCCGCCAGCGACCGAGATCCCGGTGGTGCTGTAGCCCACCTGCCACGACAAAAAAAGCCCGCGTTTGCGGGCTTTTTTGGGGGGAGGCGACGGACTCAGTAGGTGTCCGACACCCGCACCGTGCCCGGCTGCGGCTGGGCATAGGGGTCTGCAGCGTGCGCCGAGCCACCCTGGTCCACACGGAAGCCCTTGCCCTGCAGCACCACGGGCGTGCCCACCGCCGTGGGCTCGGCGCGCTGGAAGTGGCGCAACGAACCATCCTCCATGCGCACCGCGACTTGGTACACGGTGGTGGTGCGCGTGCGCTCTTCCACCTTGTGCCCCACATAGCCGCCGCCCACGGCGCCCAGCACCGTGGCGGCCGTGCGGCCACTGCCCTTGCCGATCTGGTTGCCCACCACGGCACCCAGCACCCCACCGGCCACCGCGCCCACGCCCGTGGCGGGCGCGGCCTGCTGCACCGCCTGCACCGATTCGACCCGGCCACAGCTGCGGCACACCGGCGCGGCGGCCCGCACGGGCTGCGCGGGGCCTGCGCCCCGGGCCGCGCCTTGGCCGCCCGGCATCTCTGCAGGGCGCTGCGCAACCTGGCCCTGGGGCACACGGCCATTTGCTACGCTATTGATAGCTTGCGGGGCATACTGGTCGCGCGGAGAAGGCCGTTTTTCTTCAATAATTTCTGCGTCTGGCGTGCGGGGCGCGGCGGCCAGCTGCGCGGGGGCCATGGCCGGGGCGGTGGCTACAACGGGTGCGCGTTGTTGTTGCCACACCAGGGTGGCGCCCAGGGCCAGCACGCTCACGCCAAGTACGCCAATGGCGGCCCACATCCATTTCAAGGCGGGCCCTGCGGCGACGCCGCCAGGGGCCAGCGTGGTGGCGGGGGGTACGGTGAGGTTCATGGTGCAGATTTCCTTGTTTGGTTGTAGCCAGGTGGGACAGGGCCCACTGCGCTTGGTGATGCGGTCGCAGCGGTCTCCCACCAAACGTCCGAGGGGGGCCCAAAGGTACACAGAGAAAACGGGCGCCCAGCAGCGGTTTTGTAAGTGGCCGTAAGCGCCTGTTGCACTGCTTTCAGCCGCCCACGCCGTGTTTCTGCGCCAAGCCACCCCGCCCAGCCCCCACGGGCCGAGGCCAGCTTGGTAGATTTGCCAACATTTCTTACATCCGCCCGCCCCGCGCCGAGACCGCAGAGGGCAGCGGGCCACTGCGCAGCGCATCCTCCAGCGCCTGCGCACAACTTGCAGAAAACAGCAGGATGGCCGATGAGAAATAGATCCACATGAGCAGCACCACCAGCGAGCCAGCGGCGCCATAGGCCGAAACCACCGCCGCCGTGGACAGGTACCAGGCCAGCAGCTGCTTGCCGCCGATGAACAGCGCCGCCCCCACCACGGCTCCCATCACCAGGTAGCGCAGCGACGGCTTGGGGCCCACGCCAATGCGCATCAGGCCCACAAACAAGGCCACGGCAAGACCAAAAGCCAGCGCTTCGTTGGCCATCTGGAACAGCGGAGCCAGGGGCAACAGGTGCGCCAGGGGCCCCGATGCCAGGCGCGCTGCGGCCCAGCCCGCCAGCAGGTGGATCAGCGTGGACAGCGCCAGTGACACCATGAGCAAAAAGCCCAGGGCCAGCACATAGGCCAGCCCCCGCAGCCGCAGCGAGGCCATGCGCCACCAGGCGGCCTGCGGCGCAGCGGGTTCGCCGTCGCGCCGCCACAGGCGCTCCAGCGCCGACTGCAGTTCAACAAACACCCCGGTGGCCCCCGAGACAAGCACGCCAAAACCCACGATGGACGCCAGGCGCCCCTCGGCGGGCGCACGGGCGCTGGCCAGGGCCTGCCGCACCACGTCGGCCACTTGCGCGCCCATCACGGACTGCACCTGGGTGACCAGGCTGGCCTCCAGGTAGCTGCGGTCCATCCACCAGCCCAGCACGCCCACCAGCAGGAGCAGCAGGGGCGCCAGGCTCAGCATGCCGTAGAACGACATGGCAGCGCTCATGCGCAGGCCGTCGGCATCCAGCCACAGCTGCACAGCGCGCCAGAAGGGCAACACCAGCCGCCACAGAGGCAACACCACGGGCATCAGGGGCGCGGCGAGGCGCTGAATCGACGGCAGAGCAATGGGCATGCCCCGGAGCCTAATGCGCGCCCGCGCCGCCGTCCATGCGCCATTCACCGCACAGCAGGTAGGCGCAGGCCCACAGAGGCCCTGCGCGCACCGCCCCCCGGGGCCGCGCTCAAGAGTTTCGCAGGTGACAGCGCAGGTTTTACACAGGGCCGGGCCGCGACTAGCATGAAGCGCCGATGCCGGAACCCCGCCTCCCGCCCCCCGCGCCACGCCCGGCAGCCTGGTGGTGGCAGCGCGCGGCAGATTCCTTCGCCTTCTGCGCCCTTTCTTCACTCCCCCTCTTCCCACGAAAGCACTTTCCATGAGCGTCAAGCAACTTTTCGATCTCACCGGCCAGGTGGCCCTGGTCACCGGCGGCTCGCGCGGCCTGGGCCTGCAGATGGCCGAGGCCCTGGGCGAAATGGGCGCCCAACTCGCCATCACCGCACGCAAGGCCGATGAGCTGGCCGAGGCCAAGCAGCACCTGGAAGGCCTGGGCTACGAGGTGCTGACCGTGGTGAACGACCTGCAAAAGACCGAGGACATCCCCGGCCTGGTGGACCAGGTGGTCGAGCGCTTCGGCACCATCGACATCCTCGTGAACAACGCCGGCGCCACCTGGGGCGCCAAGGCCGAGGACTACCCCGACGCCGCCTGGCACAAGGTGATGGACCTGAACGTGAGCGCACCGTTTTTCCTGTCGCGCGAGGTGGGCAAGCGCTGCATGATCCCGCGCGGCAAGGGCTCGATCATCGTCACCGCCTCGGTGGCCGCGCTCAAGGGCACGCCCCCGGGCATGAACACCATTGCCTACAACACCTCCAAGGCCGCCGCGCTGCATTTTGCGCGCACCCTGGCGTCGGAATGGGGGCACTACGGCATCCGTGTCAACGCGATCTGCCCAGGCTTCTTCCCGAGCAAGATGGCCAGCGGCCTGATCGAAAAGCTGGGCCCTGCGATGATCGAGCGCACGCCCCTGCGCCGCATTGGCGGCGAAGAGGACCTCAAGGGCGCGGTGGTGTTCCTGGCGTCCAACGCCTCGCGGCACATCACGGGCGAAAGCATCGTGGTGGATGGCGGTGCCAGTTTGATCTGAAGCCCCCCCGAGGCGCTGCGCGCCTTCCCCCCGGAGGGGGGACGGCGCCCTCGCTGCGGGGCGGCCCTTGCTTGGCGCCCCGCGCCTGGGCCGCGCCAGTTGCATGGCGCTATGCCCAAATCGACCCACTGAGAAGAGAGGCCCATCCCATGTCCGACCGCCACCTCGCCCATTGGCCGCCCGGCCTGCCCCGCCACCTCACGCTGCCGCAGACCCACCTGTTCCACAACGCCGAGGTGTCGGCCGCACGCTTTCCGGACAAGCCTTTTCTGGTGTTCTACGACACGCTGGTGACCTTCCGGCAGTTCCAGCAGCAGGCGGAGCACATTGCGGGCTTCTTGCAGCAGGTGTGTGGTGTGAAGGCGGGCGACCGGGTGCTGCTGTACATGCAGAACAGCCCGCAGTGGATTCTGGCGTTCTACGGCATCCTGCGCGCCAACGCGGTGGTGGTGCCGGTGAACCCCATGAACCGCACCGACGAGCTGCGCCACTACGTGCACGACAGCGGCGCCACCGTGGCCTTTGTGCCGCAGGACCTGCATGCGCAGGCGCGGCCGCTGGTGGATGTGGCCGGCGGGGAGCCGGGTGAGGGCAAGCTCCAGCACCTCATCGTGGCCGCCTACAGCGACTACCTGCAGGTACCTACCGACCTGCCGGTGCCCGCGTTCGTATCAGCGCCGCGCCAGGCCCTAGATGCGCCCGGCGTCACGCTGTGGAGCGACATGCTCGCGCAGCAGCGCGCCCCCGGCCCCCTCACCACCGGGCCCGACGACCTGTGCGTGATGCCCTACACCTCGGGCACCACCGGCCACCCCAAGGGCTGCATGCACACGCACCGCAGCGCCATGAGCACGCTGGTGGGCGGCGTGCAGTGGTTTGCGCGCACGCAGGATTCGACTTACCTCACGGTGCTGCCGCTGTTCCACGTCACCGGCCTGTCGGGCAGCATGAACGGGCCGCTGTTTGTGGGCGCCACCGTGGTCGTGCTGCCGCGCTGGGACCGTGATGCCGCCGCCCAGCTCATCCAGCGCTACCGGGTCACCATCTGGCAGGCCATCTCGACCATGGTGGTGGACTTTCTGGCCAACCCGCGCATCGCCGACTACGACATCAGCAGCCTGCAGGCCATGCGCGGCGGCGGCGCGGCCATGCCCAAGGCCGTGGCGCAGCGCCTGAAGGACCTGACCGGCCTCGACTACGTGGAGGGCTACGGCATGTCCGAAACCATGGCCGCCACGCACATCAACCCGCCCCACCGCCCCAAGCCGCAGTGCCTGGGCATTCCGGTGTTTGACGTGGACGCACGCGTGGTGGACCCGGCCACCTTCGCCGAATTGCCCCCGGGCGAGATCGGCGAGATCGTGGTGCACGGCCCGCAGGTCATGCAGGGCTACTGGAACAACCCGCAGGTCACCGCCGACAGCTTTGTGACGCTGGACGGCAAGCGCTTCTTGCGCACGGGCGACCTGGCGCAGGTGGACGAGGACGGCTACTTCTTCATGGTGGACCGGCTCAAGCGCATGATCAATGCGTCGGGCTTCAAGGTCTGGCCCGCCGAGGTCGAGGCCATGATGTACGCCCACCCTGCGATCCAGGAGGTGTGCGTGATCGCCGCCCACGACGAGCGCCGGGGCGAGACGGTGAAGGCCCTGGTCGTGCTGCGCGACGCCTTCAAGG
>CAYXSL010000248.1:0-5957 GCA_964466605.1 uncultured Verminephrobacter sp.
CTGGATGAAATCACAGTATTAATGGGGCTGCTGGAGCTAAATAGATACCCCTTATATTTATACAGTTATGTCTCGCACCTTCACAGACAAGTCCGACATCCCCGCGCCGCCCGAAGAGGTCCGCATTCCGCTGCAGGCCATCCGTGGCCGGGGCGCGGCCACCGCGCTCGCGCACCGGTTTGCGCGGGACGTGCGCGAGGTGGCCGATGACGGCTGGGGCCACCTGGCGGGGGGCGACAACGCGCACGACGATGCACTCGCCAC
Organism: uncultured Verminephrobacter sp.; assembly: GCA_964466605.1. Taxonomy (GTDB): domain Bacteria; phylum Pseudomonadota; class Gammaproteobacteria; order Burkholderiales; family Burkholderiaceae_C; genus Acidovorax. The sequence continues at coordinate 265 of CAYXSL010000248.1, forward strand.
CCCTGCCGCCACCCGCGTGCACCTCGAAACCGCGCGCAGCGCCATCTGTGCCAACGACTCGCCGGACATCTTCTTTGAGCTTTCGGTGAACCCCTACCGTGGTTGCGAACATGGCTGCATCTACTGCTACGCCCGGCCCACGCACAGCTACCTCAACTTCTCGCCGGGGCTGGACTTTGAAACGCAGATCGTGGCCAAACACAACATCGCCAGCGTGTTGCGGCACGAGCTGGCCCAGCCGCGCTATGTGCCGCGCCTGTTGAACATCGGCTCCGCCACCGATTGCTACCAACCCGTGGAGCGCGAGCTGAAACTCACCCGCAGCGTGATCGAGGTGATGCGCGACGCGCGCCACCCGTTCTCGCTGATCACCAAGTCCAGCGGCGTGGAGCGCGACCTGGACCTGCTCGCCCCGCTGGCCGCGCAGCGCCTGGCTGCGGTGTACGTCACCATCACCACGCTCGACGCCACCCTGGCCCGCCGCATGGAGCCCCGCGCGGCCGCGCCGCACCGGCGCCTGCGCACCATCCGCGCGCTGGCCGAGGCGGGCGTGCCAGTGGGCGTGAGCGTTGCGCCGCAGATCCCTTTCATCACCGAAGACATGGAACAGGTGCTGGAGGCCGCACGCGAGGCGGGCGCCCGCAGTGCCTTCTACACCGTGCTGCGCCTGCCCTGGGAGCTGGACGCGCTTTTCCGCGAATGGCTGCAGGTGCACTACCCCCAGCGCGCCGCGCGCGTGATGGCCCGTGTGCAGGACCTGCACCACCTCAGCGACGCCGAACGCCGCGCAGGCAAGACCTACAACAGCGACTTCGCCACCCGCATGAAAGGCACCGGCCTGTGGGCCGACCTGGTACGCCAGCGTTTTGCCACCACCTGCCGCAGGCTGGGCCTGAACCGCGAACGCGTGGAGCTGGACCTGGGCCAGTTCCGCCCAGGGTTGCTGCACGGGCAAAGCAGCCTGTTCTGACCTGGCTATGTGGCGCTGCGGGGCGAAAATCTCAATACAAATGGCCGTTTCCGCGCGTCCAGAATGCCTTTTGTGCTATAAAAATGATAGCTATTGATCAAGGCCTCGCAAGCGCATGCGGGGTGCCGCATGCATCGCTTTCTCACACCGCCCACAGGCTTTGCACCACCTGCGTGTACAACGGGATCCCCAGCACGATATTGAGCGGAAACGTCAGCCCCAGCGACAGGCTCACATACAGCGACGGATCGGCTTCAGGGATGGCGTAGCGCACCACGGCAGGCACGGCGATGTAAGACGCACTGGCCGCCAGCACCATCAGCAGCACCGCATCGCCTACGGGCACTGCGGCCAGCCAGGCCAGCCCCAGCGCCAGCGTGGCGTGCGTGATGGGGCCCAGCACCGCGTAGGCCAGCAGCCAGGGAGACTGCTTGCGCACCGCAGGAAGATTGCGTGCTGTCGATAGGCCCATGTCCAGCAAGAACAGGCACAACATGCCCTTGAACAGGTCGCCCGAAAACGGCTGCATGGCCGCCTTGCCCGCGTCGCCCGTCAACAGGCCGATCAGCATCGCGCCCAGCAGCAGCAACTGCGTGCCATCGGTGAACGACTCGTGCAGGATCTTGCCCACCGACAGGTGGGGGCCGCTGTTCCCGCTGACGTTGCCCGGGCCATGGCCACCCAGTGTGGCGGTGCCCCCGCCTGCCATCGCCACCACAGGCGCGTTACCGCAGGCCGCCGCCGCCTGCTGTTTTTGCCGCAGCGCATTGGCCAGCAGCACGGCCAGGATGATGGCGGGCGACTCCATCAGCGCCATCGCCGCCGCCATGTGGCCGCCATAGGCGATGTGTTGCGACTCCAGGTACTGCGTGGCGGTCACAAACGTCACGGCACTCACCGATCCGTAGGTGGCTGCCACTGCCGCCGCATTGAAGCCCGACAGCACCCGCCGCAAGAGCGCGTAGCCCACCAGCGGCACCACGACGGCCAGCAGCACCGCCAGCCCCAGGCTGGTGGCCACGTTGGGCGTGAAGCCCGACGCCGCCAGCGCAAACCCGCCCTTCAGGCCCAGCGCCATCAGCAGGTAGATCGACAAGAACTTCGAGATCGCACCCGGCATCTCCAGGTTGGATCGCACCAGGCCCGCAAACACGCCCAGGGCAAAAAACAGGATCGCAGGGTCCAGCAAGCTTTGCATCATTCAACTCCTTGGACGCCAATGCTATGCAGCATGGGGTGCAAAGTAAAATCGATTCGAATGCACTTATCTATAGATAAAAATCTATGAACATCACTTTCCGCCAGCTGCGGCTTTTTCTGGCGCTGGCTGAAACCGGCAGCGTCAGCGCGGCCGCCAAGGTCATGCACGTCACGCAGCCCACCGCGTCCATGCAGCTGCGCGAGGTGGCGCAGGCCGTGGGCCTGCCGCTGTATGAGGTCATCTCGCGCCGCGTGCACCTCACCGACGCGGGGCACGCCCTGGCCCGCACCGCGCGTGCCATCGCGGGCGAGTGGGACGCGTTCGAGCAGCGCATCGCGGGCGCCAAGGGCCTGACCAGCGGGCGTCTCAAGGTCGCCGTGGTCAGCACCGCCAAATACTTTGTGCCGCGCCTGTTGGGCAGCTTCTGCAAGCTGCACCCGCACATCGACATCTCGCTGGAAGTGCTCAACCGCGACCACGTCATCGGCCGCCTGCGTGCCAACCAGGACGACCTCTACGTCATGTCCATGCCGCCCTCCGACCTGCCGCTGGAAGACCAGATCCTCATGCCCAACCCCCTGGTCGTCATCGCGCCCGCAGGCCATCCGCTGGCAGCCAAGAAGCGCATCCGGCTGGAGCAGCTGCAGCCCGAGCGCTTCATCCTGCGCGAAAAAGGCTCGGGCACCCGCATGGCCACGGACGCCCACCTGCGCGAGGCGGGCTTTGCCCCCCGCACCGTGCTGGAGCTGGGCAGCAACGAGGCCATCAAGGAATCGGTGGAAGGCCAGCTGGGCCTCTCCATCGTCTCCCTCCACTCGCTGGGCCCGCACCACGAGGGCCTGGCCGTGCTCAACGTGGCGGGCTTTCCCATCCGCTCGCAATGGCACCTGGTCTGGCCCAAGGGCAAACAGCTGTCACCGATTGCCGAGGTGTTTCGCGGCCACTTGATGGGGGAGGTGGAGGGGTGGATGGGGCGGGGGTGATTTGGTGGGCGCTCCGATGGCCCTGAAGGGCTGTGTCCGTTCGGGAACGGCTGTTCTGCGCTGGTGATCTCAGCCTATCCCTACTCCCGCTCTTGCCCCCTGCCTGCACCCCCCAAACATATCCAGCCCCGCGCTGTACGCCCCGGTCTTCACGTCCATCAGGCCCAGCACCGAGTGGAAGTAGTGATCGTGGGTGATGCGCCGCTCGGCCAGGTCGTGCTGCAGGCAGCCGGTGGCGATGTGGGTGCGGGCCTGCATGGCGGGGGAGAGCCAGGTGATCCAGGGCACGTGTTTTTGTACGTCGGGCGCGATGCTGTAGGGCAGGCCGTGCAGGTAGAGGTTGTTTTCGCCCAGCGATTCGCCATGGTCTGCCACGTACATCATGGCGGTCTGTGCCTTGCCGCCACGCGCAGAGAGCCACTGGATGACCCCGTCGAGGAAGGCATCGGTCTCGACGATGCTGTTGTCATAGGCGTTCACCACCTGCTGGCGTTCGCACTCCTGCAGCGCGGTGGAGGTGCATTCGGGCAGGAACCGCTTGTGCTCGGGGGCCGAGCGTTTGGAATACGCCGGGCCGTGGCTGCCCATCTGGTGCAGCACGACCACGGTGCCGCGCTGGCGCCGCTCGGCGGGCAGGGCGTCAATGCGTGCGTCCAGGTCCTTCAGCATCACACGGTCCAGGCATTCGCCTGGGGTGGGGCACAGCATGGGGTCTTTCAGCGCGGCCGTGTTGACATCGCCGATGCGGTCGCACACGCCCTTGCAGCCGGACTGGTTGTCCACCCACAGCACGGCCAGGCCCGCGTGCTGCAGCACGTCGATCAGGCTTTCGAAGTTGGCGGCGCGCGCCTCGTAGCCCGTGCGGCCCAGGTGCGAGAACATGCAGGGCACCGATGCGGCGGTGCTGGTGCCACAGGACCAGGCGTTGCCTGCGCTCGCCAGGTCGGTGCGGGCCGAGAGCAGGGGCGTGGTGTTGCGCGCGTAGCCGTTGATGCCGAAGTTGCCGCTGCGGCCGGTTTCGCCCAGCACCAGCACCAACAGAGGCGGCTGCGCCTGGCCCGCGTAGCTGGCGCCCAGCTGGGCGTCGCGCCCCACGGGCAGCAGGGTGCGGGTGTTGATGCGCAGTGGCTGGGTGGCGATGTGGCCCAGGGCGTACACGCTGTTGAGCGGGTTGATGAGGTAGCGCAGGCGCGTGTGGTTGCGCATGGTGGAGGCAAAGTCCTGGAACACCGCCAGCACACACACGACGATGAGGGCCACCGCGCCCACCAGCAGCAGGCCGTTGTGGGCGGCGTGGCGCCAGGCGCCCAGGCGGCGCACGGGGCGGCGGTACAGCCACACCAGCGGTGGCGCGGCCAGGGCCAGCACGGTGGCGGCCATCCGCCAGCTCAGCAGGTCGGTGGCTTCGTGGGCGTCGGTCTGTAGCACGTTGGTGAGCATGCTGGCGTCGATGGCAATGCCGTAGGCGAGCATGAAGTAGGCGCCGAAGGCGGCCATCACCACCATCAGCGCTGCAGCGGGCTTGAGCGTCCAGCGCCAGGCCAGCAGGCTCAGCAGCGCGGCATTGCCTGCGGCCACGATCACGGCGAATGCCATGGCAAAGCCCCAGCCGCGCAGGCTGCCGTGGCCGGGCAGCTGGGCCACCTCGCGCCACAGCGGCACGTTGCAGGCCGTGGCCAGCCAGGTGCTGATGAGCACGACCACCCACACGGGGTGCAGGTGCGCGGGTGGCGCGGGTAGCGCGGGTAGTGAGGCGGTGGACGGGGCTTGCGGCGCAGCGCCTGCAGCCAGGCGGGAGCGCAGCAGGCGCTGCAGGATCAGAGGCATGGGGCGCACTGTGGCGCCCCAGACTTAAGGGCGCATTAACGTGCGGACGCCCCTGCGGAAGGGGCCGCCATGAGTTGCCGCGCGTGGTGCTGCAGGTGGTCGGCCATGAAGCTCTGCACGAAGTAGTAGCCGTGGTCATACCCCGCATGGCGGCGCAGCGTGAGCGGCTGGCCGATGGCGGCGCAGGCGGCTTCAAGCAGGTGCGGGTGCAGCTGGTCGGGCAGGAATTTGTCGGCCAGCCCCTGGTCGATGAGGATGCCTGCCGGGTAGGGGGCGATGGGCTGGTGCTGCATGAGCACGGTGGCGTCGTGTTCGATCCAGGTGCTGCGGTCCGGGCCCAGGTAGCCGGTGAAGGCCTTGTCGCCCCAGGGGCACTGGGTGGGGGCACAGATGGGCGCAAAGGCCGACAGCGACTGGAACCGGCCCGGGTGGCGCAGCGCCAGCGTGAGCGCGCCATGCCCGCCCATCGAGTGGCCGGTGATGCCCAGGCGGCGGCCGTCGATGGGCAGTTGGGCGCCCACCTGGGGCAGCAGCTCGTCCAGCAGATAGCTCTCCATGTGCCAGTGGGTGCGCCAGGGCGCCTGGGTGGCGTCCAGGTAGAAGCCCGCGCCCACGCCAAAGTCCCAACTGTCGGCCTCGCCCGGCACGCCCGCGCCACGCGGGCTGGTGTCGGGCGCGATCAGGGCCAGGCCCAGCTCGGCGGCCAGGCGCT
>CAYXSL010000249.1:0-5857 GCA_964466605.1 uncultured Verminephrobacter sp.
GCGGGCGGGTGCTGTTGCGGCCCGAGGGGTCGCCGATCAGGCTGGTGAAGTCGCCAATCAAAAAGATGACCTGGTGGCCCAGATCTTGCAATTGCCGCATCTTGTTCAGCACCACGGTGTGGCCGATGTGGATGTCGGGCGCGGTGGGGTCCAGCCCCAGCTTGATGCGCAGCGGCTGGCCCGTGGCCTCCGAGCGCGCCAGCTTCTTGACCCATTCGTCCTGCGGCAGCAGTTCCTGCACGCCGCGCAGCGAGATTTCGAGGGCCCGTCCTACACCATCGGAGACCGGGGTTGTTGTAACAGCAGATTGATTCATAAGGGTTTTTTGGGATGTCTAGACAGCATGCGCCGCTATACTTCAGCCCACATTGCAGAGGCGGATTCTAGTGGGCCCGCCGTTTTGACCTGTTTTTATCAACCTGTCGAATGGCTGCAGCCTGACAGTCTGTGCTCCTGGCCCCACCCCGCATTCACACGCGGGGGTGCCATGGATCCGCAATCACCCTGGGGATAGACCTTTGATTCACGGCCTCACTACGGTCCGCACCGCCAGCACTGCTTTGCTTGACCGACTGTCCCGCACGATCCAACAACACCCCAAACGCATCACCGCCGCCGTTGCCGCCGTTCTGCTGACGGGCGGTGGTGGCGCCTTCGCCGTTGCATCCTTCGCGCCCGATCCGGCCGAGCTGCCGGTGCGTATGGTGAACTACCCCGTCGAATCGCTGGCCGAAAACCTCGTGCTGGGCGAGCTGGATGCCCCCGGCTTCTCGCTGTTCCGCTCCGAGCAGGTGCGCTCCAGCGACACCCCCGAGTCGTTGCTGCAGCGCCTGGGCGTGGCCGATCCGGCCGCGGCCGCCTTCATGCGCGGCGACACCCCCGTGCGCCAGAACGTGCTGGGCCGCACCGGCCGCAGCGTGTCGGCAGAAACCACCGACGACCACCGGCTGGTGCGCCTCACGGTGCGCTGGGTGCCCGACGACAGCGGCAACTTCCGCCGCCTGATCGTTGAGCGCAAGGGCGACAACAAGTTTGCGACGCGCATCGAAACCGCCAAGATGACGGCCAGCAGCCGCTTGTCCGGCGGCATCATCCACAGCTCGCTGTTTGCCGCCACCGACGCGTCCAACATCCCCGACTCCGTGGCTGTCCAGGTGGCCGAGCTGTTCTCGGGCAACATCGATTTCCGCCGCTCGCTGCGCAAGGGCGACCGCTTTTCGGTGGTGTACGAAACCCTGGAAGCCGACGGCGAGCCCCTGTCCAGCGGCCGCGTGCTGAGCGCTGAGTTCGTCAACAACGGCAAGACCCACCAGGCTGTGTGGTTCCAGGAGCCCGGAGCCACCAAGGGCGCCTACTACACGCTGGACGGCCAAAGCATGCGCCGCGCCTACCTGGCCTCGCCGGTCGAGTTCTCGCGCGTGACCAGCGGCTTCAAGATGCGCCTGCACCCCATCCTGAAAACCTGGCGCGCACACCTGGGCACCGACTTTGCGGCCCCCACGGGCACCGCCGTGCGCACCGTGGGCGATGGCGTGGTGGAGTTCTCCGGGGTGCAGAACGGCTACGGCAACGTGGTGTTCATCAAGCACCGCAACCAGCATGTCACCGTGTACGCCCACCTGAGCCGCATCGACGTGCGCCAGGGCCAGTCGGTCGAGCAGGGTCAGACCCTGGGCGCCGTGGGCGCCACGGGCTGGGCCACCGGCCCGCACCTGCACTTCGAGTTCCGGGTCAATGGCCAACACCAGGACCCCATGACCATCGTGGCCCAGAGCGAAGCCGCTGCGCCCGTCTCAGCCGCGGGGCGCCCCGCTTTTGACCGCCTGGCCGCCAACATGCGTGTCCAGCTGAACGCCGCAGCGCTCATCGAGCAAGCCAGCGCTGAATGAAGCCCCCCCTGAGTCGCTGCGCGCCTTCCGCCCGAAGGGGGACGCTGGCAGCACGGCGGCGCCGCCCTTGCGCGGCGGCCGCAGGCCTGCGCAGCGCCAGTTGCAACACGCATGGCGCCGCTGAACGCGGGGCTTTGGGGCCCACACTTTCACATTGCGCACAGCTGCTGTGAGCACATCCGAGCTGTACATCGGCCTGATGTCGGGCACCTCGCTCGATGGCATCGACGGCGTGCTGGCCGACTTCTCCGGCCCGCGCATGCGGGTCAGCCACCATGCCAGCGCCGCCTTTGCTCCCGCCTTGCGCGCCGAGCTGCTGGCCCTCAACACCCCGGGCGACAACGAACTGCACCGCGCGGCCCTTGCAGGCAACGCGCTGTCGCGCGCCTATGCCGAGGTGGTGCAAGCGCTGCTGCAGCGCAGCGGCCTGCCTGCCAGCGCCATCCGCGCCCTCGGCGCCCACGGGCAGACCGTGCGGCACCGCCCCCAGGAATTCGACGGCACGGGCTACACCCTGCAGCTGCTCAGCCCCGCCCTGCTGGCCGAGCGAACCGGCATCACCGTGGTGGCCGACCTGCGCAGCCGCGACGTGGCAGCGGGCGGCCAGGGCGCGCCGCTGGTGCCCGCCTTCCACCAGGGCGTCTTCGGGCGGCGGGATGAGACGGTGCTGGTGCTGAACATCGGCGGCATCTCCAACCTCAGCGTGCTGGGCGCTGACGACAAGGTGCAGGGGTTCGACTGCGGGCCCGGCAATGCGCTCATGGACCACTGGTGCCAGCTGCACACAGGGCAACCCTTTGACAGGGAAGGCGCCTGGGCTGCCACGGGCCAGGTGCTGCCCGGCCTGCTGGCTTCGCTGATGCAGGAGCCCTTTCTGCACAAGCCGCCACCCAAGAGCACCGGGCGCGACCTGTTCAACCCCCCCTGGCTGGCCGACCACCTGGAGCGTTTGGGGCAAGCCGCTCCCGCCGATGTGCAGGCCACATTGACAGAATTCACTGCCACCGCCTGCTCAGCATGCGTTGACAGCTACAAAATGGATAGCAAAATGCTGGCTGTGTGTGGCGGGGGTGCCCTCAACGCCCAGCTGATGCGCCGCCTGCAGGCTCTGTGTCCCTCGCTGCAGGTCGTGGCCACCGATGCGCTGGGGCTACCCGCGCTGCAGGTCGAAGCCGCCGCTTTTGCCTGGCTTGCACGCCAGGCCCTGCACCAGGCCCCCGGGAACCTGCCCGGCGTGACCGGCGCAGCGGGCACCCGCGTGCTCGGCGCGGTGTACCCAGCCTGAGCGCAGCAGCGAACTCCCTCCCCATGAAAAAACCGCCCGAAGGCGGTTTTTACTTTTTGGAGCATCCGGGACGCCGGCCAAAAGGTTCAGCTCCCCTGGATCCTCAGCTCATCAGGCCGAGAAGCTGGAACCACACCCACAAGTGGTGGTCGCGTTGGGGTTCTTGATCACAAACTGGGCGCCCTGCAGGTCTTCCTTGTAGTCGATCTCGGCACCCACCAGGTACTGGTAGCTCATCGCGTCGATCAGCAGTGACACGCCGTTCTTGGTCATGGTGGTGTCGTCTTCGTTGGCGATTTCATCGAAGGTGAAGCCGTACTGGAAGCCGGAGCAGCCGCCGCCCTGCACAAACACGCGCAGTTTCAGGTCAGGGTTGCCTTCTTCGGCAATCAGGTCCGCCACCTTGGCCGCAGCACTGTCGGTGAAGAGGATGGGGGCGGGCATTTCGGTCTGGATGTTGTCGGCAACGGCGCTCATGGGGTACTCCGGGTTCGGTATTTGGGGTTAATACTACTGCAAACCGCTCGGGAATTCCGATCAGGGATTGTTTGACGCCAACTTCAGTGGGGGCTTTTCCTCGATCAGCACGGCCGTCGGGAACAACTGCCCGGCAATCACGGCGCCCTGGTGCATCTCGAGCGCCTTGTAGTGCACGTTGCCGGTGATTTGCGCCTTGGGCTGCAGCTCCAGCAGTTCACCCGCATGCACGGGGCCCAGCACCAAGCCATTGATGATCACATGGTCGGCATGCACAGCGCCCTCCACCCGAGCGGTCTCAGAAATCACCAGGATGCTGGGCTGCTCTGCGCCCGCACGGATGTCGCCCACTACTTCGCCATCAATGCGCATGCCCTCGGCAAACAGCACGTTGCCTTCAATTTTGGTGCCCTGCGCAATCAGGCTCTTGATGGGGGGCTGCTTCTTACGCGAAAACATGGCAGGACTCCTGAAAAAGCGCACAGGCCGGACGGCCCGCAGGCGGATGAACTAGAAAACGAAGCCACCGGCAGGCACCGCCGCGTGCACTCTGCACGGGGTGACCAGAGCACCCGAGCCGGGGAATGCAGCGGGCACCACCGGCTGCGACCGGGCTACAGTGGGAGCAGCCACCCTTAGTCGATGGCCATGGTCTGCGTGGTGCGAACGGTGGCGCCGTCCAGCACGCGCGCGGTCACGGTTTTTACCACGGCATGGGGCGGCAAATCGAGAACGCCCTCCATGCGGCGATACTGTTTCACCTGCAGGGGCTGCCCCTGCGGCGGCAGGGTCTGGGTCCAGGGTTTGCCGTCCTGGGTGCCCGCGAGCACCAGCTCCAGTCGGCCATTGAACTCGGGTGCATTGCGGGCCGCCTGGATCACCAGTACCTGCCAGCGCAACTGCATCCCGCCCAGCACTTCGGCCTGCAGGGCGCGGATCGCCAGGCCATCGGTCTTGGCCGCCGGGATCAGTTTTTCAAAGAACCCCAGGTCTTCGCGCAGCGTCCGGTTGTCGGCCTCCAGCTGGCGCACCTGGGCCATCAAACGCTCCTTGGCGGCACGCTCGGTAGCGAGAAGGCTCTCGGCGGTCAATGCGACTGTCTGCCGCTCCTGACCCTCATCGCGCAGGCGTGCGATTTCGGCTTTCATCCGGTGCACCTCGTCGCGCGAAACGGTGTCCAGCCCGGCGATGGATTTGCCAAATTCAAAGGCCCACAGTGCCACCGCCGCACAAAAACCCAGCACCACCGCCAGCGCCAGCCAGCGAAAGGGCCAGGGCAAGGCACTGCGGATGGCCACCCGGGGAGCGCTGATGGTCAGCCGACGGCGCAGCAGGCGAAAGCGCATAGGGTCAACAGGCGTGTCGTGGACATACGGCCCCAAAAAGAAAAGAGCGCACCATAAACGAAAAAACCGCCCGGAGGCGGTTTTTCTCTGTAAAGCACCCCAGGGATGCTTTGCAGCAGATGCCGCACAGGGCGGCATCCGGGCAGGGCCAAGGTTTAACGCTTGGAGAACTGCTTGGCGCGGCGTGCGGAGTGCAGACCGACCTTCTTACGTTCGACTTCACGTGCGTCGCGGGTCACGAAGCCGGCTTGGCTCAGTGCGGGCTTGAGCGACGCGTCGTAGTCGATCAGGGCACGGGTGATACCGTGGCGGGCAGCGCCAGCCTGGCCGGATTCACCGCCACCGTGCACGTTGATCTGGATGTCGAAGGTTTCGACATGGTTGGTCAACGCCAGCGGTTGCTTGGCAATCATGATCGAGGTTTCGCGGCCGAAATACTGCTGAATGTCTTTGCCATTCACAGTGATCTTGCCGGAACCCTTCTTCAGAAACACGCGGGCGACGCTGGACTTGCGACGGCCGGTGCCATTGTTCCATTCACCAATCATCTCAAGGCTCCTTAGATTTCCAGAGCCTTGGGCTGCTGGGCGGTGTGGGGATGCTCTGCACCACCGTACACCTTGAGTTTCTTGATCATTGCGTAACCAAGGGGGCCCTTGGGCAGCATGCCCTTGACAGCCTTCTCCAGCGCGCGGCCGGGGTGCTTGGCTTGCAGGTCGCGGAAGTTCGTGGCCGTGATACCGCCGGGATAACCCGAGTGACGGTAGTACACCTTGTCCAGGGACTTGGTGCCGGTGACCTTGAGCTTGGCTGCGTTGATGATGACGATGAAGTCACCGGTATCGACGTGAGGCGTGTAA
>CAYXSL010000250.1:0-5850 GCA_964466605.1 uncultured Verminephrobacter sp.
AAAAGCCCTTGATTTGAAAGAATCAAGGGCTTTTTCAATTTCGCGCGTTGCAACCAGCGGTGCTGGTGGTGGTTGGTCGCCTGGTCTGTTCTCCACCGGGAGGTGGTGCCTTCGCCCTGGTGCACCTCGGATGGCCTGCCCAGCTGCATCCGCGCATTCTTTTCCCTGTCTCTCCCGCTTGCTCCCATGCCCCTTCTGCACGACACCATCCTCGGTATCGACTTCGGCACTTCCAATTCCGCCATGGCGGTACGCCAAGGCGCGGGCCCTGCGCGGATGATTGCGCTGGAGGGGGCTGCGCACACGCTGCCGACGGCGCTGTTCTTCAATGGCGAGGACCACAGCACGCACTTTGGGCGCGATGCCGTCGGGCAGTACCTGGCGGGCACCGAGGGGCGGCTGATGCGCTCGCTCAAGAGCCTGCTGGGCAGCGCGCTGCTGCAGGACAAGACGGCGGTGCACAACAAGATGGTGAGCTACCAGGACATCATCAGCCTGTTCCTGCGCATGCTGGCGCAAAAGGCCCGCGACGAGCTGGGCGGCCTGCCTGGCCGCGTAGTGATGGGGCGGCCCGTGCATTTTGTGGATGGCGATGCCGAGCGCGACCAGCAGGCCGAAGACGCGCTGCGCCAGGCCGCGCTGGGGGCGGGTTTCGAGAACGTGTCGTTCCAGTTCGAGCCCATTGCGGCGGCGCTGGACTACGAGCAGCGCATCGCGCACGAGTCGCTGGTGCTGGTGGTGGACATTGGCGGGGGCACGTCGGACTTCACCGTGGTGCGCCTGGGGCCCGAGCGCATGGCCCGCGCGGACCGCAGCGCCGACGTGCTGGCCACCACGGGCGTGCACATCGGCGGCACGGACTTCGACCGCCGCCTGAGCCTGGACCTGCTCATGCCGCTGCTGGGCTTTCGCCACACCGGGCCCACGGGGCGCGAGGTGCCGAGCCGGGTGTTCTTCGACCTGTCCACCTGGCACCTGATCCAGTGGCTGTATGCGCCCCGGGCCTTGCGCGACGCGCAGAACCTGCGCACCGACTATGCCGACGCGCGCCTGCACGGGCGGCTGATGTGGGTGCTGAACGAGCGCCTGGGGCACCGCCTGGCCAACACGGTGGAGCAGGCCAAGATCGCGGCCTCGCTGTCGGATGCTGATGCGCCCATGCCGCTGGACTGGATCGAGCCGGGCTTGGCCGCGGCGGTGACATCGCAGGGGCTGGCGCAGTCTCTGGAGCAGCCTCTGGCGCAGGTAGTGGCCTGCGCGCAGGACTGTGTGCGCAGCGCCGGGCTGGCAGGGCAGGGGCTGGAGGCAATCTACCTCACCGGGGGCTCGTCGGCGCTGAGGCCGTTGCGGCAGGCGCTGAAGGCCGCTTTCCCGAACACGCCGCAGGTCGAAGGAGATCTGTTTGGTGGTGTGGCGGCGGGGTTGGCGGTCTCGGGCTGATGCCGCCTGCTGCTGGGCTTTGCCGGTGGGATTGTTGTTGGGTTGATTGCTATCAAATAGATAGCTTAAAGATATGATGGTCGGGCGGAGACGACCATTTTGACCAAAACCTTTCGGCGCTGCCGCCGCCGACACAGGCAGTGGGGTCAGTCTGCGGCGTCGGAGTCGGCGTCAGTGCCGTTCGCTCCATCACGCTTCCACGCCAAGGCCGTGTCGTACAGCACGTTGCGCGACGCCCCGGTGATGTCGGCCGCCAGACGCACGGCGCTTTTCAGGGGCAGCTCGGCCAGCAGCAGGCGCAGCACCCGCAGGCTCTCGCCATCGTTGCCCGCCACGGGCACGGGGTGCAGCAGCACCACGAATTCACCGCGCGAGCGCTGCGGCGAGCCGTCGAGCCAGGCCGTCAGGGCCTGGGCGGGCTGGGTAGTGATTTCTTCGAACTGCTTGGTCAGCTCGCGCGCGAGCGTCACCGGGCGCGTGCCCAGCACGCCCAGGGCCTGGGCCAGTTCGCCGATGCGGTGGGGGGCCTCCAGCAGCACCACGCAGCGGGGCTCGGCGGCCAGCTGCTGCGCAATCACGCTGGCGCGCTCCGCATTCTTCACGGGCAGAAAACCGGCAAACACAAAGCCCCCATGTTCGGCACTGTGGGCCACGGCACCGGCCGCACTGAGGGCCGTGGTGATGCTGCTGGCGCCAGGCAGGGGCAGGGCGCGCAGGCCTGCGGCGTGCACCGCGGCCACCAGGCGGGCGCCGGGGTCGCTCACCCCGGGGGTGCCCGCGTCGCTCACATAGGCCACCCGCTGGCCTTGCTGCAGCCGCTGCACCACGGCCTGTGCGGCCTCGGCCTCGTTGTGCTGGTGCACGGCCAGCAGCTGGGCCGTGCCCTTGTCGATGCCGTACGCGCGCAGCAGCGCCTGGGTGTGGCGCGTGTCCTCGCAGGCCACGGTGTCGGCCAGCTGCAGCACATGCAGCGCACGCAGCGTGATGTCGGCCAGGTTGCCGATGGGCGTGGCCACGACGTACAGCGCGCCCTCTGGATAATGCTGTAGAGCCGCTGCATCGCGTGCGGCGCCCAGGGCTGAAGCGAAAGAGGCGCTCAATGAAATTCCTTGAAAAAAGACAACCGGGCAGCGCACCAGGCCGGGTCGCCCAAGCCGCTGCGACCACCCCGGCCGCCACGACGCGGGATCGCGGCAATGCCGCCGAAGACCAGGCCCTGGCCCACCTGCAAGCGGCGGGCCTGCAGCTGGTGGTGCGCAATTATCGGACGCCCGGGCGCGGTGGGGGCGAGATTGACCTGGTGATGCGCGCACGGGACGGCACGTTGGTGTTTGTGGAGGTGCGCAGCCGCAGCAGCCAGGCCTTTGGCGGGGCCGGGGCCAGCATCAGCACCATCAAACAGCAGCGCATCGTGTTTGCGGCGCGGCAGTACCTGATGCGCCTGCCATCGCCACCGCCTTGCCGCTTTGATGTGGTGCTGGTGCAAGGCGCGTCGGTGTCGTGGCTCCAGGCCGCGTTTGATGCGCAGTAGCGCGCATCGGGGCCCGGCGGCCGCGCCGGGTTTATTGCCCCAGAGCCATGCCGGTGGCTACGGTTTGCTACAAAAGCTGTAACACGCGGCGGGTATCATCGGGCCCTCATGCTTGAGCAACGCATCCAACAGCATTTCATCGACAGCGCTGACCTGAAGTACCAGGCCGCGCAAGCCCTCAGCCACCCCATCGCCGCCGCCGTGCAGGCCGTGCTGGCCTGTGTGACCAGCGGTGGCAAGGTGCTGGCCTGTGGCAATGGCCCCTCGGCCGCCGAAGCCCAGCAGTTTGCCGCCTTCTGCGTGGCCGGCTTTGAGCGGGAGCGGCCCGAGCTGGCGGCCCTGGCGCTGACCGCCGACAGCACCTTGCTGACCACGGCTGCTGCGGGCGGCAACAACAACAGCACCGACGCAGCCCAGCAGTTTGCCCGCCAGGTGCGCGCGCTGGGCCAGGCAGGCGACGTGCTGCTGGCCCTGTCGGTCACCGGCAACGACGCCAACCTGCTGGCCGCCACCGAAGCCGCCCACGAGCGCGACATGACCGTGGTGGTGCTGACCGGCCGCACCGGCGGCAAGCTGGCTGCCCTGCTGCGCGAGACCGATGTGCTGATCAGCGTGCCCCACGACCGCGCAGCGCGCGTGCGTGAAGTCCATGCCCTGGCGCTGCACTGCCTGTGCGACGGTGTGGATGCCCAGTTACTTGGTGAACAGGAGATTCCGTGATGAACAACCCAACCCTGACCCGTACCCGCCGCGCCGTCTGCACGGTGCTGGCCGCCGCTGCGCTGGCCGCAGGCCTGTCGGCCTGCGCCCCGCTGATCGTGGGGGGCGCCGTGGTGGGCGGCGTGATGGCCGTGGACCGCCGCACCACCGGTACCCAGATCGAAGACGAGGGCATCGAACTGCGTGCGGCCAACCGCATCCGCGAGACCCTGGGCGACCGTGTCCACGTCAACGTGACCAGCTACAACCGCCAGGCGCTGCTGACCGGCGAAGTGCCCAATGCGCAGGACCGCCAGACCGTGGAGCAGATCGTCTCGCAGGTGGAGAACACCCGCTCTGTGGTCAACGACCTGGCCGTGGCGCCCAACAGCTCACTGGGCCAGCGCTCCAGCGACACCTTCATCACCGGCAAGGTGCGCGCCAGCCTCGTGGACGCCCAGGACATCTCGGCCAACTCCTTCAAGGTGGTGACCGAGCGCAACATCGTGTACCTGATGGGCCGGGTCTCGCAGCGCGAAGCCAACCGCGCCACCGAGATCGCCCGCGGCGTGAGCGATGTGCGCAAGGTGGTGCGTGTGTTCGAGATCGTGTCGGAAGAGGAGCTGCGCCGCATGGCGCCCCAGCCCGCGCCGGTGACGACGGACACCCAGCCCGCCGGAGGCTGAAGGCTGAGGGCGACAGCATCTGGCTCCCATGCCAAAGTCCCGAACCGCGTAGCGTGGTTCGGGACTTTTTTGTTGGGCTCTGTGCGCACAGCACGCAGCGCGTGAAACTGGCGCGACCAGTGCCAGTGCCCACGTACAAGGGCCGCCCCGCCGCGCCGGGGGCGTCCCCCTCCCGCATCGCGCAGCGAAGAGAGAGAGGGGGAGGCGCGAAGCGCCTCAGGGGTGCTTTACTTCAACCGCTTGATCAGGCTCGACGTGTCCCAGCGGTTGCCACCCATCTTCTGCACGTCGGCATAGAACTGGTCCACCAGTGCCGTCACCGGCACGCGGGAGCCGTTGCGCTTGGCCTCGTCGAGCACCAGGCCCAGGTCCTTGCGCATCCAGTCCACCGCAAAGCCGAAGTCGAATTTGTCGTCCACCATGGTCTTGCCGCGGTTGTCCATCTGCCAGCTCTGCGCCGCGCCCTTGCCGATCACATCCAGCACCTGCTTCATGTCCAGCCCCGCGTTCTGGCCAAAAGCCACGGCTTCGGACAGGCCCTGCACCAGCCCGGCAATGCAGATCTGGTTGACCATCTTGGCCAGCTGGCCCGAGCCGCTCTCGCCCAGCAGCGTGAAGGCGCGCGAGAACGCCATGGCCACGGGCTGGGCCGCGTCAAAAGCGGCGGCGTCGCCACCGCACATCACCGTGAGCTGGCCGTTCTGCGCACCCGCCTGGCCGCCCGAGACAGGCGCATCCACAAACTGCAGGCCCAGCGCCTTGGCGGCCGCATACAGCTCGCGTGCCACCTCGGCCGAGGCCGTGGTGTGGTCCACAAAGATGGCGCCGGGCTGCATGCCCGCAAACGCACCATCGGCCCCCAGGGTCACAGAGCGCAGGTCGTTGTCATTGCCCACGCAGCAGAACACGATGTCGGCGCCTGCGGCTGCCTCGCGTGGTGTTGTGGCATGTTTTGGGGCCTTTGCGCCTGCGTATTCCGCGCACCACGCTACTGATTTGGTAGCGGTGCGGTTGTACACGGTGACCTCATGCCCCGCCAGGGCCAGGTGCCCTGCCATGGGGTAGCCCATCACCCCCAGGCCCAGAAAGGCGACCTTGCGGGAAGGGGTGGCGTCGTAGGTGCGGGGATGGGTGCTTGGCATGGTGGAGGAGAAAAAAGTGGTGAATCAAAAAAGAAAACGCCCCGCAAGGGGCGCGTACCCGCCAGGGCCACCGTGGAGCGGGCTTTGCCCGGCCACCGTTGGCGTCCCCTGAGGGGCTGAGGCCTGCGGCTCCAAGCCTGCCTGTGCAGGCTCGGACAGGCCGAAGAGGCCGCGCCTCTGGCGCGTGCCACCGAGGCGCCGCAGGCGTCTCAGGGAGCTGTCGTCACACAATCGCAAAGTGCTCGGTGCCCTGGGCCAGGTCGGGCGACTTGGCACGCTGGCTGTTGAGCTTGATCTGCAGACGCAGGTCATTGAGCGAATCGGCGTTGCGCAGCGCGTCTTCGTAGCTGAT
>CAYXSL010000251.1:0-5845 GCA_964466605.1 uncultured Verminephrobacter sp.
AGGTTGGCGGTGTAGGCGTAGGGCATGGCGCCCTTGAGCTTCATCCAGTGCAGCGCGGCGCTGGTGTCGAGGCCGCCCGAGAAGGCGATGCCGACTTTTTGCCCCAGGGGCAGGTTTTGGAGAATGGTGGCCATGTGCGGGGTCCGTTGCGATGGGGTGCGATCAGCCGAAATGGCAGATGTAGTGGTAGGCCTCGGTCACGCGGATGTCGAACTTCGAGTTGCCGGGCACGCTGAATTTTTCGCCTGCGGAAGACTTCACCCAGGCATCGGTGCCGGCCAGCTTGTATTCGCAGGAGCCCGCCACGCATTCCATGATCTCGGGCGCACCGGTGTTGAAGGTGAGCGTTGCGGGCAGCACGACGCCCACCGACTTCTTCGTGCCATCGGGGAAGGTGATGCCGTGGCTCACGCACTTGCCGTCAAAGTACACATTGGCCTGGGTGGTGACGGACACGCCGTCGATTTTTTCGGTGGTCATGGATAGCGCAGGATGGGGTTGGAGGAAACCCGCGATTTTAGGGCAGGGGTGGAGCGCCCCCGACGGCTTGCCCAACGAATCCTGCGCCCGGGGGCTGCGGCATCAAGAAAAAGAGCCCCGAAGGGCTCCATTTCCTGGCGGCGCATGCTCAGCGCCAGTAGGGGTTGCGGTGGTGAGGGTAGTACGGCCGGTCATAGCCGTACTCGATGACCGTCACGGGCGGCGTCACATAAGTGGGCTGCTGGTAGACAGGTTGCACCGGATAGGTGGATGTCACCACGCCGGGCTGGCTGTACACGCCTTGTTGGGCATACGGGTCCGGCTGGGTGGAGTAGGTCTGGCCGGTGGGCTGGACGCTCAGCGGAATCCAGCGGCCGGGGTCATTCTGGGTGCGTGTGGTGTACTGCCTGCCTGCGTACTCGTACACCACGTTATAGCCCACGGTGCGGTTTTCGTAGTAGGTCTCTGTGGTGCAGCGCTGCACGTTCTGGTATTGCGGCTGACCGCCTTCGATCTGGTTGCCCAACACCGCGCCACCCAGCACGCCGATGGCCGTGGCGGCTGCGCGGCCACTGCCCTTGCCGATGGCATTGCCTGCAGCGCCACCCGCAATGGCGCCCATCACCGCGCCAGCGCCACTGGTGCGGTTGCCGCTGTACACGGTTTCGTTGCCGCACACCTGCTGGGGGATGCCCACCTGCTGCACGATGGGTGTGGCGGACAGCACACGGCCCTGTTCCTGGGCGTTGGCCAGGGAGGCGATGGCGGCCATGGCGGAAAAAATGACGATCTTTTTCATGGAGAAACTCCTTTCGGGTCGGTACATAACGCACCAGACAGAAGAAAAGTTTAGGCTCGGGGCGTCAATTCGGGGTCCGGCGGCCGTAAATCTGCGTAAAGATTTGTGCGATTTTCCCGCGTTGGTGGGCAAATGTCAGCCGGTCAGTGAGCGGTCTGCCTCTGCGGGTGGGTCAGCTTTTGAGCGCTGTGTCGCGCCAGGTCTGCCACTGATCGGGCACAAAGCCCACGGATACCTGGGTATGGCCCGCACTGTGCCATTCGACCACCGGCCGCTTGATCACGCTGGGCTGGTCTTGCATCAGGGCGCTGGCGCTGGCGTCGTCTGTGACGGCCGCCTGCGTGCTCGCATCCAGCTTGCGCCAGGTGGTGCCCTGGCGGTTGACCAGCTTCTGCCAGCCCACGGCGCTCAGCCAGCCGGGCAGCTGGGCGGTGGGCACGCCCTGTTTCTTGAAGTCGTGGAACTGGTAATCCAGCCCTTGTTCGGTGAACCAGGCGCGGGATTTTTTGACGGTATCGCAGTTGGGAATGCCGTAGAGGGTGATGCGGGCGTTGGTCATGCCGCGCATCATCCTCGAAAACGCCGTGGTGAATGGGGCTCGGCGACAATCCCGGGCAGTATGCAAACCAAACCCCACACTCTGGAAGGCTGGCTGCGCCATTGCGAGCAGCTGCACCCCCACAACATCGACATGGGCCTGGACCGGGTCAGCGCGGTGGCACGCCGCATGGCGCTGCGTTTTGAATGCCCGGTGATCACGGTGGCAGGCACCAACGGCAAGGGCTCCACCTGCGCCATGCTGGAAGCCGTGGCCCAGCAGGCGGGCTACCGCACGGGGGTGTACACGTCGCCCCACCTGGTGCATTTTGAGGAGCGCTGCCGTGTGCACGGTGAAAGCGTTTCTGCTTCTGATTTGGTAGCGCACTTCGAAGCTGTGGAGCGCGCAAGGGCCCAAAATGGCGAAGAAATTTCGCTGACCTACTTCGAATTTACCACCCTGGCCATCCTGCGGCTGATGAGCCATGCGCGGCTGGATGTCGCGATCCTGGAAGTGGGTCTGGGTGGGCGGCTGGATGCGACCAACATCATCGATGCCGACTGTGCCGTGATCACCAGCATCGACATCGACCACATCGAATTCTTGGGACCCGACCGCGAGAGCATTGGCCGGGAGAAGGCCGGCATCATGCGCACCGGTCGGCCGGTGATCGTGAGCGACCCCATGGCCCCGCAGAGTGTGGTGGACCACGCGCGCGAGATCGGTGCGGATCTCTGGAGTTTCGGGCGCGATTTCAATTTCTCGGGCGACAAGCAGCAGTGGAGCTGGGCGGGGCGCGGGCGGCGTTATGCGGGGCTGGCCTATCCCTCTCTGCGTGGCGCCAACCAGCTGGTCAATGCCTCGGGCGTGCTGGCGGCGCTGGAGTCTTTGAGGGATCGCCTTCCGGTGACTGCGCAGGCTGTGCGCAATGGCCTGGCCCTGGTCGAGCTGCCCGGCCGCTTCCAGATCGTGCCCGGGCAGCCCACCCTGGTGCTGGACGTGGCGCACAACCCCCATTCGGTGGCAGCCCTCACGGCCAACCTGGATGCAATGGGGTTCTTCCCCACCACGCACGCCGTGTTTGGCGCCATGGCCGACAAAGACCTGGGGCCTATGTTGGCCAAGGTGGGGCCTTTGGTGGACCGCTGGTATTTCACCAACCTGCCCACCCCACGCGCCGAGGCTGCCGCCGCGCTGCAGCAGAAGTGGAATGCCGTGCAGATGGTGGCTGGTGGCCGCCGGGATGTGACCTCAAGCGTGCACGCAGACCCCATGCAGGCGCTGGCTGCGGCGGTGGCTGCGGCAGACCCCGCTGATAGAATTGTGGTCTTTGGCTCGTTTTATACGGTGGGCGGTGTGCTGATCAACGGAACACCTCGCCTGCAGGCCAAACATCTGGGCCAATAGGCAGGTTCTGAGGTCCGCACGAGTCGTTACTCCATGGCATTTTTCAAGTTTCGGTGGCCCGGGCAGGGTGAGCAGCAACAGGCCGAAAAACCGTCCAAGCGCGGTGCGCGTACGCCGCAGGCCGAGAGTATCGAGGTGATGCGCCGCCGGGCTCGCCACCGGCTGATTGGCGCTGCCGTGCTGGTGCTGGTGGGGGTAATCGGCTTCCCTCTGCTGTTCGACACCCAGCCCCGGCCTGTGCCCGTCGATATCCCCATCGAAATTCCTGACCGTAACAAAGTGGCGCCGCTGGTGGTGCCGGCGCCTGTGGCCGATGCCCCCGTGGCCAAGCCCACAACGCCTGCGGTGCCCCCGGCTGCTGTCCCGACTGCGCAACGTACCCCCCCTGCACCGCGTAGCGCGGCCGCCAACGGGCTGACGGAAGGGGAAGAGCTGGTGCAAAGCCCGCGTCAGCCCGCTGCCAAGCCCGCGTCTTCAGCACCCACCGTGGCTGCGGCTGCACTTGTTGCTGCCCCCAAGCCCGACATCAAACCGCCTGTGGCACCAGCGCCCGCGCCCGAGCCCAAACCCGTGCAACGCCCCGATGACTCGGCGCGTGCCCGGGCCCTGCTGGAAGGTCGCAGCGCCGAACCTGCAGCCGGTGCAAATGCCGAAGAAAGCCGCTTCATCGTGCAGGTGGGGGCATTTGCCGATGCCGAAAAGGCCCGTGAAGCACGCACCAAGGTGGAGCGCGCCGGCCTCAAGACCTATACCCAGGTGGTGGATACCAAGGACGGAAAACGCACGCGGGTGCGTGTGGGGCCCTTTAACAACCGGACAGAGGCCGACAAGGCGGCGGCGCGTATCAAGGCGCTGGAACTGTCGGCTTCCGTGCTGACCCTCTAGGTCGAGCGGCCCGGCTGTTTCTTTTTCTTTCATGTCCATGGCTGCGCTGGATTGGATTTTCGTCGCGGTGCTGCTGGCGTCGATGGTGGTTGGCGCCTGGCGTGGCCTGGTGTTTGAAGTGCTGTCGCTGCTGGGCTGGGTGGTGTCTTTTTTTGTTGCGCAGTGGTTTGCGGCGGACATGGCAGCGCTGCTGCCCTTGGGCGAGTCGGCAGGGGCGTTGCGGTATGCAGCGGGTTTTGTCGTGGTTTTCGTGGCTTCGGTGTTCGCCTGTGGTTTTGTGAGCTGGCTGGCAAAGAAGCTGATCGAGGCCATTGGGCTACGGCCCGCCGACCGCACATTGGGGGCTGTTTTTGGCGTGCTGCGGGGTATGGTGCTGCTGCTGGCGGTGGCTGTGGTAGTGGGGCTGACCTCGCTGCACGAGGCGCCCTGGTGGCAGGAGTCACAAGCAGCCCCGGTGCTCGCCGAAGTGCTCAGGGGCTTGAAACCGGCGTTGCCGGAAGAATTTGGTAGGCATCTGCCTTCTTGATATCGATGGGGTAGTGGCCACAAGCTGCTGCCATGGGGTTGCCGCGGGGCTGTTCCCGCAAACGGATGGAAAACAACTATGTGTGGAATCGTCGGCGTCGTCAGCACAGCGCCCGTCAATCAGCTGATCTATGACGCGCTGCTGCTCTTGCAGCACCGCGGGCAGGATGCCGCGGGCATCGTGACCCAGCAGGGCCGCAAGTTCTTCATGCACAAGGCCAAAGGCATGGTGCGCGACGTGTTCCGCACGCGCAATATGCGCGCCTTGCCGGGCAATGTGGGCCTGGGGCAGGTGCGCTACCCTACGGCGGGCAACGCCTACAGCGAGGAAGAGGCACAGCCTTTTTACGTGAATGCGCCTTTTGGTCTCGTGCTGGTGCACAACGGCAACCTGACCAATGCGCGCGAACTGCGCAATGAACTGTTCCAGACGGACCACCGCCACACCAACACAGAGAGTGATTCAGAGGTGCTGCTGAACGTTCTGGCGCACGAGTTGGAGCGTTCCACCCGCGGCGTACCGCTGCAGGTCGAGGATGTGTTCGCCGCCGTGCGCGCCGTGCACAAGCGCGTCAAGGGCTCGTACGCCGTGATCGCCCTCATCGCCGGTCATGGCCTGCTGGCGTTCCGCGACCCCCACGGCATTCGCCCGCTGGCCCTGGGCCGCAGCCAGGATGGCACGGTGATGGTGGGCAGCGAGTCGGTGGCGCTGGAGGGGACGTCCCATGTGTTCGAGCGCAACATCGACCCCGGCGAGGCTGTGTTCATCACACTGGACGGCCAGGTCCATGCCAGCCAGTGCGCAGAGAAGCCGCAGCTCAACCCCTGTATCTTCGAGTTCGTGTACCTGGCACGTCCCGATTCTGTGCTGGATGGCATCTCGGTCTACCAGGCCCGTCTGAACCTGGGCGAGGCCCTGGCCAAGCGCGTGGTGTCCACCGTGCCGCCCAACGAGATCGATGTGATCATCCCGATCCCCGAGTCGAGCCGCCCCAGCGCCACGCAACTGGCGCACTTGCTGGGCGTTCCGTACCGCGAAGGCTTCGTCAAGAACCGCTATGTGGGCCGCACCTTCATCATGCCGGGCCAGGGCGTGCGCAAGAAGTCCGTGCGCCAGAAGCTCAACGTGATCGGCAGCGAGTTCAAGGGCCGCAATGTGCTGCTGGTGGACGACTCCATCGTGCGCGGCACCACCAGCCGCGAGATCGTGC
>CAYXSL010000252.1:0-5816 GCA_964466605.1 uncultured Verminephrobacter sp.
GGCGTGGCGCTCATCATCAGCATGTGCGGCTCCATGCCATGCGCTGCGAGTTTCTGCCGCAAGGCCAGCCGCTGCGCCACGCCAAAGCGGTGTTGCTCGTCGATGATGGCCAGCGCCAGGTTCTTGAACCGCACCTGCTCCTGGATCACGGCGTGGGTGCCCACCACCAGCGCCGCCTCGCCGCTCTCGACCATCGCCAGCATGGCGGTGCGGTCCTTCTTCTTTTGCCCGCCCACCAGCCAGGCCACCTTGCGGCCGCGTGCGGCCAGCAGGGGTTCGAGCCAGCCGATCATCTTGGCGAAGTGCTGCTCGGCCAGGATTTCGGTGGGCGCCATCAGCGCGCACTGCCAGCCCGCGTCCATGGCCAGGCAGGCGGCCAGGGCTGAGACCACGGTTTTGCCCGAGCCCACATCGCCCTGCAGCAGCCGGTGCATGGGCACCTGGCGGGCCAGGTCCACGGCGATTTCTTCACCCACGCGGCGCTGGGCGGCCGTGAGGCTGAAGGGCAGCACGGCCATGAGCTGCTCATGCAGGGGCAGCGCGCCGTCCTTGGCAGGCTGCGGGCGCAGCACCGGGGCACGCAGCCGGTCGCGCTCGCGCCGCGACTGGTACTGCGACAGCTGCTGGGCCAGCAGCTCCTCGGCCTTCAGGCGCTGCCAAGCGGGGTGGCTGTGGTCCTCCAACGTGGACAGCGCCACATCGGGCGTGGGGTGGTGCAAAAAAGTGAGCGCCTCACGCAAGCTGAACGCGCGGTGAAGGCCATTTTGGCCATTGAACCGGGCCCAAGGCGGCTCGGCACCGGGGGGCAGTGTGTCCGACAGGTCCACCCGCGCCAGCGCGCTGACCACGGCGCGGCGCAGGTAGGGCTGGGGCAGCCCGGCCGTGGTGGGGTAGACGGGCGTGAGCGCGGCGGGCAGCTCGCCGCCCGCCACGCGGAACGCCGGGTGCAGCATCTGCCGCCCCCAGAAGCCGCCCTTGACCTCGCCCCGGATGCGCAGGCGCGCGCCTACCGCCATGGTCTTCTGGTGCGAGGGGTAGAAGCTGAAGAAGCGCAGCTCGCAGCTGCCGCTGCCGTCCTCCACCTGCACCACCAGCTGGCGGCGCGGGCGCAGCTGCACTTCGCTCGCCACCACGGTGGCTTCGATCTGCGCCATCTGCCCGTCGCGGGCGTTGGCCAGGGGAATGATGCGCGTTTCGTCTTCGTAGCGCAGGGGCAGGTGCAGGGCCAGATCGATGTCGCGGCGCAGCCCGATTTTTTGCAGCGCCTTTTGCGCCACCGAGGCCCCGCCCTTGGCCGCAGCAGGGGCCGCCGGGGCCTTGGCACTAGGGGAAACTCTGGGGACGGCGGGCGGCATGTAAAGGGTTTTACGAACGACAGGAAGGAGACAAAAAGGCTACCATGGTTACCGTTAGTCACGCCTGAAGACGGGCGGTTTTCCGAGCCCAGCCACACCATGCTCAAGCGCATCCAAATCCAACACCTGACCCTGGGCATGTACCTGCACGAGTTCTGCGGATCCTGGATGGAACACCCGTTCTGGCGCACCAAGTTTGTGCTCAAAGATCCCAAGGATCTCGCCCGCATCCAGGCCACGGCCATCCACGAATGCTGGATCGACACCTCCAAGGGCCTGGACGTGGCCAGCGGCACCTCCTCGGTGTCGCGCGAAGAGGTGGATGCCAAGATCGAAACCGACTTCAGCCGCCTGGAAAACCTGCCCCCTGTCCAGGTGAGCCTGCCCGTGCCACCGCCCCCGGTGCGCCACCGCACGCCCACCGACATGCAGGGCGAACTCAAGATGGCCGCCGCCATCTGCGTGAAGTCAAAAAAAGCCGTGGTGTCGATGTTCAGCGAAGCGCGCATGGGCCGCGCCGTGGACTCGGTGGGAGCGCAGAATCTGGTGGAAGAAATCTCCGACTCCGTCACCCGCAATCCAGGTGCCCTGATCAGTCTGGCGCGCCTGAAAACGGCCGACGACTACACCTACATGCATTCGGTGGCGGTGTGCGCGCTGATGGTGGCGCTGGCCAAGCAGCTCAAGCTCAATGACGAGCAGGCGCGCCTGGCGGGCATGGCGGGCCTGCTGCACGACCTGGGCAAGGCGGCGATCCCGATGTCGGTGCTCAACAAGCCTGGCAAGCTCACCGACAAGGAGTTCACCGTGGTGCGCAGCCACCCGGTGGAGGGCTTTCAGATGCTCAAGGAGGGCGGCAACGTGCCCGATGCCGTGCTCGACGCCTGCCTGCACCACCACGAAAAAATCGACGGATCGGGCTACCCCGACAAGCTGCAGGGCGAAGGCATCAGCGTGATCGCACGCATGACGGCCATCTGCGACGTGTACGACGCCATCACCTCCGACCGCCCCTACAAGCGCGGCTGGGATCCGTCCGAATCCCTTCGCCGCATGGCCGAGTGGACCAACGACCACTTCGACGCGCGCCTGTTCCAGGCCTTCGTCAAAAGCATCGGCATCTACCCCGTGGGCTCGCTGGTGCGCCTGACCTCGGGGCGCATCGGGGTGGTGACAGAACAGGCCCCCACGGCTCTGACCACCCCCATCGTCAAGGTGTTCTTCTCGACCAAGTCCGACTTGCGCATCCCGCCCGAGCTGGTGGACCTGGCCGCCCCCGGCTGCAATGAAAAAATCGTGGCCCGCGAAGACCCCGAGAAATGGCGCTTCCCGGACATTGATGAACTCTGGTCGGGTTTTGCCGAGAAGGCTTGGTAGCCCGACCTGGCCTGGCCTGGCCTGGCCTGACTCGGCCACTCTGCCCTCCCTGCCCGACAGGCGGCGCCGGGCCATGGGACAATCGCGCCCTTCGCAATTTTTACCTTGGCACGGGCCCGTTCGGCCCTCAAGCACGATGACTGACTTCTCCCCCGGCGCCGCCAGCGCGCCCCACGCTCCCCGCGTGTTCACCCTCAGCGACTTCGACTTCTCGCTGCCCCCCGAACTCATTGCCCAGCACCCCGCGCCCGAACGCAGCGCCTCGCGCCTGCTCGATGGCCGCGCCATGCAGCCCGTGGACCGCATCTTTCGCGAGCTGCCCGGCCTGCTGCGCGAAGGCGACCTGCTCGTCTTCAACGACACGCGCGTGGTCAAGGCGCGCATCTTTGGCGAGAAGGCCAGCGGCGGCAAGCTGGAGCTGCTGATCGAACGCGTGCTGCCCGCCGAGGCGGGCAACCCGGGCAACGAGGTCGTGGCCCACATGAAGGTCAGCAAAAAGCCCCTGCCCGGCAGCACCGTGCACATGGCCGGGGGCCGCCATGCGGGCGGGTTTGATGCCCAGCTGCTGGGCCGCTGGCCCACCGAAGACGGCCCGCTGTTCCGTTTTGCGCTGCACGGCCCCGCGGGCGAATCGCCCTGGGAGCTGATGGACCGCCACGGTCACCTGCCGCTGCCGCCCTACATCGAGCGCCACCAGAACACCGACCACGACCCCGACGAGGCCGAGGACAGCCAGCGCTACCAGACCGTGTTTGCGCGCGCCCCCGGCGCCGTGGCCGCGCCCACCGCCGCGCTGCACTTTGACGAAGGCGTGCTGGCCGACCTGGCGGCGCGTGGCATCGAGCGTGCCAGCGTCACGCTGCACGTGGGTGCAGGCACCTTCCAGCCCTGCAAGACCGAGAACCTGGCCGAGCACCAGATGCACAGCGAGTGGTACGAAGTGCCCCTGGGCACGCTGGCCGCGCTGGAGCGTTGCCGCCAGCGCGGCGGCCGCGTGGTGGCTGTGGGCACGACCACGGTGCGCACGCTGGAGTCGTGGGCCCGAACGGGGCAGGCCTCTGGCGACACCAACATCTTCATCACGCCGGGCTTCGAGTTCCGCGTGGTGGACGTGCTGATCACCAACTTCCACCTGCCCAAGAGCACACTGATGATGCTGGTGAGCGCGTTTGCGGGCTACGCCCACATCATGGGCCTGTACCGGCATGCGATGGCGCAGCAGTACCGCTTCTTCAGCTATGGCGATGCCATGCTGCTGGAGCGCGCACGCGGCACGCCGTGAGCCCCGCCAACCCTGCGGACCGCCGGCTTGCGGCACTGACGGGCATCGCCCTGGCCGTGGTGGCCTGCGCCTTCTTTGCGCTGCTGGACACGGCAAGCAAGCTGGTCAGCGCCAGCGTGCCGATCGTCATGGCGCTGTGGATGCGCTATGTGTTCCAGTCGCTGCTGACCACGGCCTTTGTGCTGCAGCGCGCGGGGCGCCCTGCGCTGCGCACCACGCAGCCCCGCTTCCAGGCCCTGCGTGGCGCGCTGTTCGCCATGACCAGCCTGTTCGGCTTCATCAGCCTCGCGGCCATGCCGTTGGCGGAGTTCACGGCCATCGTGGCCACGGTGCCGCTGTGTGTGACGGTGGTGGCGGCCCTGTGGCTGCGCCAGCCCGTGAGCACGGTGCGCTGGCTGCTGGTCATCACCGGACTGGCGGGCACGCTGGCCATCATCCGGCCCGGCGGCGAGGGTTTCACCGGCACGCTGCTGTGGCCGCTGTGCATGCTCGCTGCGGGCACGGGCTACCAGGTGCTCAGCAGCAAGATGGCGGGCCAGGAGAGCCCGGCCACCACCCAGCTCTACACCAGCTGGATAGCCACCGCGCTGGTGTCGCTGGGTGTGCCGTTTTTCTGGCAGCCCGTGAACGACCCGTGGCTGTGGGCGGGCATGTTCACCATGGGCCTGTCGAGCGCGGTGGGCCACATGCTGCTGCTCAACGCCTATGCGCGCACCACGCCCGTCGTCATTGCACCGTTCTTGTATTCACAGATTGGCTTTGCGATGCTGGCGGGCTGGCTGGTGTACCGCCATGTGCCGGACGCCTGGTCGATGGCGGGCATTGCGGCCATCGTGCTCAGCGGTGCGGCCAGCGCGTGGCTGACCGTGCGCGAGACGCGGTAGGCGTCATCCTCCAAGCAAAAACAGGGCTCTGCGCGCGACCACAAAGCGCCAATAGCTCCTATTTCTATAGCAATCAGCTCAATACGCCACGGCGTGCCCGTCCTTGCGCGGATCAGAGCCTGCGATGTAGCTGCTGCCGTTCTTCAGCACCAGCTGTGCACCGCCAAAGGCGAACACACCGTTGCCCTCTTCCACCGTCACCTCGTGCCCGCGCGCGCGCAGTGCGGCGATCACGGCCGGGTCAAACCCCGGCTCCACCGCCACGCCCTTGCCACCGGTCACGCGCCAGCGCGGCGCATCGGCCGCCGCCTGCGGGTTCTGGCCGTAGCGCAGCACGCGCAGCGCCATCTGCGTGTGGCCCTGGCTTTGCATGGGGCCACCCATCACGCCAAACGCCATCTGCGGCGTGCCGTCGGCATGCATGGCAAAGGCCGGGATGATGGTGTGCGAGGGGCGCTTGCGCGGCGCCACCTGGTTGGCGTGGCCCGGGATCAGGTTGAAGCCATGGCCCCGGTTCTGCAGGCTGATGCCGGTGCCCGGCACCACCACGCCCGAGCCAAAGCCCATGTAATTGGACTGGATGAACGAGACCATCATGCCGGACGCGTCGGCCGCCGCCAGGTACACCGTGCCGCCGGGGCGGGGTGCGCCGTGGCCGGGGTCGCCCGCGCGCTCGCGGTCGATGAGCGCGGCGCGGCCCGCCAGGTAGTCGGCATCGAGCAGGTCGCGCGGCGCCACCTGCATGGCGGCTATGTCGGCGTTGTACTGGTGCAGGTCGGCAAACGCGAGCTTCATGGCCTCGATGCTGGCGTGCACGGTCTCTACATCGTCCACGGGGTGGGCGCCAATGCCATGCGCGTCCAGCATGCCCAGCGCCATCAGCGCGGCAATGCCCTGGCCGTTGGGCGGGATCTCGTG
>CAYXSL010000253.1:0-5767 GCA_964466605.1 uncultured Verminephrobacter sp.
CTGACTCGCCGTGGTTGTCCGAGCGGCGCGCGCAGCGCAAAGCGAGTTCCACGGCGCGCCCCACGTCCGAGCACCGCAGGTTGCCCGCAGCGAAGCGGAGGGACGCAGCGTGCAGGGTCGCCTTTTCTTTGGTGACTTTCTTTTGGCGAAGCAAAAGAAAGCCACTGCGCCGCCGGGCGCACACCCCGGCCTCCGCCCTGAACCCAAGCACACCTTCCAAACCAGCACGCCAAGCCTTCGACAAGCTCAGCCCGAACGGATGGGGCTCGCGCCCAGACTTAGACAGAAGCTCAGTCCGAACGCCGAGTAGAAATCAAAATGCTATAAAAATACTAGCTAAAAAGGCATAACCAGCAGGCGGTAGAGGCCAAAAAAACCTCAATCCCCCACCCGCCCCAACGCCCTCAACACATTCTCCGCCGTCGCCGGTGCCGTCAACACCACCGGCGCCGCAGCATCCACACCGCCCCGCCCAGCCGCCACCGCATTGCGCAGCGCCTCATACACGCTGATCGCCAGCATGAACGGCGGCTCGCCCACGGCCTTGCTGCCGCCCACGTTGTCTTCGCGGTTCGCCTCGGGCCACAAGTCCACCTTGAAATGCGCCGGGATGTCGCCTGTCGCCGGGATCTTGTACGTGCTGGGCGCGTGGGTGGCGAGGGTGCCCTTGTCGTTCCACACCAGCTGCTCGGTGGTGAGCCAGCCCATGCCCTGCACAAAGCCGCCTTCGATCTGGCCGATGTCGATGGCCGGGTTGATGCTGTGGCCCACGTCGTGCAGGATGTCCACCTTCAGCACGCGGCTCTCGCCCGTGAGGGTGTCGATGGCAACCTCAGTGCAGGCCGCGCCGTAGCTGAAGTAGTAGAACGGCCGGCCCGTGAGCGTGGCCTTGTCGTAGTGGATCTTGGGCGTGCGGTAAAAGCCGTCGCTCCACAGCTGGATGCGGTTGGCATAGGCGTCCTTGACCACGGCGTCAAAGCTGCGCACGGCCTTGGGCGAGATCACCTGGCCGCCTGCGAACCGGATGGCACCTGCGCCGCAGCCGTCCAGCCCGCACACGAACGAGGCCAGGTTGTCGCGCACGTTGCGCGCGGCGTACTGGGCGGCGCGGCCGTTCAGGTCGGTGCCGCTGCTAGCGGCGGTGGCGCTGGCGTTGGGCACCTTGCTGGTGTCGCTGGCCGTCACCAGCACGCGCGCGAGCGGCACGCCCAGTTCGTCGGCCACGATCTGCGCCACCTTGGTGTGCAGGCCCTGGCCCATTTCGGTGCCGCCGTGGTTCACCTGCACGCTGCCGTCGGTGTACACATGCACCAGCGCGCCGGCCTGGTTGAACAGCGTGGCCGTGAAGCTGATGCCGAACTTGACGGGTGTGATGGCGATGCCCCGCTTGATGACCGGGTTGTGGGCGTTCCAGGTGGCGATCTCGGCCTGGCGCTGGCGGTAGCCCGAGGTCTGCTCCAGCGTGGGCATCAGCTCGTGGAGGATGTTGTCTTCCACCGCCATCTGGTAGTGGGTGACGTTGCGGCCCGTGCTGGCGTCCTTGCCGTACAGGTTGGCCAGGCGCACGTCCTGTGCGTCCAGGCCCAGCCTGCGCGCAATGTCGCCCAGGATGGCCTCGATCACGATCACGCCCTGCGGGCCGCCAAAGCCACGGAACGCTGTGTGGCTCTGGGTGTTGGTCTTGCAACGGTACGAGGCGATCTCGACATCGCTCAGGTAGTAGGCGTTGTCGCTGTGGAACACCGCGCGGTCGGCCACGGGGCCCGACAGGTCGGCGCTGAAGCCACAGTTGGCCGCCATCTGAAGTTTCAGCCCCGTGATGCGGCCGGTGTCGTCAAAGCCCACGTCGTATTCGTACGCAAACGGGTGGCGCTTGCCGGTGACCATGAAGTCTTCGTCGCGGTCCAGCCGCAACTTGATGGGGCGGCCGAACTTGTTGGCGGCCACGGCGGCCCACACGGCCAGGTGACCGGCCTGGGTTTCCTTGCCGCCAAAGCCGCCACCCATGCGGCGGCACTCCACGCGCACCGCGTGGTTGTCGATGCCCAAAGCGTGCGAGACCCAGTGCTGCACCTCGCCCGGGTGCTGCGTGCTGGAGTAAACCCACCACTGTTTTTGCTCCAGCGGCATGGCGTAGGCGATCTGGCCTTCGAGGTAGAAATGCTCCTGCCCGCCCACCTCGAATGCGCCGCTCAGGCGGTGGGCGGATTGCGCCAGGCCCGTGGCCGCATCGCCCCGGCGCACAAACACGGGAGGCAGCACATAGCTTTGCGCTTTGAGTGCGTCCTGCACCGTCAGCACGGCAGGCAGGGGGGTGATGTCGAGCTTGACGGCGCGCACCGCACGGCGCGCTTGCATCACCGAGTCGGCCACCACCAGGCCGATCACCTGGCCCACAAACTGCACGCTATCAATGGCAAACACCGGTTCGTCGTGCGCAAAGGCGGCCAGGATCTTGTCGCCGGGCACATCGCCCGCCAGCACCACGCCGCGCACGCCGGGCAGGGCCAGCGCGGCGCTGGCATCCACGCCGTTCAGGCGGCCATGCGCCACGGTGGAGAGGATGGGCGCCGCATACAGCGTGCCCTTCACCTCGGGCAGGTCGTCGATGTAGTGCGCGGCGCCTGCCACCTGGGCGCGGGCGCTTTCGTGGATGTGCGAATGGCCCATGGCGGCCCGTGTGGGCGAGGGCAGGGCCTGGGTGGGGATGTGTTCGGGGGCGTTCATACCGTGGCCTCCAGGGGCAGGTTGTCCAGGCTGGCTGCCGGCTGGCCCTGGCTTTCGAGCCAGTAGCGTTGCAGCAGGTTGCCCAGCACCGTGCGGCGGTAGGCGCCGCTGGCGCGCATGTCCGAGATGGGGCTGAACTCGGCCTGCAGCACCGCGGCGGCGCGTTGCGCGGTGGCCTCGGTCCAGGGCTGGCCTACCAGCGCAGCCTCGGTCTGCCGCGCACGGGCCGGGGTGGCGGCCACGCCGCCCGCGCCAATGCTGGCGCGCTGCACGGTGCCGTCCACGATGTCGAGGTTGAGCACCAGGCAGACGGCGGAGATGTCGTCGTCAAAGCGCTTGGAAATTTTGTACGCCCGGAGCCGTTCCTGGGCCGAGGGGCGGGGCACCACGATGCGCACCAGCAACTCATCCGCCGCCATCACGTTCTGCCGGTAGCCGGTGTAGAGGTCTTCCAGCGGCAGCTGGCGCTCGCCCCGGGCCTGGCTCGCCAGCACCACCTGGGCGCGCAGCGCGATCAGGAGCGGCATGGAGTCGCCAATCGGCGAGCCGTTGGCCACATTGCCGCCCAGCGTGCCCGAGTTGCGCACCGGCAGCCCCGCAAACCGCGTGGCAAAACGGTGCAGCTGGGGCCATTGTGCGGTGAGGGCTGCAAATGCGTCGGTCAGGCTCACGGCCGCGCCAATGTGGATGGCGTCGGCGTGCTGTGCCACCTGGCGCAGCTCGGCCGCGCGGGTCACGTCGATCACCTGGGTGTACTGCTTGTGTTGCTTGGTCACCCACAGCCCCACGTCGGTACAGCCCGCCACGATCTGCGCGCCGGGGTGGGCGGCCCGCGCGGCCAGCAGGGCGGCCTGGCTGGTGGGGGCCATGTAAGCCAAATTGGCTGTCTGCGCGCTCTGGTTGTGCGCTAGCAGCTTCAATTTTTGTAGCACTTCGGCTTCATTGACCACCATGCCGGGCAGCGATGCCATCTGCTGGGCGGCATCGAGGATGGGGCGGTAGCCGGTGCAGCGGCACAGGTTGCCAGAGAGTTCTTCCTGCGCCAGTTCGCGGGTGATGGGCTCGCCCTGGCAGACGTGGTTCTGGTACATGCCGAAGAGGCTCATCACGAACCCGGGAGTGCAGAAGCCGCATTGAGAGCCGTGGCACTGGACCATCGCCTCCTGTGCGGGATGGAGCGTGATCGTTTGTCGCGCAGCGGCGGCATCGCCTACCGGCTGGATCAACGGGTCTTCCGCCAGGTCCTCCACCGTCCACAGCGCCATGCCGTTCACCGAATGGGCCAGGCGGATGCAGCTGTTCACGGCGCTGTAGTGCAGCTGGCCATCGCGCTCTTCGCCCAGCACCACGGTGCAGGCGCCGCAGTCGCCTTCGCCGCAGCCCTCCTTGCTGCCGGTGTTGCCCAGGTCTTCGCGCAGCACCTCCAGCAGGGTGCGGTCGGGTGGTACATTGCCCAGCGCCACGGGCTGGCCTCGGCGCAGGAATTGCAAGGGTTGGGTGGTCATGACGGATGCCGCTTCTTCGATTGCTATCAGTTCTTCAATTCATCAGAGGGTAGGGCGCCCCGAGGCCTTCAGCATAAGTACAAGCTTATGACATCAATGCACGCACTGCTATGAGAGACCACGCCCTTTTCGACAAGATAGACCTCCATCTCATAAGGGTCTTGCACACCGTGCTCACAGAACGCAGCGTATCGAGGGCCGCCGTCCGCCTGGGCATGCACCAGCCAGCGGTGTCGGCTGCGCTGAAAAGGCTGCGCGACCTGTCGGGCGACCCGCTTCTGGTGCGTTCGGGCGCCAGCATGATGCCCACCGATGCGGCGCTGCGCATGGTGGAGCCCGCGGGCGCCATCCTGCGTGCGGCCGAGGCGCTGTTTTCGGATGCGCGCGGCTTCGACCCGCGCACTGCCACCCGTACTTTCCGCGTCGCGGCCAGCGACTACCTCGACCCGCTGTTCCTGCCCCAGCTGGTGGCCCGCATCAAGGCCCTGGCGCCCCTGTGCCCCATCGAGATCCTGCCGCTGTCGGCCGACGCGCACTACCACGCGCACCTGGCGCAGGGCGAGGTGGACGTGGTGATCGGCAACTGGCCGCAGCCGCCGGACGACCTGCACATGGGCCGCCTGTTCGGTGACGAGGTGGTTTGCCTGGTGGGCCAGGACCACCCCGCCGTGCGGCGCGGCTGGGATGTGGAAAGCTGGCTGGCCGCAGAGCACATCGCGCCCACCCCTACCCACCCGGGCGCACGCGGCGTGATCGATGTGCACCTGGACAGCCTGGGCATGCAGCGCCACATCACGGCGCGCTGCGCGCATTTCAGCCTGATCCCCAGCATCGTGGCATCGAGCTTGCTTGTGCTGACCACGGGCCGCCAGTATTGCGAACGCTATGTGGACCAGCTGCCGCTGGCCATCCTGCCCTGCCCGGTCCCGTTTCCCCGGCTCATGTATTACCAGCTCTGGCACGCGCGTACCCACCATTCGGCGGCGGCCGCATGGCTGCGCGAGTGTGTGAAGGCTGTGGCGTCTTCGCTACGAAAAGAATAGCTGCTTGGGCATGCTGAACAAGCGCAAGAAGGTGTTTTCGTTCCTATAACAAGTTGTAAAACTGAGAGACAATCCCCGCATGAGTTCACCTCCTACCTCTCCCGCCCCGGGGGCGTCGCCGCCGCCCCGGCTGCAGCTTGCGGGCATCACCAAGCGCTACCCGGCCGTGGTGGCCAACAGCGGCGTGTCGCTCACGGTGCTGCCGGGTGAAATCCATGCGGTGCTGGGCGAAAACGGCGCGGGCAAGTCCACGCTGATGAAGATCATCTACGGCTCGGTCAAGCCCGACGAAGGCAGCGTGTTCTTCAACGGCCAGGCCGTGCAGGTGCGCAATCCGCAGGAGGCGCGCGCGCTGGGCATTGCCATGGTGTTCCAGCATTTCAGCCTGTTCGACACCCTCACGGTGGCCGAGAACGTGTGGTTGGGCCTGGACAAGAGCCTGACGCTGGCCGAAGTGACCGGCCGCATCACCGCCAAGGCCACCGAATACGG
>CAYXSL010000254.1:0-5716 GCA_964466605.1 uncultured Verminephrobacter sp.
CCGACCGCGCTGCCGTGCGTGCCCAGGCTGCCGACGCCGTGCGCACCGGCCAGATCGCCTACGGCGAGCGTGGTTGATCGGTCAGCGCCTGATTCGCTGAATCCCCCGCTCTTGCTGTTTCGTATTGCCCAGTACATCCCTCTTTTTTGAATTTCACCGGAGTTTCACCATGAACAAGACCGCTCGCATCCTCTCCATCGCCGCTGTGGCTGCTTTCTCTGCTTTCGGCGCCCACGCTGACGAAGCCGACAGCTCGCAGTTCGCGCTGAAGTTCGACACGAACCGCACCCGCGCTGAAGTGGCCGCCGAAGCTGCCAACGTGGCCCAGACCCGCAGCCAGGAGCCCGCTGGTTCGCGCGTGGTGACCTACAAGTCCACGGCAGACCGCGCTGCGGTGCGTGCCCTGGCTGCCGAAGCCCTGCGCACCGGCCAGATCCCTTCTGGCGAATTCAGCGCGATGTAATCGGTTGACGCAGTTGCGGGCCTTCCCATGGTGGTGGCACACCGCGTTGGCGGGGTGCTGCTGCCATGGGGAGTGTTTTCCCCGGGGCTGCATATCCAACAGATCGGGCTCCCATCGGGAGCCCTTTTTTTTGGTGTCTTGTCTTGGTGTGCGCCCCGCGCTGCTCGGCCAGAGCGCGGGGTGGGCCATCATGCGGCGCGGCGCGCCAGCATCAGGTCCAGGTTCTGCACCGCCGCGCCCGAGGCACCCTTGCCCAGGTTGTCGAACACGGCCGTGAGCAGCACCTGCCCATGCCGCGCGTTGGCGAACACGCCCAGCCGCAGCTGGTTGGTGCCATTGAGGGCTTGCGGGTCCAGGTGCTCGGCAGCTTCGGCCTGCGCCAGGGGCATGACCTCGACATGGGGGGCGCCCGCGTAGTGCTGCTGCAGGCAGGCGTGCAGCCGCTCGCCGCTGGCACCCGCAGGCAGCTGGTGCACAAACAGGGGAATGCTCAGCACGATGCCCTGGCGGAATGCGCCGTAGGCGGGCACAAAAATCGGGCGCTGGGCCAGGCCCGCGTGCTGCGCGATTTCGGGCGTGTGCTTGTGCTCCAGCTTCAGCCCATACAGCTGAAAGGCCGGGGCCTGCGCGCCGCCAGGGCCCTCGTGCTCCTCCACCCGGGCCCGCCCGCCGCCCGAGTAGCCCGACACCGCGTGCACCGTGACCGCATGCCCGTGGCCCAGCAGGCCGGCCTGCACCAAGGGGCGCAACAAGGCCACGGCGCCCGTGGGATAGCAGCCGGGGTTGCTCACCCGCCGGGCGCTTGCGATGCGTGCGGGCTGTGCGGCATCCAGTTCAGGAAAACCATAGACCCACAGCGGGTCGGTGCGGTGCGCCGAGCTGGCGTCGATCACCTGCACCGCCGGGTTGGTGATGGCGGCCACGGCCTCGCGCGCAGCCGCATCGGGCAGGCACAGGATGGCGATGTCGCAGTGGTTGATGGCTTCGGCGCGGCGGGCCGCGTTTTTGCGCTCGGCGTCGGGCAGGGTCAGCAGGCGCAGGTCGGTGCGGCCGCGCAGGCGCTCATGGATCTGCAGGCCGGTGGTGCCCTGGTCGCCGTCAATAAAAACAAGGGGAGGTGCAGTCATGGGGATGGGACTCCGGGTGCTTGCCGTGGCATCCACGGCAGGATGATTGAACAGGGGTGGGGATGCGCAATCTTCGGCGGCGGTCTAAACTTTGAAAAGTTGAATTTCACAAACATCAGCATCAGGTTTACTGAACGTCATGCGCGAACTCAACCTCGACCGGCTGCGCACCCTGGTCACGATTGCCGACCTCGGCTCCTTCGCCGAGGCCGCGCGTGTGCTGCATCTGGCGCCGCCCACGGTGAGCCTGCACATCGCCGACCTGGAGGCCCAGATCGGTGCCCCCCTGCTGGTGCGCAAGCGTGGCGAGGTGCGGCCGTCGGGCGTGGGCGAGGCGCTGGTCGAACGCGCGCGGCGCCTGCTGGCCGATGCGGACGAAACCCTGGACCTGGTGCAGCGCCAGGTGCAGGGGCTGGCTGGGCGCGTGCGCCTGGGCGCATCCACCGGCGCCATTGCGCACCTGCTGCCGCAGGCGCTGGAGGTGCTGGGCCAGCACCACCCGGGTGTGGATGTGCAGGTGGCGGTGCTGACTTCGCCAGAAACCATGGAGCGCCTGGCCAGCGGGGCGCTGGACATTGGCCTGGTGGCCCTGCCGCAGCCCGCCGTGCGCGGAGTGGTGGTGCAGCCCTGGCGGCGTGATCCGGTCATGGCCTTTGTGCCGTCGGCCTGGGCATCGCCCCGGCGCGCCACGCCCCGCTGGCTGGCGGGCCAGCCGCTGATCCTGAACGACGAAGGCACCAGCCTGTCGCGGCTGTGCAAGGAATGGTTTGCCCGGGCTGGCGAGCACCCCCGGGCGCGCATCCAGCTCAACTACAACGATGCCATCAAGAGCCTGGTGGCCGCCGGTTATGGCGCGACGCTGTTACCCCACGAGGCCCCGTCTACCGCGCCGCTGGACCCGCGCATCCGCATGCTGCCCCTGCAGCGCCCGCTGTGGCGGCCGCTGGGCATGGCCCACCGCGAAGGCGGCGTGGAGCGCGCCACCCAGCATGTGCTGGATGTGCTGTTGCAGCAGAAGCAGGGCTGAGGTGGCCCGGCCGCTTTCCTGCCGGTGGCTCAATGCGCCGCCGGTGGCGGTGGGGGCTCGGATTTTGACAAAATAGGCCGTCTGCGCGCGACCATATTGGTTTTGTTGCTATCAAATATGTAGCTTTCTGGGCCCCGGCGTGGCGGGGACCCACTGCCCCGCTCAGGCCACCGCGCCGGGCGCCAGCGCACTCAGCACCATGCGCACGATCAGTTCCTCGGCTTTCTCGTAGTCGCGTTCCGTGAGCGCAGGTTTGCCCAGCAGCAGCGCAAACTGCGCTTCCTGCTCCGCATACGCCTGGGTGACCGACCAGATGATGAACATCAGGTGCGTGAAGTTGACCTTGGCAATGCGGCCCTCGCGCGCCCAGCGCTCGAAGGTGCGCACCTCGGTCTTGAGCAGCGGCGCCACGCGCTCAGTGATGGCCTGGCCATAACGTGGTGCCCCCGCAATCACCTCTTTGGTGAACACCTTGGCGCCCTGCGGGCGTGTGCGCGAGTAGTGCAGCTTGGCGCGGATATAGCGCCGCAGCGCCTGCTGGGGGTCGTCGCTGTGCGACAGGTCTTCCATGCCCGCCAGCCACTGGGTGAGCACATCGTCCAGCACCCGCTGGTACAGCGCTTCCTTGCTCGGGAAGTAATACAGCAGGTTGTGGCGGCTGATGCCCGCAGCGGCGGCAATGTTCTCCAGCGAGGCACCCTCGAAGCCGAACTGAGCGAAGTGGTTCTCGGCCTCGGCGAGGATGCCCTGTTCCTTGGCCAGGCGCGAGGCTTTGGGCGCGCGGGGCACCCCGCTGTCGCCAGGGGCGGCGCGCGGCACCTTGGGGGGGCGAGGGGCAGAAGGAGCTTGGGGCGGGCGGGCGGCGGCGGCAGTCATTGCACCATTGTGGAACAAGCTGGAGCCAAAAAATGGCAAATCGCAGCCGTGGGGCTGGCACGCCGCTTGCTCTAGGGATTTTACCAATTGGTAAATTTTTACAGGTTGGTAAATTGACCCACAACGCAGGGCACCGCTGCAGCAAAGCAGCGGGCACCTGCCACCCCACAGCGAGGACCACGATGAAACCTCCGAAGTTTGCGGGTACCAGCACCCACGCTGGTTCCGCATTGGTTGGCGCCACTGGCTGGCGTTTCAACGCTGCGCGGCGTGCGCCCGCGCGCCCCATGGGCGCCCAGACCCCCACCCTCATCCTCTCGGAGGCAACCTGATGGACACACCTGCAAGCCGTGCCTGCGGCATTCATGCCGCACGCCTGAACCTGGCCGACTACGCCGTCAACTTCAGCGACGCACACCCGCCGCTCACCCGGGCGCAGGCGCTGATCGAGGCCGAGCGCTGCTACTACTGCCACGACGCACCCTGCGCCACGGCCTGCCCCACGGGCATCGACATCCCCTCGTTCATCCACCGCATTGCGCAGGACAACAACCGGGGCGCCGCCCGCGCCATCCTGGAGGCCAACCCGCTGGGCGGCATGTGCGCCCGCGTGTGCCCCACCGAGGTGCTGTGTGAGCAAGCCTGCGTGCGCAACACCAACGAGGACAAGCCGGTGGAGATCGGCTCGCTGCAGCGCTACGCCACCGATGCCTTCTTTGCACAGCCTGGTGCACCGCTGTTCCAGCGCGCAGCCGCCACCGGCAAGCGCGTGGCCGTGGTGGGCGCAGGGCCTGCGGGCCTGGCCTGCGCGCATGGCCTGGCCGTGCGCGGCCACGACGTGGTGCTGTTCGAGGCGCGCCCCAAGCTCGGCGGCCTCAATGAATATGGCCTGGCCAGCTACAAGACCACCAACAACTTCGCGCAGAAGGAAGTGGAGTGGCTGCTGTCCATCGGCGGCATCGAGGTGCGCACGGGCCAGCAATTGGGCCGCGACATCACGCTCGACGGCCTGCTGGGCGCCTACGACGCCGTGTTCCTCGGCTTGGGCCTGCAGGGCGTGAACGCGCTGGGCGTGGCCGAGCCCATCGCCGCCGGTTTGCGCAACGCGGTGGACTTCATCGCCGAGCTGCGCCAGAGCACTGACCGCTCGACCGTGCCCGTGGGCCGCCGCGTGGTGGTGATCGGTGGCGGCATGACGGCGGTGGACGCCGCCGTGCAGTCGCGCAAGCTGGGCGCCGAAGAAGTGACCATTGTCTACCGCCGGGGCGCAGAGGCCATGTCGGCATCGGCCGTGGAGCAGCAATGGGCGCAGACGAATGGCGTGACCATCCGCCACTGGGCGGCACCCAAGGAGGTGCTGAGCGAAGGCGGCGCGGTGAAGGGCATGCGTTTTGCCGCCACAGCGCTGAGCGGCGGCAAGCTGGTGGAAACCGGCGAGACCTTCACGCTCGAAGCCGACATGGTGCTCAAGGCCATTGGCCAGACCTTTGTGGCCGAGCCCGTGGGCAAGAGCATTGCGCTGGAGGGCGGGCGCATCGCCACCGATGCCGAAGGCCAGACCAGCCTGGCGCGTGTGTGGGCAGGTGGTGACTGCCGCGTGGGCGGCCGCGACCTCACGGTGGAAGCGGTGGAGCACGGCAAGGTTGCCGCTGTCTCCATCCACGCGGCACTGAACGTGCCTGTGGCCATGGTGGCCTGACTTCGCCCGGCGACCCACCGCACCACACACCCTGACTGCATTTCACGGGAGCACATCCATGGCAGACATCCGCAGCAACTTCCTGGGCATCCAGAGCCCCAACCCCTTCTGGCTGGCCTCCGCCCCCCCCACCGACAAGGAGATCAACGTCACCCGCGCCTTCGAGGCGGGCTGGGGCGGCGTGGTGTGGAAGACACTGGGCGAGGATCCGGCGGTCGTCAACGTCAACGGCCCGCGCTACACCACGCTCATGTCGCAAGACCGCCGCGTGATCGGCCTGAATAACATCGAGCTGATCACCGACCGGCCGCTGCAGACCAACCTGGAAGAAATCACGCGCGTCAAGCGCAACTGGCCCGACCGGGCGATGATCGTCTCGCTCATGGTGCCCTGTGTGGAGGAGAGCTGGAAGGCCATCCTGCCGCTGGTGGAGGACACGGGTGCCGATGGCATCGAACTCAATTTCGGCTGCCCGCACGGCATGAGCGAGCGCGGCATGGGCGCGGCCGTGGGCCAGGTGCCTG
>CAYXSL010000255.1:0-5685 GCA_964466605.1 uncultured Verminephrobacter sp.
AATTGTTATAAATCAATAACTTACGACTGATAGCAGCCCCTGTGCACCAGAAGCAGCCGCCGCCCAGGGTGATGGTTTGCAAAGTCATGGGGTCCTCGGGTTGAAACGGAGACAGGGCACATCATTATGAATTGACGCCCCCTCCCGTGCTTGCTACATTACTAACCGGTCAGTCATTAACTAAAACACCTTGTCTCCCACGCCCTCCTCTCCTTCGACAGCCGCAGTTACCAAGCGCGAGCGCCGCAAGGAAGCCCGTCCCGGCGAGCTGCTGGAAGCCGCGCTCGACCTGTTTGTCGAAAAGGGCTTTGCCGCCACGCGTGTGGACGAAGTGGCCGCGCGGGCCGGGGTGTCCAAGGGCACGCTGTTTTTGTACTTCCCCAGCAAGGAAGAGCTGTTCAAGGCCGTGGTGCGCGAAAACATCGCCGGCCGCTTTGCTGAGTGGAACAACGAGCTGGAGAACTTTGCGGGCACCACCAGCGAGGTGCTGCGCTATTGCTACCAGGTCTGGTGGGAGCGCATTGGCTGCACCAAGGCCTCCGGCATCACCAAGCTGATGCTCAGCGAGGCGCAAAACTTCCCCGAGATCGTCAAGTTTTACCAGCAGGAGGTGATCCTGCCGGGCCAGGCGCTGATCCGCCGCATCCTGCAGCGGGGCGTGGCCCGCGGCGAGTTCCGGCCCGTGAACCTGGACTACGCCGTGTACCTGGTGCTGGCGCCCATGATTTTCCTGATGCTGTGGAAGCATTCCGTCGGCGCCTGCGTGCCCGATGCGCTGGGCATGACACCCGAGCAATACATCGAGATGCAGGCTGACAACATCCTGCTCGGACTTTGTGTGCGGCCTGATGGCGCTGCGCCTTCCCCCTCCTCTTCAACCCCTGTCTGATCAGATCATGAAACGCTGGATTCCCTGGATGGCAGCAGCCATCGCCGTTGTGTTGGTGGGCAGTGGAGTCTGGCGTGCCATGGCCGCACGGCAGGCGCAGCAAAAAGCCTTGAGCGAGGCCACTGCGCAGCGCGTGGCCACCCCGCTGCAGCTGGGGGCCGACGAGGTGCTGCCGGTGGCGCAGGTCAACCTGTCGCTGGGTGTGCCGGTGTCTGGCGCGCTGCGGGCGGTCGATTCGGCCATGGTCAAGGCCCGGGTGGGCGGTGAGCTGCAGGGCCTCACGGTGCGCGAAGGCGACAGCGTGAAGATGGGCCAGGAGGTGGCGCGCATCGATCCCACCGAGGCGCGCGCCCGCCTGCGCCAGGCGCAGCAGCAGGCCGATGCCGCCAAATCCCAGGTGGACATCAACCAGCGCCAGTACACCAACAACCGCGCGCTGGTGGACCAGGGTTTCATTTCTTCCACGGCGCTGGTCACGTCCCAGGCCAGCCTGGAGGCGGCGCAGTCGAGCTACCAGGCGGCCGTGGCTGCGGCCGATGTGGCGCGCAAGGCGCTGGACGACACCGTGCTCAAAAGCCCCATCAATGGCCAGGTGGCACAGCGCCTGGCCCAGCCCGGCGAGCGTGTGGCGGTAGACGCCCGCATTATCGAAGTGGTGGACCTGTCGCGCCTGGAGCTGGAGGCGTTGTTGACCCCTGCCGACTCCGTGGCCGTGCGCGTGGGTCAAAAGGCGCAGCTGTCCATCGAAGGGGTGCCAACCCCCGTCCAGGCCACTGTGGTGCGCATCAACCCCAGCGCCCAGGCGGGCAGCCGCACGGTGCCGGTGTACCTGCGCGTGGAGCAGGCGCCCGCCGGTGGCGCCGCGCTCTTGCGCCAGGGCCTGTTTGTGCAGGGCACGCTCGGCACCGGCCGTGCCGACGTGCTGGCCGTGCCGCTGGATGCCGTGCGCACCGACAAACCCGCACCCTACCTCCAGACACTGAAGGATGGCCGCGTGGCCTACACCGAAGTCAAGACGGGCACACGCGCGGTGGTCAATGGCCAGACCCTGGTGGCGGTGCAAGGGGTGCCTGCGGGCACACCCGTGATTGCCGGCCGCATCGGGCAGCTGCGCGAGGGCACGGCGGTGTCGGTCGCCGGGTCCACCACGGCAGCTGCCGCTGCACCCGCCGCGTCCCGCACGGCCCCCTGAGCGCCCCGCCCCGCCATGTGGTTCACCAAAGTCAGCCTCAAAAACCCCGTGTTCGCCACGATGGTGATGCTTGCCATCGTCGTGCTGGGCCTGTTCTCGTACCAGCGCCTCAAGGTCGATCAGTTTCCGAACATCGACTTCCCCGTGGTCGTGGTCACCGTGGACTACCCCGGTGCCTCGCCCGAGATCGTGGAGAGCGAAGTCACCAAGAAGATCGAGGAAGGCGTCAACTCGATTGCCGGCATCAACGCCCTCACCTCGCGCAGCTACGAAGGCACGGCCGTCGTCATCATCGAGTTCCAGCTGCACATCGACGGCCGCAAGGCCGCCGAGGATGTGCGCGAAAAGGTGGCCACCGTGCGCCCCAACCTGCGCACCGAGGTCAAGGAGCCGCGCGTGCTGCGCTTCGACCCCGCCAGCCGGCCCGTGTGGTCGCTGGCCGTCCTGCCCGACGAAAAATCCAGCCGCAGCGCGGTGGAACTGACCACCTGGTCTGAACAGGTGCTGAAAAAGCGCCTGGAGAACGTGCGCGGCGTGGGGGCTGTGAACCTGGTGGGCGCCACCAAGCGCGAAATCAACATCTACCTGAACCCGCAGGCGCTTGAAGCCTACGGCGTGACGCCAGACCAGGTGGTCAGTGCGGTGCGCAGCGAAAACCAGGACCTGCCCGTGGGGGCGATCCGTTCGCTCGCCCAAGAGCGCGTGGTGCAGATCGACGCGCGCATGGAGCGCCCCGAGGATTTCGGCAAGATCATCGTTGCCCGCAAAGGAGCAGGAGCCGCT
This sequence comes from uncultured Verminephrobacter sp., assembly GCA_964466605.1. Lineage (GTDB taxonomy): Bacteria > Pseudomonadota > Gammaproteobacteria > Burkholderiales > Burkholderiaceae_C > Acidovorax. Next base: position 2,865 of record CAYXSL010000255.1, read on the forward strand.
GGCCAAGCCAGCGGGGGCGCCCCCGTGCGCCTGGACCAAGTGGCCCGCGTCAACGACGGTGCGCAGGAAGTGGAAAGCCTGGCGCTCTACAACGGCCAGCGCACGCTGCTCCTGTCGGTGCAGAAGTCGCAGGGCGAGAACACTATCGAGGTGGTGGACGGCCTGAACGCGGCCGTGGCCGAGCTCAAGAACCAGCTGCCCCCCGGCGTGCGGCTGGAGCCGATTGGCGACAGCTCCCGCCCCATCCGCGTCGCGGTGAACAACGTGCGCCAGACGCTGATCGAAGGCGCCGTGCTCACGGTGCTGATCGTGTTCCTGTTCCTGAACTCCTGGCGCTCCACCGTCATCACCGGGCTGACCCTGCCGATTGCGCTGATCGGCACGTTTTTGTTCATGAACATGTTCGGCTTCACCATCAACATGATCACGCTGATGGCTCTGAGCCTGTGCGTGGGCCTGTTGATCGACGACGCCATCGTGGTGCGCGAGAACATCGTGCGCCATGTGCAGATGGGCAAGGGCGCGTATGACGCGGCCATGGACGGCACGCAGGAGATCGGCCTGGCGGTGCTGGCTACCACGCTCTCCATCGTGGCGGTGTTCATGCCCATCGGGTTCATGGGCGGCATCATCGGCAAGTTCTTCCACGAGTTCGGCATCACCATCGTCGCGGCGGTGATGATCTCGATGTTCGTGAGCTTCACGCTCGACCCCATGATGTCGAGCATCTGGCACGACCCGAGCATCCATGCGCACGGGCAGAAAACAGAGCCGGTCACCCTGTACGACAAGACGATTGGCCGCGTCACAGGCTGGTTCGACCGCGCCACCGATGCCATGGCCGAGGCTTACCAGCACATCCTGCGCTGGTCGCTGGGGCACAAGCTGGCCACCATGGCCATCGCCGTGGCGATTTTTGTGCTGAGCGTCTTCATGGTGCCGCTGCTGGGCACCGAGTTCGTGCCCAAGGCCGACTTTTCTGAAACCAGCCTCAACTTCTACACCCCCGTGGGCTCGTCGCTCGAAGCCACCGAGGCCAAGGCCCGGCAGGTGGAAGGCATCCTGCGCGAAATGCCCGAGGTGCGCTACACTCTGGCCACCATCAACACCGGCAGCGCGCAGGGCAAGATCTACGCCAGCATTTATGTGCGGCTGGTGGACCGCAAGGACCGCAGCCGCAGCGTGGACCAGATGTCTGACGTGCTGCGCGAGCGCCTCAAAAGTGTGCCGGGCATCACCGTCACCCACGTGGGCCTGCTGGATGCCGTGGGCGGCAACAAGCAGGTGGAGTTCTCGCTGCAAGGGCCCGACCTGCAGGAGCTGGAGCGCCTGACCAAGGTCGTCACCGAAAAGATCCGCGACATCCCCGGCCTGGTGGACCTGGACACGAGCGCCAAGCCCAACAAGCCGGTGATCGCGCTGGAGGTCAAACGCGACGTGGCCTCGGACCTGGGGCTGTCGGTGGCGCCCATGGCCACCTCGCTGCGCACGCTGGTGGCCGGCACCACGGTGGGCAACTGGCGTGCCCCGGACGACCAGACCTATGACGTGAACGTGCGCCTGGCCCCCGAGGCCCGCACCGCCCCGGCCGATCTGGAGCGCCTGCCCTTCGCCCTGGCCGCCACCGACGGCACCACCCGCATCGTGCGCCTGAACCAGGTGGCCCGCGTGACCGAATCCACCGGCGCCAACCAGATCAACCGGCGTGACCTGACCCGCGAGGTGGCCGTGAACGCCAACGTGGCGCAGCGCTCGGCCGGTGAGGTCTCGGGCGACATCAAGAAGGCGCTGGAGAGCGTGGCCTTCCCGCCCGGCTACCGCTACCAGTTCGGCGGCTCCACCAAGAACATGGCCGAATCGTTCGGCTACGCCATCTCGGCCCTGGCCATGGCCATCATCTTCATCTACATGATCCTGGCGAGCCAGTTCAAGAGCTTTTTGCAGCCGCTGGCGCTCATGACCTCGCTGCCGCTCACGCTCATCGGCGTGGTGCTGGCGCTGTTGATGTTCCGCTCCACGCTGTCGATGTTCTCCATCATCGGCATCGTGATGCTGATGGGCCTGGTGACCAAGAACGCCATCTTGCTGGTGGACTTTGCGATCCGCGCCCGTGAAGAGCATGTCAACGATGAAGGCCAGACTGTGCCTGGCCTGCCCCGCGCCGAGGCCCTGCTGCTGGCGGCCCGCGTGCGGCTGCGCCCCATCCTCATGACCACGCTGGCCATGATCTTCGGCATGGTGCCGCTCGCGTTTGCGCTCTCCGAAGGCTCCGAGCAGCGCGCGCCCATGGGCCAGGCGGTGATCGGCGGCGTCATCACCTCCTCGCTGCTCACGCTGGTGGTGGTGCCCGTGGTGTATTGCTACATGGATGATCTGGCGCAATGGGCGCTGCGAAAGATGGGGCGCACCCCGCCAGCGCCTAAAATCAAGGGTTTGTCCTGAACATCCCGGCACCCGCCCTCCCACGGAGAAATTCCATGAACATGCCCCTGAACACGTCCGCCAACATCAGCGACCCTATTGCCCAGGCCCGCTACAACATGATCGAGCAGCAGATCCGCCCCTGGAATGTGCTCGACGCTGACGTGCTCGACCTGCTGGCGGTGGTCCGCCGTGAAGACTTTGTTCCCCCGGCCTACCGCAGCCTGGCCTTCATGGACATCGAAGTGCCCCTGCTGGGTAACGACGCCGAAGAGGCCGTGCGCCTGGGCCACAGCATGCTGCAGCCGCGCGTCGAGGCACGCATCCTGCAAGACCTGCAAATCCAGCCCACCGACCGCGTGCTGGAGATTGGTGCGGGTTCGGGCTACATGGCCGCCCT
>CAYXSL010000256.1:0-5663 GCA_964466605.1 uncultured Verminephrobacter sp.
ACCTTCGAGGGCTTGCCTACAGCTCACGCTGCGCTGATCGTTTCAAACACAACCGTTGCGCCGCTGTATGCAGCGACTCTGCGCTCGGCGATCCAGAGCCGTTTCCCGGTAGTTCATGAAGTGCTGTTGCCTGACGGTGAGGCATATAAAAATTGGGAGACCTTGCAGCTGATATTTGACGCCCTGCTGTCGAACTCCTGTGACCGCAAGACCGTGCTCTTCGCGCTGGGAGGTGGGGTGGTCGGCGACATGACGGGGTTTGCTGCCGCCTGTTACATGCGGGGCGTGCCTTTTGTGCAAGTGCCCACTACCCTGCTGGCTCAGGTGGATTCTTCCGTGGGGGGCAAAACGGCCATCAATCATCCGCAAGGAAAAAACATGATTGGTGCCTTCTATCAGCCTCGGCTCGTCGTGTGCGACCTTGCGACGCTGGATTCGCTACCGTTGCGTGAGCTCAGCGCTGGACTGGCTGAAGTCATCAAGTACGGACCCATCGCCGATGTCGATTTCATGGATTGGTTGGAGTCCTCGATCGGGAACTTATTGGCCCGCGACCGTGTTGCCTTGGCGCATGCGGTGCGCCGCAGCTGCGAAATCAAGGCATGGGTAGTCGGTCAGGATGAAAAAGAAACCGGCCTGCGTGCCATTCTCAATTTCGGGCATACCTTTGGCCACGCGATCGAAGCGGGCATGGGCTATGGCGTCTGGTTGCATGGGGAGGGGGTGGCGGCTGGCATGGTGATGGCTGCTGAGCTGTCCCGCCGGCTGGGCTTGGTGGACGCCGCGTTTGTGGAGCGACTGACAGCATTGATTGCGCGTGCGGGTTTGCCGACGAAGGGGCCGGTGCTGGATGTGGCGGATAACGCGGGCCGCTACATGGAGTTGATGCGTATCGACAAGAAGTCGGAAGGCGGAGAGATCCGATTTGTGCTGATCGATGGCCCCGGTAAGGCCGTGGTGCGCGCGGCGCCAGACGCTCTGGTGCGAGAGGTCATTGACGCGTGCTGTGTCTGACGAGGTCAGTGGACAGCTCGCTGTTTGCTATCTAATGTGTAGCTAGTAACGTATGTCCAAAGCGCGCAGGCACCGATTTTGATTCAAAGTTCTGATCTTTTGGCCTGCGCTTCGCACCCCGCGCAGACGCGGGGGCGCCGTTACCCTGAGCAGCCCGCGCCGACGCGCACCGAGTACCAGCGGGACCGTGATCGGATCGTGCATTCCACGGCGTTCCGGCGCCTGGTCTACAAGACGCAGGTGTTTCTGAACCACGAGGGGGATTTGTTCCGCACCCGGTTGACCCATTCGCTGGAGGTGGCGCAGCTGGGGCGCTCCATTGCTCGGTCGCTGCAAATCAACGAAGACCTGGTTGAGGCGATTTCGCTGGCCCATGACTTGGGTCACACGCCCTTCGGGCACGCGGGACAAGACGCTCTACACGGTTGCATGGGCGGGTTTGGCGGCTTTGAGCACAACCTGCAAAGCCTGCGTGTGGTGGATCGGCTCGAAGAGCGTTACCCCCAGTACGACGGCCTGAACCTCACTTTTGAGACGCGAGAAGGCATCCTCAAACACTGTTCGCGCCAACATGCCGAGCAGTTGGAGGCAGCCGAGCCCGGCGGTGTGGGTGGGCGGTTCTTGCGCCGCGAGCAGCCTGGCCTGGAGGCGCAGTTGTGCAACCTGGCCGACGAGATCGCCTACAACGCGCACGACATTGACGATGGCGTGCGGTCGGGCTTGATCACCTTGGCGCAATTGCGCGACGTTCCCCTGTTCGATCAGTACCGGGCAGCTGCACAGGCCGAGTTTCCGGACCTTGCGCAGCCATCGCTGCAAAGGCGCCTGTTGTTTGAGGCGATCCGCCGCATGCTCAGCGCGCAGGTGTACGACGTGATTGATGCCACCCGGCTGGCTTTGGATGAGCATGCGCCCGCCAGTGCCGACGATGTTCGCCAGTGCCCTCCGCTGGTGCTGTTCAGTGACGGCATGCGCGAACGTTCCAAGGCGCTCAAGCAATTCCTGTTCCGCCACCTCTACCGGCATCCGCAGGTGATGGAGACCACGGGGCTGGCCCAGAAAATTGTGCGGGACCTTTTTGCCGCCTATGTGGCCGCGCCCCAGGAGATGAAGGCGGCGTTTGCGCAGCAGGCCCTGGCGGGGGATGCGGCGGCGCGCGCGCGCGCGGTGGCCGATTTCATCGCCGGGATGACGGACCGCTTTGCTGCGCGGGAGCATGAACGTCTGACGGGGCGCCGTCTGCTGGGGGGATGACGCTGCCGCCCGGCCTGGCGAGGCGCCGGTAAAATCAGGCCCCGTTTTACTGTGCCTGCCAGCGCGCCTATGACTTCCACTTCCTCCATCACCCCGATGGGCGCGCCCGATCCCGCAGCCCCGTTCATCCATGACACCGTGCGCTGGCTCGAGAAGGCCGTGATCGGGCTGAACCTGTGCCCGTTCGCCAAGGGCGTGCATGTGAAGGGGCAGGTCCATTACGCTGTGGTGCTGACCGACGACCCCGCTGCCGTGCTGAAGTTGTTGCGTGAAGAGCTTCTGGCCCTGCAGGGCATACCTGCCGAGGTGCGCGACACGACGCTGCTGGTGCTGCCGCACTGCTTGCAGGATTTCCTGGATTTCAATGATTTTCTCGGTGAGGCCGAGGATTTGCTGCACGGGCTGGGGCTGGACGGCATCCTGCAAATCGCCAGCTTTCACCCGCAGTTCCAGTTTGCGGGCACCGAGGTGGATGACGTGACCAATTGCACTAACCGTGCGCCCTATCCCACGCTGCATCTGCTGCGCGAAGACAGCATTGACCGGGCCGTGGAGGTGTTTCCTGAGGCTGAAGCCATCTTCGAGCGGAACATGGAAGTGCTGGAGGGCTTGGGGATGGACGGGTGGTTGGCGCTGGATGTGGGGCCTCATGCATCGGTGCCCGGGGCGGCCTCTACCGAAGGAGGGAATGCGCGATGACGCAGAAGAAACCATCCCCCGCGCCGCGTGGAGCCGGTGGGGCGACCCGCAAGAAAGAGCTCCAGGCCAGCGCGCAAGCTGCTGAGCTGTCCGAGCTGCGGCCCGGGCAGTCGGTGGAGCTGCTCAAGGAGCTGCACATCCTCACGCGCGAAGGGCGGCTGAACCAGGACTCGCGGCGCAAGCTCAAGCAGGTGTACCACCTGTTCAATTTCATCGAGCCACTGTTGACGGAGCTATCGGCGGACGGCGGTGGGCCGACCCTGGCAGACCATGGCGCGGGCAAGTCGTACCTGGGCTTCATTCTGTACGACCTGTACTTCAAGGCCCTGGGGCATGGCCAAATCTACGGCGTCGAAACCCGTGCCGAGCTGGTCGAAAAATCCCGCCTGCTTGCCCAGCGGCTGGGTTTTGGCCGCATGTCCTTCCTCAACCTGTCGGTGGCCGAATCGTCGGCGGCCGACGAGTTGCCTGCACAGATCGATGTGGTCACGGCCCTGCACGCCTGCGACACGGCGACGGACGATGCGATTGCCTTTGGCCTGCAGAAGAAAGCCCGGGCCATGGTACTGGTGCCCTGTTGCCAGGCCGAGTTGGCCGCCTGTCTGCGCCAGGGCAAGGCCTTGCAGCTCGCCCGCACGCCCTTGGCCGAGCTGTGGCGGCACCCGCTGCACACCCGCGAGCTGGGCAGTCAGGTGACCAATGTGTTGCGCTGCCTGTACCTGGAAGCCAGCGGTTACCAAGTGACGGTGACCGAACTGGTCGGGTGGGAGCACAGCATGAAGAACGAACTCATCATTGCCCGCTACACCGGGCAGAAAAAACGCAGTGCGGCCGAGCGCCTGCGCGCCATCCTGGTCGAGTTCGGGCTGGAGAACGCCCTGGGGCCGCGTTTTGGTTTGGCAGTGGCTGCCGACGTGACCGAGGCGGCTGCTGCGGGTTGATTGCCTCACCCGTGCGTCAACGGCGCGGCAGCGTGCCGGAGCTTTTGAAATCGGGGACGGGTCTATGATGGCGCGCATTGCCTTCATCGACCCTCACCCATGGCCCGCCTTCCACGCCTGACTCTGCCAGGCCACCTGCACCACGTGATCCAGCGTGGCAACAACCGCCAGCCTATTTTTCAGGACGGCGAAGACTTCCACACCATGCTCGCCTTGCTGGCAGACAACGCGCTCCAGCACGCGGTGGCTGTCCATGCCTTTGTGCTCATGGAGAACCACTTCCATCTGCTGGTCACGCCCTCGTCGGCCGATGCGTTGCCTCAGATGATGCAGGCGGTGGGGCGGCGCTATGTGCAGTACTTCAACCGCCGCCATGCGCGCACCGGTACCTTGTGGGAGGGGCGCTACCGGTCCACCGTACTGCAGCCTGAGAAGTACCTGCTGCCCTGCATGGTGTACCTGGACCTCAACCCGGTGCGTGCAGGGCTGGTGGCGAATGCGGCCGATTACCCCTGGTCCAGCCACGCCCACTGGCGGGGTGTGCGCAACGACCGCCTGCTCACGCCCCATGCGCTGTACTGGGCGCTGGGCAACACGCCGTTTGCCCGCGAAGCCGCCTACGCGGCGCTGGTGCAGGCCGGAATCGCGTCGCGTGAGCAAGCGGCGCTCACGGCTTCGGCCCTGAGTGGGTGGGCTCTGGGCGACACCGATTTCATCGAAAGTCTGCAAAAACAGACACCGCGCCGGGTGGTGGCGGGGCAGCCCGGGCGGCCAAAGAGTGCGAAGAAATCTGAGGAAAAATAGGTTTCACCGCGCTACTGTATTGCTTATATTGCTATTTAATTTGATATGTCCCCAATAAAATATCAAACTGAGATACTAGGTTATTAAAAAGAATCTGACCCCAATTAATGTGCTTGCCAAATCATGTTGCAATGCACTAATCTCCCACTCCCTGCGAAAAATATGAGGAGTGCGCCATGACCACGGCTGCCGAGATCCAGCATCTGCAACAACACGGTTTGTATTCATCGGGTAACGAACACGACGCCTGCGGCCTCGGGTTTGTGGCCCATATCAAGGGTGTGAAGCGCCACGACATCGTGACGCAGGCCCTGAAGATCCTGGAGAACATCGACCACCGTGGCGCCGTGGGGGCCGACCCCCTGATGGGCGACGGCGCCGGCATCCTGATCCAGATCCCCGACGCGCTGTACCGCGAAGAGATGGCCAAGCAGGGCATCACGCTGCCCGCCGCCGGTGAATACGGCGTGGGCATGATCTTCTTGCCCAAGGAGCATGCTTCCCGCCTCGCCTGCGAGCAGGAGATGGAGCGCGCCATCAAGGCCGAGGGCCAGGTGCTGCTGGGCTGGCGCGACGTGCCGGTCAATGTGGACATGCCCATGTCGCCCACGGTGCGCAAGAAGGAACCCATCCTGCGCCAGGTGTTCATCGGCCGTGGCAACGACGTGATCGTGCAGGACGCGCTGGAGCGCAAGCTGTATGTGATCCGCAAGACGGCCAGCGCCAACATCCAGGCGCTCAAGCTCAAGCACAGCAAGGAATATTACGTTCCGTCCATGTCCAGCCGCACCGTGGTCTACAAGGGCCTGCTGCTGGCCGACCAGGTGGGCGTGTACTACAAGGACCTGTCCGACGAGCGCTGCATCTCGGCCATCGGCCTGGTGCACCAGCGTTTCTCCACCAACACCTTCCCCGAGTGGCCGCTGGCCCACCCGTACCGCTATGTGGCGC
>CAYXSL010000257.1:0-5596 GCA_964466605.1 uncultured Verminephrobacter sp.
CCGTCTACTTCCACGGCTTCAAGGCCAAACAAGTCTTGCTCGATTGGGGCTGGCAAGAATTCGACCCCAAGAAGTGGCAGGACCTGCCGGATGGCTCCATCTGCGTAATGGACGAGTGCCAAAACGAATTTCCGGCCAAGATTCAGGGCGAGCTACCCGACTACATCAACGCCGTGGCGCAGCACCGTCGCCGCCGTGGCTTTGACTTCTGGATGATCACGCCACACCCCAGCTTGATCCATGTGAACATCCGGCGCCTGATCGAGTCGCCAAGCTGGCACCGCCACCTCAAGCGCACCGCTGGCGCGGCCATGGTGAGTGAAATCAAGTTCAACTTTGCTGAACTGAAGTGCGAGCAACCCGGCTCCGGTGCGCGTGGTGTCGTCAGCATGCGCGCCTATCCCAAAGAGGTCTACGACTGGTACGAATCCGCCAGCTTGCACACGGCCAAGGTGCGTATCCCCAAGCAGGTCTGGATGCTTGTGGCCTGTGCCGTGCTGGTGCCCGCGCTAGGCTATTTCGCAGTGACAAAGGTCTACGGCAACGTCACAAAGCAGGCCAAACAACAAGAGGCCACGCAGGGCGCTGCACCACCTGGGCAAAGCGGATCGGGCACACCACCGCGTGAACGTCAGAAACTCACTGCTGACGAGTACATAGCTGACCGGGTTGCGCGCTTGCGGGACTTCCCGCACACCGCCCCGGCTTATGACGATGTGACCAAACCCACTGAGGCGCCATACCCTGCCGCCTGTGTCCAGATGGGTAAAACCTGCAAGTGCTACACCCAGCAAGCCACGCTCTTGCAAGTGAGCGGCCCCGTGTGCCTTCAGATCGTGGCGCAAGGATTCTTTATGGATTGGAAAGCCCAAAGCAAGGGCGATGGCGAACGCCGCGACAGGGGCGATTACAGGCCACCTCCCGGCATGCTCCCTGCGCCGCAGCAAGTGGCCCAAGCGGCGCCCATGCGCTCCGTGCAAGCACCCATGCCAGCGGCCAAGCCTGAGCCCATTAAAAACACGTCCGAATGGGCGCAGGGCCTTGCGGCGCGCAATGCGCAGGTGCGCTCTAACCTGACCCAATGAGGTGACCTATGCGCGCTGTTTCTGAGAGACAAACCGGGGGCCCCGAAGTGACGAATAGTCACGCGCCGAAGGCTCGGGGGTTGGGGTATGGGGCGACAGGCCCCATGGTGAACCGTTGTGCGGCCCGTACCCGTGTTACTGCGCCCCTCCTGCTGATCCAAATGGATTTGTTTGATAACCCCGCGTGGCATGGCTGCGCACCGGCACCGCTGACGCAAGCGAAGCGCGGCGGCGGGGCCGGGCGAAGCCCGGCCTAGATTTATCCCATAAACACTTTGGAACATCAGGCATAGACGCCTGAAAAAGGTGAACCCCGCAACAGCGCCAACTGTCCGGGGTTCGTGATGTCAACCACTACGACTGGTCAACATGATCCGCATTTTCGACGAAACCCGCCCTACTGCCAAATTCACGCCTGCTGAGCTGCTCGATATGCACCGCCGTGGCGTCCCCCTCGTTGCTTTCGAGGGAAGGATGGGCGATGGCATCAACGTCAAGGCCCACGATCTGGGCAACGGCCATATTGAGGTTACCGGCGTGGCTCCGACAAAGTGGGAAGAGCTCGATTGGTCCCCCATGGCGCTGGAGATGTACCTCGAAACGGTCATCAAGCATCGCGAAGACAACGCCGAAGAGCTGCGCGAGAAGTCCCTCACGATCGCGGCAAACCGGGCAAATGCAAAGGTTCGCAAGCTCTGTAAAGCAATGGGCGCCGATACCCTCCTGACGCTCACCTATCGGCAAAATGAGCAGTGCGTAAAGCAGGCCAAAAAGGACCTCAAGGAGTTCGTGCGCCGCCTGCGCCGTGTCATGCCCGATTTCCGGGCCGTGGCCGTGTATGAAACCCAAAAGCGCGGCGCCATCCATTGGCACATCGCTACCGCCAATGTGCCCACCTTCTTCACCCAATCCGGCCCCCATGGCTTGCCCTGCAAAGTCAAAAGCTTCAACGTCATCCGCTCAATCTGGCGTTCCGTCACGGGTGCACGTGAGGGCAATATCGACATAGCCCGGCGCAAGGCATCCAGCAGGCGCAGCCCGGCCCAAATCGCCTCCTACATCGCAAAGTACATCGTCAAGGCCTTCCGTGACGGTGAGGCGTTCTCAAACCGCTATTCAGCCTTCGGCGCCCCTGAAGTCCCCAAGCCCATCAACATGGGCCACTTCGCCACACCGCTTGCTGCGTGGGAGGCTGCTTATTCCTGCCTCCTCGATGTTCACGCCGTTGTCCTTGAACGCCTGTCGAAGTGGAAAGACTGGTTTGTTCTTTACGGTGAACTCCCGGCCAAAAAAAAGGCCCCAAATGCGGGGCCTAGGCTATGATTTTTATTAATCGCAACCTCTTGCGCGATTTGACACTTCTAGGATGAAAAAAACAGGGGGCCATGCGGCGCGCGGCAGGCCTCATCGGGTAACGTAGGTCGGCAATTGCCAGGCGCCACCCGCAAAGCCGCGGCACATGCTGTCGCCGGACTCCCCGGCCAGCACAAAACCCCGGCCATCGAAGCGCCACTGCCGGGTCCACCAGCAGTCGCCAATGCCGCGGCCTTTCATGGCCGAGTGCACCGTGCCGGAGGCCGGATCGAAATCTCCGTCCACATCCTCCAGGAACTCGGGCTGGTAGGGGGGTCTGTCGTTAGCGATCCACAGCAGGCTGCTGAAGTTGTAGGCGCCCATGCCGCAGGGCACGGACAGCAGCACCTTGCGCTCCGTGAGGCGATGGACCTGCACGTTGGCCGGGTTGAAGGGGTCGTCGCCGTTGCATTGGCCGTCCACGCTGGCGCGGTCCAGCGCAGCCACCAAGGGCTTGGCCAGGGCCGCATCGCCCTTGCGCGCAGGCAGCGGGGTCACGGCCTTCACGGCGGGCGCTGCCAGGGGCGGCAGCACGGAGGCCTCGGGCCGCGTGCCACGGCGCACCAGCGCGCCCGGGGTGCCGACACGGCCCTGAACCTCGTCCATCTTGAGCAGCACCGCGCTGGCCCCGGCCAGCGACAGCGTCCACTGCACCTTGCCCGCCGACACGGCCGCTTCTTCGTTCTTGACCAGTTCCTGCAACAGGCGGGGCACCTGGCCCGCCGGCACGCGCGCGGTGTCGCCCTTGAGGCCCGGCAGGGAGAGGTTGCCAACCTGGAGGTGCAGCGCTGCGGGGCTGGCCTTCTCGGTAGAGACCTGCAGGTCCACCAGCACGGGTGTGTCAGGCCCCGCCTCGCGGGTCAGGAGGATGGACACCGGCTCGGAATCGCTGCCCTCGGCCTGGTATCCCACGGCCCGGCAGGTGCGGGTGTTGTCACACTGCAGGGCCCAGTCCTTGTGCTGGAAGCTGGCAGCGGCCGCCTTGCCGCCCTTGTCTGCGGCCTGCGCACCCGCCAGGGACGCCACAAGCACCAGCCCACAGGCCAGGAGGCCCAGGGCGCGGTCTGGAGCGGAGGACTTGCGCATGGACAACGGGTCGTCTCTTGTCAGCCGCCAGCCGACTCAGGCCGCGAGCGCGGCCACGGGCTGCTGGCGCTTGCGGTACTGCTCCAGGAAGCGCGCCACGCGGCCAATGGCGTCGCGCAGGTCATCCTCGTGGGGCAGGAACACGATGCGGAAGTGGTCCGGCGACGCCCAGTTGAAGCCCGTGCCCTGCACCAGCATGACCTTGGTCTCCTGCAGCAGCTCCAGGAAGAACTGCTGGTCGTCCTCGATGGGGTACACGGCCGGGTCGAGGCGCGGGAACATGTAGAGCGCCGCCTGGGGCTTCACGCAGGTCACGCCCGGGATGGCGGTGATCAGCTCATAGGCCAGGTCGCGCTGCTTGCGCAGGCGCCCCCCTTCGTTCACCAGCTCGTTGATGCTCTGGTAGCCGCCCAGCGCCGTCTGCACGGCCCACTGGCCGGGCACGTTGGCACACAGGCGCATGTTCGAGAGCATGTTGAGGCCCTCGATGTAGTCCTTGGCGGGCTTCTTGTCGCCCGACACCACCAGCCAGCCCGCGCGATAGCCGCAGGAACGGTAGCTCTTGGACAGCGAGTTGAAGGTGAGCGTGAGCACGTCCTCGCTCAGCGAGCCGATGGCCGTGTGCTTGGCACCGTCGTACAGCACCTTGTCATACACCTCGTCGGCGAAGATCACCAGGCCGTGCTCGCGCGCAATGGCGACGATGCCCTTGAGCAGCGCGTCCGAGTACAGCGCGCCCGTAGGGTTGTTGGGGTTGATGACGACGATGCCCTTGGTACGGGGCGTGATTTTGGCGCGGATGTCGGCCAGGTCGGGCATCCAGCCATTGGCCTCGTCGCACAGGTAGTGCACGGGCGTGCCGCCCGACAGGCTGGCCGCCGCCGTCCACAGCGGGTAGTCGGGCGAGGGCAGCAGCAGCTCGTCGCCCGTGTCCAAGAGCGCATTTGTGGCCATCACGATGAGTTCGCTGGCGCCATTGCCCAGGTAGATGTCATCGAGCGCCACGCCCTTGATGCCCTGCTTCTGGGTCTCGTGCATCACGGCCTTGCGCGCAGCAAAGATGCCCTTGCTGTCCGAATAACCCGCCGAGTTGGGCAGGTTGCGGATCATGTCGAGCTGGATTTCCTCGGGCGCATCGAAGCCGAACACCGCAAGGTTGCCGATGTTGAGCTTGATGATCTTGTGGCCGTCCTCCTCCATCTTCTTGGCCGCGTCCATGATGGGCCCCCGGATGTCGTAGCAGACGTTGGCGAGCTTGGCGGATTTCTGGACGGTTTTCATGCGCTGACGGAGGTGGAGTGGGGTCAGGTGGCGCCCGGGCAGCGGGGCACCTTGGCGAAACCTATAATTTGACCACAGAACAGGCGCCCTCCCTTTGCGCAAGTGCCTCTGGCCCCGCCCGCCAACCGCCCCGCCTTCCACGCCCACCCCCATGAAATTTCAGCCTGACCGCTCGAACGCACAGACCATCAGCGGCTACGGCCCCGGCTGGATCGGCGTGGATGCGGAGAAGATCACCCACAGCGTCATCCTCGGCTCCAGCGGGCTGCGCCAGGCCTGGCCCTGCGCGCGCTTTGAAGACCTGACCCCGGACCACTTCATGCAACTGGCCACCCTGGAGACCGAGCTGGTGATCCTCGGCAGCGGAACCCGCAACCGCTTTCCGCCCCCCGCCTGGCTCGCACCGCTGATGGCGCGGCGACTGGGGCTGGAGACCATGGACACGGCCGCCGCCTGCCGCACCTACAACATCCTGGCCGGAGAAGGCCGGAATGTGGTGGCGGCGCTGATTCTGGAAACCTGAAGACCCGCCAGCAGCCCCCTGCGGCATGGGCGGCGCACCTATGCAAACCCTTGCCAAAGTGCCCGCCACCAAGGGCAAGACACACAGTCTTACATTTGGCTGGCAATCGATTTCGGAGTAAAATCACCGGTTGCGGTCGGGGGCACCACCAAGAGCAATAACACACCCCACTCCCCCGGCTTACCAACGACTACATCCTGAGAGATTGAAGTGATATGGCGATCGTTGTCAACAAACCCCTCCCTGAATTTGAAGCCAACGCGACCGG
>CAYXSL010000258.1:0-5574 GCA_964466605.1 uncultured Verminephrobacter sp.
ATCTACGAAGGCACCACCGCCATCCAGGCCAACGACCTCGTCGGCCGCAAGACGGCGCGCGACGGCGGCCAGACAGCCAAGGGCATTGCCGCGCAGATCGAAAAGACCGAAGCCGACCTGCTGGCCAGCGGCACCCCCGCCGCACTGGCCGTGGCCAAGCGCCTGGCCGCAGCCCGCAAGGCGCTGCTCGAAGTGATCGACTTCGTGGCCGGCAACACCAAGGCCCAGCCCAACGCCGTGTTTGCGGGCAGCGTGCCCTACCTGATGCTCGCGGGCAATGTGGTGGCGGGCTGGCAGCTGGCGCGCAGCCTGCTGGTGGCGCAGGAGCTGTTGCAAAAGGGACAGGACCAGGCCTTCATGCGCGCAAAAATCACCACCGCGCAGTTCTACGCCGACCACATCCTGGTGAAGGCCCCCGGCCTGCGCGACAGCATTGTGGAAGGTGCGGCCAGCGTGACCGAGCTGGCGCTCGATGCCTTCTGAGGCGTGACGAGCGTGTTGTGAGGAGACGCACCCCGTTTTGCAGGGGTGCTATAAAAATAATAGCTTCTAACGCTTGCCTGTCAGGCGGTAGCAGCCCATTTCATCCTAATTTCTTGTTCTGGAAGTTGTTGCCATGTCCAAACTGCCTCCCGTGCTGCAAAACCTGTCGCTGCCTGTCATCGGCTCGCCGCTGTTCATCATCAGCAACCCCAAGCTCGTGATCGAGCAGTGCAAGGCCGGTGTGGTGGGCTCGATGCCCGCACTCAACGCCCGCCCTGCCGAGCTGCTCGACGAATGGCTGGCCGAGATCACCGAGACCCTGGCCGCCTACAACAAGGCAAACCCCGACAAACCCGCCGCGCCCTTTGCCATCAACCAGATCGTGCACAAGAGCAACGACCGGCTGGAGCACGACATGCAGGTCTGCGCCAAGTACAAGGTGCCGATCATCATCACCTCTTTGGGTGCGCGCGAGGACGTGAACCAGGCCGTGCATGCCTGGGGTGGTGTGGTGCTGCACGACATCATCAACAACAAGTTTGCGAAAAAAGCGATTGAAAAGGGCGCCGACGGCCTGATCGCCGTGGCCGCGGGTGCGGGCGGCCATGCGGGCGTGAAGAGCCCGTTTGCGCTGATCCAGGAGATCCGCCAGTGGTTCGACGGCCCCGTAGCCCTGAGCGGCTCCATCGCCAGCGGCGACGCGGTGCTGGCCGCGCAGGCCATGGGGGCGGACTTCGGCTACATCGGCTCGGCCTTCATCGCCACGCACGAGGCGCGCGCCAGCGATGCGTACAAGCAGGCCATCGTGGAAGGCAGCTCGGACGACATCGTCTACAGCAACCTGTTCACCGGCGTGCACGGCAACTACCTGGCGCCGTCGATCCGTGCCGCAGGCATGGACCCGGACAACCTGCCTGAGTCCGACCCGAGCAAGATGAACTTTGGCGGCGACGCCAAAAAGGCCTGGAAGGACATCTGGGGTTGCGGCCAGGGCATTGGCGCCATCAACGCCGTGACCAGCACGGCCGAGCTGGTGGCCAGGCTGCGCAGCGAGTACGAAGCGGCGCGCGCGCGCCTCAAGCTGTGATGCTGCGCTGATCCTCTGTTTTTCGGCCATCGCCCACGCAAGTTGCATCGGGTGGTGGCGGCCCGAATGACTCCGGCTTCGCCCACCCAGCGCGTCACGCGCACGGTGGGGGAAGCCGTTTTGGATGCCTTCACGCAAGGGCAAACCCCCATAAGTCGGCCCTGGTGCCTGCGGATAATGGTGATGAAAAATAACCAAAGCAAACCTGCTTTGGTGGCTACTTCAGCACATTCTTTGCAAGGTGGGTGCGTCCATGGTTCGTTCTTCCGTAGTGCTGCTGGCGGCCTTGTGTGCTGCCGGGCTGGGCCATGCCCGCAATGAGGGCGTGACCGCCGACGAGATCCGTCTCGGGGCGTCGGCCGTGCTGTCGGGGCCGCTGGGCCCGCAGACGGCGCAGTATGGCGAGGGCTCGCGGCTCATGTTCGACGCCGTGAACGCGCAGGGCGGGGTGCATGGCCGCATGATCCGCTACACCACGCTGGACGACGGCTTCGATCCGCAAAAGGCGGTGGAAAACACCCGCCAGCTGCTGGAGGCCGACAAGGTCTTCATGATCTACAACAGCACCGGCACGGCGCAGACGGCTGCCATCCTGCCGCTGATCAAGGAGCACCGCACGCCGCTGTTCGGCCCGGTCACCGGCGCCTCGGTGTTCCGCGAAACCTTCAACCCCCATGTGTTCCATGTGCGCGCGGGCTATGCCAGCGAGGCCAGCAAAATCGTCTCGCAGATGCGCCAGCAGGGCATCAACCGCGTGGCGGTGTTCTACCAGGACGATGGCCTGGGCAAGACCCTGGCCGCCGAACTGAAGAAAGCTTCGGACGATGAAAAGCTGCCCTTCATCGCCGAGATCAAGGTGGACCCCAAACAACCCGACTTTGCCGCTGCGGCCGCCGCCACCGAAAAGGCGCAGCCCCAGGCAGTGATCGTGGCCACGGCGGGCACCACCTTCACGCACTATGTCAAGGCCGTGCAGGCCACGGCCGCGCGGCCTGCCTATTACGGGTTCTCGGTCGCCAGCCTGGATGTGATCAACCGCGAACTCAAGGACAAGGCGCGCGGCATCATCCTCGCGCAGATCATGCCGTCGCTGCGCAACACCACCATCCCGGTGGTGGCCGAGTACCTGGGCCTGCTGCGCGCCAAGTCGCCCACGGCACAACCGTCTGCGTCGCAGTTCGAAGGTTTTGTGCACGCGCGCCTGCTGGTGGAGGGGCTGCGGCGCACCGGGCGCAACCTGACCACCGAATCGTTCACCAAGACCATGGAAGACGCGGGCGAAATCTCGTTCGGCCGCTTCAGCGTGAAGTATTCGCCCAAGAGCCACAACGGCTCCACCTACGTCGAGCTGGCGATTGTGGATGCGGAAGGAAGCCTGCGGTATTGAGTCTGGACGCGCGCGCGGGCCCGCGTGGAACAGGTGGGTGTCGCGCCAAGCGCAGGGCGGTTGCCCATAAATTGCGCGGACAGAGGACAATAGAGGTTTTTGCCTGCTGTTGCGGCCCTTTGTGGCCTTGGCAGCCCTCCACCCCCGGCACCTCACCGACCCCGCGCAGCCATGTCGTCCTCCCCCTCCCGCACGCCCCTGATCGACATGGTCAAGGCCATGGCGTGCATCACCATCGTCTGGCACCACCTGGCCTTTTATGGCCCCATGTCGGACATCGCCCAGCCCCTGGCACCGGCGTTGATGGCGTGGCTGTATGACTATGGGCGCATGGCGGTGCAGGTGTTCCTGGTGCTGGGCGGCTACCTCGCTGCCGCCAGCCTGGCCCCGCAGGGTGTGGCCCGGTTTGATCATGGAGGCAACGCGGTCGCCAAGCGCTTTGTGCGGCTGGTGGTGCCCTATGCGGTGGCGCTGCTCTTGACCGTGGTGGTGGCTGCGCTGGTGCGGCACTGGATGGCCCACCCTTCGGTGCCCGAGGAACCGACCCTGGCGCAGCTGCTGGCCAACGCCCTGCTCTTGCAGGACATCGTGGGCGAGGGCGCATTGTCGGCCGGGGTCTGGTATGTGGCTATCGATTTCCAGCTGTTTGCACTGAGCGTGCTGGTCTGGGCGGGCGTCCGAAGTCTGCCGGGTGCGTGGGTGTCGCGGCACAGGGCCGAGCTGGCCCGGGGGATCATCGTTGCCGGGGTGGCCGCATCGCTGTGGGGCTTCAATCGGGTGGCGGGGCTCGACATGTGGGCGATCTACTTTTTTGGCGCCTATGGCCTGGGCATGCTGGCCTTCTGGGCCGTGCGCTCGCCCCACCCGTCGGGGTGGCTGGGCACCATGGTGCTGCTGGGCGGGGTGGCCCTGGCCGTGGACTTCCGGGGGCGCATTGCGGTGGCGCTGGTCACGGCGCTGTGCCTGGCGTTGGCGCTGCGGTCCGAGCGTGTGCGTGGCTGGGGGGGCTTTGCGCCGCTGGTGCGCGTGGGGCAAATGTCCTACTCCATCTTCCTTGTGCACTTTGCCGTGTGCCTGCTGGTCAATGCGGTGGTCAGCCACCTGTGGCCTGCGTCGCCGGTGCTCAATGCGCTGGGCATGCTGCTGGCGTTTTTGCTGTCCCTCGCTGCCGGGCGCCTGTTGTATCTGCGGGTGGAGCAGCATGTGCCCACC
The DNA here is from genome assembly GCA_964466605.1 of uncultured Verminephrobacter sp. Taxonomy (GTDB): domain Bacteria; phylum Pseudomonadota; class Gammaproteobacteria; order Burkholderiales; family Burkholderiaceae_C; genus Acidovorax. The sequence continues at coordinate 4,170 of CAYXSL010000258.1, forward strand.
TGGTCCACTGCCTTGCGCTGGCAAGCGGGGCTGGTGGGCGCTGGCATGCTGGTGGCTGTGTCCAGCAACTGGGCCTGAGGGCCCGCCAAAAAGCGCTTAGCGCTGCAGCTTGCGCTCCCGCCGCTTGCGCTGCCGGTCCAGAAACCAGGCCATAAAAGGCAGGATCAGCATCGAGCCCGGAACCACCCAGATGAACAGGTAGGGGCTCACAGACGATGCCGAGCGCATCACGTCGCGCAGATGGGCTCGTTCATCGGCCGTCCAGTTGCCCTGGCGGCGCTGCTGCACCAGCCACACCACCGATCCCTTCATGGTGGCCATCTCGCGCTTGAGCCGGCTTTTCTCGCGGCTGTTGCCCGCCAGGAAAGAGCAGAACCACTCGGGCGCCCGCTCCATGCGGCTCTGGAAGGCGAGGGTGGAGTCTGGGTCGAACGGGTCGATGGTCGGCGGCAGGTCTTGCGCGTGCGGTGCGGGCGGTGTGGTCATGGCGGCTGCCATTGTCGCGGCTCACGGCGCTTTGCACCACCCCAATCCATGGCACCCACGCCATCCTGGCGGGGTTCACTGGGAACAGGCGGCGCCCAGCGCTCCAGGAGGCTCCTGTTACCCCATCACCTCAGAGACTGGCGCGCCCAAAGGCCAGGGCAGCCAGGCAAGGGCCGCCCCGCCGCGAGGGCTGCGTCCCCCTGCCCGCAGAGCGCAGCGCTGCGAGAGCGGGGGGAAGCGGCGCAGCCGCTCAGGGGGCCGAATTCACCGGTGCAGTTCGCCAGCGCTCTCGGGCTGGTACAGGATGTCCTTCACCCGCACCGTCATCGACTTGCCGCCCGGCCCGGGCCAGGCCAGTTCATCGCCCACCGCCAGGCCCAGCAGGGCACTGCCCACGGGCGCGAAGATCGAGATGCGGTCTGCGGTGCCATCCGCGTCGCGGGGGTAGACCAGCGTCAGGCAGAACTCCTTGCCCGTCTCCAGAATGGAGAACTGCACGGTGGAGTTCATGGTCACGACATTGGGTGGGATCTCCTCGGGCGGCACCATGTCCGCCCGGTCAAGCTCTGCCTGTAGATCCGCCTTGCCTGGAAAGACGCTGGCCGGAATCGCGGCCAGCAGGGCCTCGATGCGGTCAACGTCGAGCGACGACAGGATGATCTGGGGCTTGCGCGCCATGGCAGTACCTCTGGGATGGTTGTGACAAAGCGCGGGACTGTAGACCATCGCGAATCTCGCACTGCCGTGCGCGGGCATTTGATGTTGCGTGGCCGGTGGTCAAGGAGCGGGCAGGGCAGGGGAGCGTGCCCGCCTGCCGGCAAGGCCGAAAAGCAGGCATGCAGCCTCAAATAACTGTATATTTATAAGGGGTATCTATTTAGCTCCAGTGGCATCAGAATAGCTGGATGGAAACCCAGAT
>CAYXSL010000259.1:0-5552 GCA_964466605.1 uncultured Verminephrobacter sp.
TGTTCATGAACAGGTTGTTGAACACTTCGAGCAGCACCGGGTCCACCGTGGTGCCCACGGCATGCTGCACGGCGCGCGCCACGCGGCGGTTGAGCAGCAGGTGGTCCAGGTCGGTCAGTGCAGCCTCCCAGCCCGGCTCCACGATGGTGGTGGCGTTCTTCTCGGCAATGATGGCCGGACCGGGGATCACGTCGCCGGGGCGCAGGTCCTCGCGCACCACCAGGGCGGCGTCGTGCCAGGCAGCGATGCCATCCACACCACCCGTGTACATGCGCACGGTGCTGCGGCGCGGCACTTCACGCGCAGGCTGCAGCGCGTGGCGCGGCTCCACGGGTGCATCGCCGGGCACCACCGCCTCGACCGACACGGCTTCCACCACCAGGCCCTTGCCCTGCATGAGGAACGCAAAACGCTGGCGGTAGGCGTTCTCGAACGCGGCGGTGATCTCGGGCATCGACCCAAACGGCACGATGAGCGCCGAATCGCTGCCCTCATAGCGCACATGCACGCGGCGGTGCACCACAGCGGTGCTGCTGCCCGACTGCTGGCGCTCCAGCTCGGTGCCTGCGGTGGTGGCCAGTTGCTCCAGCGTGGCTTCGATGCCTGCCAGCGCTTCGGGCACGAGCTTGGTTTCCACCGCTTGTTCGCGGATCACGTTCTGGTCCGCCAGGCCCATGCCGTAGGCGCTGAGCACACCCGCCAGCGGGTGCACAAACACGCGCGTCATGCCTAAAGCGTCAGCCACCAGGCACGCATGCTGGCCGCCCGCGCCGCCAAAACACTGCAGTGTGTACCGTGTCACGTCATACCCGCGCGCCACGCTGATCTTCTTGATGGCATTGGCCATCTGCTGCACGGCGATCTGGATGAAGCCATGGGCCACATCCTCGGCCTGGCGCCCGGTCTGTGTGGCAAGGTCGCCAAATTTCTGCGCCACCGCGTCGCCATCCAGCGCCTCGTTGGCCGCATGGCCAAACACTTTGGGGAAATGCGCGGGCTGGATCTTGCCCACCATCACGTTCGCATCGGTCACGGCCAGCGGGCCGCCCCGGCGGTAGCTGGCGGGGCCAGGGTTGGCGCCCGCGCTCTCGGGGCCGACGCGGAAGCGCGCGCCGTCAAAACCGAGGATAGAGCCACCACCGGCCGCCACGGTGTGGATGCTCATCATGGGCGCGCGCATGCGCACGCCCGCCACCTGGGTCTCGAACTCGCGCTCGAACTCGCCCGCGTAGTGGCTCACGTCGGAGCTGGTGCCGCCCATGTCAAAGCCGATGACCTTGTCGTGGCCTGCCAAACCGGCGGTGCGGGCCATGCCGACGATGCCACCCGCAGGGCCCGACAGGATCGCGTCCTTGCCCTGGAACACCTGCGCGTCCGTGAGGCCGCCCGACGACTGCATGAAGAACAGCTTCACGCCCGGCATTTCGCTCGCCACCTGGTCCACATAGCGACGCAGGATGGGCGACAGGTACGCATCCACCACGGTGGTGTCGCCCCGGCTCACCAGCTTCATCATGGGGCTGGTAGCGTGCGATGCACTCACCTGCGTGAAGCCCGCCTCGCGCGCAATGCGGGCGGCAGCTTCTTCGTGTGCCGCGAACCGGTAGCCGTGCATGAACACGATGGCTGCACTGCGCAGGCCCGCGTCATACGCGGCCCACAGGCGTTCCTTGAGGTGCTCCTCGTCCAGCGGCTCGATCACCTCGCCCTGTGCGCCCACACGCTCCTGCGCTTCGATCACGCGCTCGTACAGCAGCTCGGGCAGCACGATGTGGCGGTCAAACAGGCGCGGGCGGTTCTGGTAGGCGATGCGCAGCGCGTCCTTGAAGCCCTTGGTGGTGATGAGCAGCGTGGGCTCGCCCTTGCGCTCCAGCAGCGCGTTGGTGGCCACGGTGGTGCCCATCTTCACGCACTCCACCAGCGCCGGGGTTACCGGTTCGCCGGGCGCTAGGCCCAGCAGATGGCGGATACCCGCCACGGCGGCATCTTTGTACTGCTCGGGGTTCTCGGACAGCAGCTTGTGCGTGACCAGGCTGCCGTCCGGGCGCTTGCCCACCACGTCAGTGAAGGTGCCGCCCCGGTCGATCCAGAACTGCCAGCGGGACATGGGAGAGGGTTGGTTGGACATATCAATGCTACTCATTTGATAGCTACCAGCGCTTTACAGTCGCGCGCAAGAGCCAATTTTTATTCAGATTTTGGAGCCATACAGGCTCATAGGCCACGCAGGCCGCCAGCATCACAACGACGCGGCCGAGCGCGCCGCCTGGTCGTACATGCCCGACAGCACACGCAGCAACCGGGCCAGCTCGCCGATGTCGCGGTTGAGCGCGTCGTCGGCCTTCAGGGCGTCGATGAGGCAGCTCTCGCGGATCTCGCGGTAGCGCTGCACATAGGCGCGGCCCGTGTCGGTGGCAGCGTAGGTGACTTCCTTGCCGTTCTTCTGCGAGGCCACCACGCCCAGGGTCTGCAGCTTTTTCAGCGAGTAGTTCACCAGGTGCGTGTCCTCCACATTCATGATGAAACAGATGTCGGCCAAGCGCTTGTCGCGCGCGCGGTGCGTGACATGGTGCAGCACCACCACATCGAGCGGCGTCAGATCCTTGAGCCCCGCCGCCGCCATGCAGTGCACCACCCAGCGGTGGAACGCATTGCCCGCCACGATGAGGCCGAATTCGAATTCGCTCATCTCCGCGCTTTGCGCAGACACCAGGTGTGCCGACGACACGATGGGGCCTGAGTCGGCTTTGGGTGGAAGCACGGACTTGGCCTTGGGCTTGGCGTCAGATTTCATGGCGGGTTCAGGCCTGGGGGTTCTGTCATTGGCACGGGATATGCATGGGGCATTGTAGGCAAGTCGATGGTAATTTGTTGGCAATTTGTCAGCGTTTAGGCAAAACACCTATCGCAATCTGGCCGTCTTCCGATACATTGATTTGTTACATCCAACCTTGCGGAGCAATATCCATGAAGCGTCGAATCTTCCCCGTGACCGCACTCGCCCTGACCCTGGCGGCGGGCCTGTCTGCCACCTCGGCATTCGCCCAGACCAAGTGGGACCTGGCCGCCGCCTACCCCGCCACCAACTTCCACACCGAGAACATGGTGCAGCTGGCCAGCGATGTGGACAAGGCCACGGCCGGCAAGCTCAAGATCACGGTGCATGCCAACGCCGCACTGTTCAAGGCCCCCGAAATCAAGCGCGCGGTGCAAGGCGGCCAGGCGCAGATGGGCGAGATCCTGCTGGCCAACTTCCAGAACGAATGGCAGCTGTTTGGCGTGGACGGCCTGCCCTTCCTGGCCGACAGCTACGACGCCTCCAAGAAGCTCTACGCCGCGCAAAAGCCCTTCCTCGAAAAGAAGCTGGCCGAGCAAGGCATGGTGCTGCTGTACGCCGTGGCCTGGCCCCCGCAAGGCATCTACACCAAGAAGCCACTGGCCTCGGCCGCCGACCTCAAGGGCATCAAGTGGCGCGCCTACAGCCCCGCCACCGCCCGCATTGCCGAGCTGGTGGGCGCGCAGCCTGTGACGGTGCAGGCCGCAGAGTTCTCGCAGGCACTGGCCACGGGCGTGGTCGAATCGACCATGACCTCGGGCGCCACCGGTGTGGACAGCAAGCTGTACGAGCACCTCAAGTTCTACTACGACACCCAGGCCTGGCTGCCCAAGAACGCCGTGCTGGTGAACAAGAAGGCGTTCGACGCACTCGACAAGCCCAGCCAGGACGCCCTGCTCAAGGCCGGTGCGGATGCCGAAGCGCGTGGCTGGGCCAACAGCGCCAAGGTCAACACCGACACCATCGCCAAGCTCAAGGCCAACGGCATGGATGTGGTGACCCCACCGGCCGCACTGAAGGCCGACATGGCCAAGGTGGGTGACACCATGCTCAAGGAATGGCTGGACAAGGCCGGTCCTGAAGGCAAGGCGCTCATCGACGCCTACCGCAAGTAAGCCCGGGCACCCACGCAATGCGTCGTCTGCTGGACTTTCTGTACGACAGCGCCGCCGCCCTGGCGGCGCTTTTTATGGTCGGCCTGCTGGGCATGGTGCTGTTGTCCATCGCCAGCCGGCAGTTCCACTTCCATGTGCCGGGCACCGATGCCTATGCGGGCTACCTGATGGCCGCAGCGGGTTTTCTGGCGCTGGCCCACACCTTGAAGCGCGGTGAACATATCCGCGTCACGCTGCTGCTCAACTTCCTGAAGGGTGGCGCGAAAAAGGCCTTCGAGATCTGGGCGCTCGCCATTGCCACGCTGCTGGCCGCGCTGTTTGCGGTGTACAGCTGCAAGCTGGCCTGGCAGTCGCACGAGTTTCACGATATCTCCACCAGCAGCGACGCCACACCGCTGTGGATTCCGCAGATCGCCATGGCCGTGGGCACCGTGATCCTGGCCATCGCCTTCATCGACGAGCTGGTGCTGGAGATGATGGGCAAACGCGCCGACACCGCCTCTGGCGAAGCCCTGCGCAATGAATAAAAAACCGGGCATTACCAACCATGAGTGATCTCGCCATAACCGGCCTGCTCGTACTGTCGCTGTTCCTGATTCTGGGCAGCGGCGTATGGATCGGGCTCACCCTCTCGGGCGTTGCCTGGATCGGCATGCAACTGTTCTCGGCACGCCCTGCAGGCGATGCCATGGCCGTCACCATCTGGGGCAGCGCCTCCAGCTGGACGCTCACGGCCCTGCCGCTGTTCATCTGGATGGGTGAAATCCTGTTCCGCACCCGGCTGTCGCAAGACATGTTCAAGGGCCTGGCCCCGTGGGTGCAGGCGCTGCCGGGCCGCCTGCTGCACACCAACGTGGTGGGCTGCACCATCTTTGCCGCCGTGTCGGGTTCGAGCGCCGCCACCTGCGCCACCATCGGCAAGATGACGCTGCCCGAGCTGACGCGCCGGGGCTACCCCGAGCACATGGTGGTGGGCACGCTGGCCGGGGCCAGCACGCTGGGCCTGCTGATTCCGCCCTCGATCATCATGATCGTCTATGGCGTGTCGGCCGAGGTCTCGATCTCGCAGCTGTTCATCGCGGGCGTGCTGCCGGGCATTCTGCTGGCAGCGCTGTTCTCGGGCTACATCATGCTGTGGGCGCTGCGCCACCCCGAGCAAGTGCCTGCGGCCGATGTGCGCATGAGCTTCGCGCAGAAGCTGGCAGAGTCGCGCAGCCTGATCCCCGTGGTGCTGCTGATCGCGGCCGTGCTGGGCAGCATCTACACCGGCTTTGCCACTGCCACCGAGGCAGCGGCCGTGGGCGTGGTCGGCTCGCTGGTGCTGTCGGCCGTGCAGGGCTCGATGAACTGGAGCACGTTCAAGGACTCGCTGATGGGCGCCACACGCCTGTACTGCATGATCGCGCTGATCCTGGCGGGGGCCGCCTTCCTCACGCTGGCCATGGGCTACATCGGCCTGCCGCGCCACCTGGCGGAATGGATTGCCTCCCTGGGCCTGAACCAGGCTCAGCTCATCGTGGCACTGGCCGTTTTCTACATCATCCTCGGCTGCTTTCTGGACGGCATCTCGATGGTGGTGCTGACCATGGGCGTGCTCATGC
>CAYXSL010000260.1:0-5481 GCA_964466605.1 uncultured Verminephrobacter sp.
GCATGCCCAGCGCCATCAGCGCGGCAATGCCCTGGCCGTTGGGCGGGATCTCGTGGATCACCGAATCGCCAAACCGCTGCTGGATGGTGCCCACCCAGTCGGCCTGGTGCGCGGCCAGATCGGCCAGCGTCATCGCGCCGCCGTTGGCCTGCGAATGGGCGGCGATGCGCTCGGCGATCACGCCCCGGTAGAAGGCCTCGCCCTCGGTCTCGGCGATCAGCTCCAGCGTGCGGGCGTGCGCTTCGCTGCGGAAAATCTCACCCGCCTGGGGCACACGGCCGCCCAGGGACTCGGGCATGAAGCACTCGGCAAACCCCGGCTGCGTTCCCAGCTTGGCCGCGCCCAGCGCCCACAGGTGGGCGATGGTGGGCGACACGGGAAAGCCGTTGCGCGCGTAGTCGATGGCGGGCTGGGCCAGCTGCGCAAACGGGAGCTTGCCCAGGCGCTTGGACAGTGCCACCCAGGCCGACACGGCACCGGGCACAGTGACGGCGTTCCAGCCCGTCTCGGGGATACCACCCAGTTTGTCGAAATATTCCGGCGTCCAGGCGGCGGGCGAGCGGCCCGAGGCATTGAGCCCGTGCAGCTCCTTGCCGTCCCACACGATGGCAAAGCCGTCACTGCCGATGCCGCAGCCCGTGGGCTCGACCACCGTGAGCGCCATGGCCGCAGCAATGGCGGCGTCCACCGCGTTGCCGCCCGCCAGCAGCATGCGCAGACCCGCCTGCGCCGCCAGCGGCTGCGAGGCGGAGACCACGTTGCGCCCCATGACCGCGCTGCGGTTGGAGGCGTAGGGAAGGGACCAGTCGAGGGATGGGGTAGTCATAGGGTTCTGAGTCTGTTGCCCGCACAGGGCGGACCGCTTGAAACTGACGCTGCCGAAAGCGAGAGACACCGAGGAAGGGCCGCCCCGCACCAAGGGGTCGTTCTCTCAGGGAAGGGGCCGAAAGCGGCTCCTGCCCAATCCGTTCGGGCTGAGCCTGTCGAAGCCTTTCGCGGCGCTTCGACAAGCTCAGCGTGAACGGCTCTGTAGTTGTTTGAAAGCCATCCGGTGCCGGGGGATGTCACTCCAGGGTTATTTTGTGCTGCCGGATCACCGTGGCCCAGCGGTTGCTGTCCGCCTGCACCATGGACCCGAACTGCGCGGGCGTGCGCGGTGCGGCGGGCTCCACGCCCAGCTTGGCCAGGCTCTCGGCCACCTCGGGCGCCTGCACGGCCTTGGCAAAGGCCTTATGAATGCGATCGACCAAGGCGGGCGGCGCGCCCGCAGGCAGGTACACACCAAACCAGGTCACCGACGAATAGCCGGGCAGGCCGGATTCGGCCAGCGTGGGCAGCTCGGGCACCAGGGTGCTGCGCTTTTCGCTGGTCACGGCCAGCGCGCGCAGGCGCCCGGCCTTGGCGTGGGGCATGCCCGTGGGCAGCGAGTCAAACAGCACATGCGTCTGCCCGGCGATCAGATCAGGGATAGCCAGCGCCGTGCCCTTGTAAGGGATGTGCGTCATCTCCACACCCGCCTGGGCGCTGAAAGCGGCCGTGTTCAGGTGCACGATGGTGCCGTTGCCGCTGGTGGCGTAGTTGAGTTTGCCGGGGTGGGCCTTGGCGTAGGCAATCAGCTCGCCCACGGTCTTGACCGGCAGCGAGTTGGTGACCAGCAGCACGCTGGGTGCGTCGGCCACATGGGCCACGGGCGTGAAGTCCTTGCGCGGGTCATAAGCCAGCTTGGGCATGAGGTGGGGCGAGATGGCATGTGTGCTGCTCGTGGTCAGCAGCAGGGTGTAGCCGTCGGGTGCGGCCTTGGCCGCCTCGGCCGTGCCCAGGGTGCCGCCAGCGCCGGGCTTGTTGTCCACCACCAGTTGCTGCCCCAGGTCGGCCGCGACGCGCTGGGTAACGGTGCGGGCCACCAGGTCGGTCGCGCCGCTGGCGGGGAAGGGCACGATCACCCGCACGGGGCGGTCCGGCCAATTCGCTTGCGCGTGTGCGGCAGACGCCAGCACCAAAAGGCCGGCCAGGCCCCAGACACCACGGCCCCAGGAAAGTAGACGCATACGCAGCACTCCAGCAAAGAAGTCGGACAACACAAAGAGGGAAGCCATCTTAGGAAGGCACGCCTTGCTTGACCACCAGCATTTCGGCAAGCTGCTTTGCCACAGCGGCAAACCGGCGCATACTGCGGCCTCGTTTGGAGAACCCGCCACCGATGCGCGCCCACCTGCTGCAAGACACCACGCTGCGCTACTTTCTGGAAGTGGCCGAAAGCGGCTCGCTCACCGAGGCCTCGGCCCGGCTGCATGTGGCGGCCTCAGCGCTGAGCCGCCAGATCGCGGGGCTGGAGGCGCAGCTGGGCACGCCGCTGTTCGAGCGCCACCCGCGCGGCATGGTGCTCACGGCCGCGGGCGAGATCCTGGCCGTGCACGCGCGCCGCACCGTGCTGGACGCCGAGCGCGCGCTGGGCGAGATCGGCGCGCTGCAGGGCCTGCGCGCCGGGCAGGTGCGGCTGGCCACGTCGGACGCGTTTGCCAACGAGCTGGTGCCACGCCTGTGTGTGGAGTTTCAGCGCACCCACACCGGCATCCAGTTCAGCGTGATCGCACTGCCCACGGCCCAGGTGCCCGACGCGGTGCGCAGCGGCGCGGCCGACATCGGCCTGTGCTTCAGCCGGTCGCCCCACAAGGGCATCGAGGTTGCCTACCGCCAGACTGCGCCCGTGCTGGCCCTGGTCCCGCCCGGCCACCCACTGGCGGGCGCTGGCAGCGTCACGCTGGCGCAGATGGCCGCCTACCCACTGGCCCTGCCCCCGGCCGAGACCACGGTGCGCCAGATGATCGACATCGTCTGCAGCCGCCAGGGCCTGCAGCTCAGCGCCGTGCTCATCAGCAACCACGCCAAGACGGTGCTCAACTTTGTGGCGCATGGCGGCGGGCTGTCGGTGGCCAGCGAGATCGCGGCGCGCCACCTGGTGGCCGCAGGCGCCATCGTGGCCCTGCCCATCAGCGATGCGGGCATGGACCTGCGCGATCTGGAGGTGCAGACCCTGGCAGGCCGCAGCCTGCCGGTGGCCGTGCAGGCGTTCATGGATTTGCTCAAGGAGCGGCTGCCGGGGCCCTGGTAGCCGGCATCGCCAACGACGCCTCATACCGGTACGCATTCAAAAAAATCCGTTCACGCTGAGCTTGTCGAAGCGCTGCGCGAGGCTTCGACAAGCCCGAACGATTCCCTCTGATGGATCGACCGCGAATCCGTATCAATAGCCGTGCTGCTGGCGGAAGTCGCGCGCCTTGCCAAAGTGCCCGTTGCCAATGAACGGCACGGGCGGGCGCAGCGCCGACAGCGGCGAGGGGTGGTTGGACGTGAGCACCAGATGCCCCCGGTCCTGGGGGATGAAGGCACGCTTGGACTGCGCATGTGAGCCCCAGAGCATGAACACCACCGGGCGTGGGCCCTCGGCCACATGGCGGATCACGGCGTCGGTGAGCGCCTCCCAGCCCTTGCCCGCGTGGCTGGCGGGCTGGCCCTCTTCCACCGTGAGGCCGGTGTTGAGCAGCAGCACGCCGTTTTTCGCCCACTTCACCAGGCTGCCGCCCGGCTCGGGCATGGGCGGAAAGGCCGTGCCCAGGTCACGCTGCATCTCCTTGAAGATGTTGCGCAGCGACGGCGGCAGCGGCACCCCCGGCGCGACGGAAAATGCCAACCCCTCGGCCTGCCCCCGGCCGTGGTACGGGTCCTGGCCCAGGATGACCACCCGCACGGCGTCGGGCGGCGTCAGCTCCAGTGCGCGCAGCGGCTGGGGCGGGAAAACCACCGCCCCGGCAGCAAGCCGCGATTGCAGAAACCCCTGCAACGCCTGGCCCCGCGCGCCCGCAAAGAAGGCGTCCACCAACGGCTGCCAGCCGGGCGCTACGGGCCACGCAGCCGGATCGGCGCTCTGCAACTGGGTGGCGGTTTGTGCAGGTGAATTCATGCTTAAAAAGGCATTCTGCGCGCTATGGACAAGCGCTACCAGCTATCAAAACAATAGTATTCAATCCCCTCAGGCAAACAGCTTGGCAAGCGCCAGACCCGGGTCGTCCGCCCGCATGAAGGCCTCGCCCACCAAGAAGGCGTGCACACCCGCGTCGCGCATCGTCTTCACATCGGCGGGTTTCAGGATGCCTGACTCGGTGACCAGCAAACGGTCCGCAGGCACATCCTTGAGCATGCCCAATGTGGTGTCCAGCGTGACTTCAAACGTGCGCAGGTTGCGGTTGTTGATGCCCACCAGCGGGGTCTTGAGCCTGAGCGCGCGCTCCAGCTCGGCGCGGTCATGCACCTCCACCAGCACGGCCATGTCCAGGCTGCGGGCAATGGCCTCGAAGTCAGCCATCTGCGCGTCATCCAGGCAGGCGGCGATCAGCAGGATGGCATCGGCGCCCATGGCCCGCGATTCGTAGATCTGGTACGCATCGACCATGAAATCCTTGCGCAGCACCGGCAGCAAGGTGCTGGCGCGGGCCTGCTTCAAGTAGTCGGGCTGGCCCTGGAAGAACTGCCGGTCGGTCAGCACCGACAGGCAGGCCGCGCTGACTTTGCCGTCGCCTTCCATGTAGCTTTGGGCGATGTCGGCCGGTTCGAAATCGGCGCGCAGCACGCCCTTGCTGGGGCTGGCCTTCTTGACCTCGGCAATCACCGCCGCCTGGCCCTTGGCGATCTTGGCACGCAGCGCGCCTTCGAAGTCGCGCGTGAGCACGCGGCTCTCGGCATCGGCGCGCATGGCGGGCAGCGGCAGGCGCTTTTGGGCGGCGGCCACTTCTTCGTGCTTGACGGCCACGATTTTGTTGAGGATGTCACTCATGGGAAAACCTGGTTGGTTGTTGGGGTCACGCGGCAGCGCTGGCCAGCGCATGCGTGCGCGTGACCATCTGCTCCAGCTTGGCCAGCGCAGCCCCGGATGCAATGGCAGCACGGGCCTTGGCGATGCCGACCGGGATGGAGTCGGCCACATTGGCCGCATACAGCGCCACACCGGCGTTCAGGCAGACGATGTCCTGCGCAGCGCCAGGTTCGCCCTTGAGCACGCCGATCAACATCTCGCGCGACTGCTCGGGCGTTTCGACCTTGAGCGCGCGGTTGCTGGCCATGGACAGGCCGAAGTCCTCGGGGTGGATTTCATACTCGGTGATCTGGCCGTTTTTCAGCTCGCCCACCAGCGTGGCGGCGCCCAGGCTGACTTCGTCCATGCCGTCGCGGCCGTAAACCACCAGCGCGTGTTCGGCGCCCAGGCGCTGCAGCGCGCGCACCTGGATGCCGACGAGGTCGGGGTGGAACACGCCCAACAGGATGTTGGGCGCGCCGGCCGGGTTGGTCAGCGGGCCCAGGATGTTGAAGATGGTGCGCACGCCGAGTTCCTTGCGCACGGGCGCGACGTTTTTCATGGCCGGGTGATGGTTGGGCGCGAACATGAAACCCACGCCGACCTCGTCAATGCAGCGGGCAATGGCAGCG
>CAYXSL010000261.1:0-5481 GCA_964466605.1 uncultured Verminephrobacter sp.
GAGCCCCATGGCGCCGAACTCGCCCGTGGGCCAGGCCACGGTGAACACGGGAGCATGGAAACCCCCGGCCGCCATACCCATCGCGCCCAGGCCGTAGCCCTTGCGCAGCACCACGCTGAAGGTGGGTACGCGCAGGCTGGCGGCGGTGACGAACAGGCGGCTCACGTGGCGCACCTGGGCCGTGGCTTCGACCTCGGGGCCGACCATGAAGCCGGGCGTGTCCACCAGGCTCACGATGGGCAGGCCATGCGCGTTGCACAGTTGCATGAAGCGCGCGCCCTTGTCGGCCGCGTCTGCGTCGATGGCGCCGCCCAGGTGTTGCGGGTTGTTGGCCAGCAGGCCCACGGGGCGGCCTTCGATGCGCGCCAGCGCCGTGTGGATGCCCGCGCCAAAGCCAGTGCGCAGCAACAGCAAACTGCCCTCGTCCACCAGGCCCGCCATCGCCGCGCGCGTGTCGTACACGCGCAGGCGGTTCTCGGGCACCACGGCGCGCAGCTGGCGCGGGTCGGGCGCAGACCATTGCGCTGTGCGGCCCTGGAAGAACGACAGGTAGTGGCGCGCAGCCTGCACCGCCCCGGCCTCGTCATCGACCAGCACGTCGATCACGCCGTTGGCATGCTGCACGCGGCTCGGGCCGATCTGCTCGGGCTTGAACACGCCCAGCCCACCCCCTTCGACCATGGCCGGGCCGCCCATGCCGATGTTGCTGGCGCGTGTGGCAATGATCACGTCGCTGCAGCCCAGCAGCGCGGCATTGCCTGCAAAGCAGCGCCCCGCCGCGATGCCGACCACCGGCACCTGGCCCGACAGCGCGGCGTAGCGGGCAAACGTGTGCACGTGCAGCCCGGCCACGATGGGCATGTCGGTGTCGCCCGGACGGCCGCCGCCGCCTTCGGCAAACAGCACCACCGGCAGCTTCTGCGCCAGGGCGATGCCCAGCATGCGGTCGGTCTTGGCGTGGTTGCGCGCGCCCTGCGTGCCCGCGAGCACGGTGGCGTCGTAGGCCATGACCACGGCGCGGGACGGCGCGGGCCCGAACAGTGCGCCGTTGATGCCGCCGATGCCCGTCACCATGCCGTCGGCGGGCGTGTTGGCAATCAGGTCATCCAGGCTGCGGCGGCGCGTCTGCGCCGCGATGGCGAGCGCGCCGTATTCGATGAAGCTGCCGTCGTCGCACAGGTCGGCGATGTTCTCGCGCGCGGTGCGCCCGCCTTGTGCGTGGCGCTTGGCCACGGCGTCGGGCCGCGCGGCGTCGAGGGTGAACGCGTGGCGGTCGATGGCACGCTGCAAGTCCGCGCGGATGTGGTCGGGGTCGCGTGCCGCGCTGCCCCGCACCCCGGCCTCTGCTGCGCCTTCCGCTGCAGCCAGCACCAGGATCGGCTGACCCTGCACCAGGTAGCCCCCGGCCACGGCCAGCAGCGCCCCCACCTGGCCGGCATGCGGTGCCAGCAGCACGTGCTCCATCTTCATGGCTTCGAGCACGGCCAGCTCGGCGCCTGCGGCGACCACGTCGCCCTCGGCCACGCTGAGCTGCACCAGGCGCGCGGGCATGGGGGCGAGCACGGCGCCTGCGGGTATCGGGGCGGCAGATTTCAAGGTTTTTTGCCCTTCTCCGCGCTCTCCTATTGCCTCTAAAGCTATGTTTTCAATAGCATTCAACAATTGTGGCAATGCTGACTCCAGCCAGCGTGTGTGCACCTGCTGGCTTTCCATCTCGGTCCGCGCGGCCAACGCCTGCAGCAGCGCCAGGTTGGTGGCCACGCCCTCAATGCGGCATTCAGCCAGCGCGCGCTGCGAGCGGCGCAGTGCGTCGGCAAAGCGCGGGCTGCGCGTGTGCACGATGAGCTTGGCCAGCAGCGTGTCGTAGTGCGGCGACGGCGTGGCGCCCGCCGCGCCGTGCGTGTCCACGCGCACGCCGGGGCCCGCAGGCAGGTCAAAGCGGGTGAGCGTGCCGCTGCAAGGCGTGGCGTTGCCCTGTGCATCGAGCGTTTCGGCATTGATGCGCCACTGAATCGCAAAGCCCAACACGGCGGGCGGTGCGGCGGGGTCGAGGCCAATGTCCTGCAGCGTGCGGCCCGCGGCCAGCGCGATCTGCGCCTGCACCAGGTCCACGCCGGTGACCTCTTCGGTGATGGTGTGCTCGACCTGCAGGCGCGGATTGCATTCGATGAAGACGAAGGGCAGGTCGCTGGACGCCAGGTCCACAAGGAACTCGAAGGTGCCCAGGCCTTCGTACTGCACCGCGCGCGCCATGGACAGCGCGGCGTCGGTGATGCGCGTGCGCAGGGCGTCAGGCAGCGAGGGGCTGGGCGCAATCTCCACCACCTTTTGAAAGCGCCGCTGCAGCGTGCATTCGCGCTCGCCCAGCGCGATCACCTCGCGCCCATCGCCCAGCACCTGCACCTCGATGTGGCGTGCGTTGCCCATCAGGCGCTCCACGTACACGCCGTCCACACCAAAGGCGGCCTGCGCCTCGCTGCGGCAGCGCGCGTAGGCAGCGGGCAAGTCATCGGCCGACGCCACCGCACGCATGCCGCGCCCGCCACCGCCGCCGATGGCCTTGATCACGATGCCGGCATAGGCATGCTGCGCGAAGAATGCCTGGGCCTCTTCCAGAGATACGGCCGCCTGCGTGCCGGGCATCAGCGGCACACCCTGCTGCTGCGCCAGCGCGCGGGCCTGCGCCTTGTCGCCGAACAGCGCCAGTTGCGCAGGCGTGGGGCCGACGAAGCGCAGCCCGGCCTCGACACAGGCGCGGGCGAAGTCGGCTCGCTCGCTCAGGAATCCGTAGCCCGGGTGCACGGCGTCGCAGCCCTGCGCCTGGGCGAGGGCGATGAGGCGCGCGCCGTCCAGGTACGCCGCCGGGCCCGTGGCCCCCAGCGCCACGGCGGTACCAGCCGCCTGCACATGGGGGCTGGCGGCGTCGTCGTCGGCATACACGGCCACGCTGGCAATGCCCAGGTCGTGCAGGGCGCGCACGGTGCGCAGTGCGATCTCGCCCCGGTTGGCGACCAGGACTTTGGAGAACAAGGGGGTGTCGGTCATGCAGAGGTCCCAACGGATGGCAAGGGTTGCGCTGCATTCTGGCGGCGACCGGCATGCCTCCCTGGCAAACAAGCGACAGCCGCCGCCCCGAAGAAACCCCGCAGCAGCCAAACGTCCCGGCCCGCCGCTACGATGCACCTTTTGCCTTCAGGACGCCCATGCCCGACTTTCGCAGCGACACCGTCACCCAGCCCACGCCCGCCATGCGCGAGGCCATGTTCAAGGCCCCGCTGGGCGACGATGTGTTTGCCGACGACCCGTCGGTGAACGCGCTGCAGGCGCATGCGGCCGAGCTGCTCGGCTTTGAGGCCGCGCTGTTCGCGCCCTCGGGCACGCAGACCAACCTGATCGCGCTGTGGGGCCACTGCCAGCGCGGCGACGAGGCCATCGTGGGCCAGAGCTGGCACACCTACCGCTGGGAGGCGGGCGGCATGGCCGTGCTGGGCTCCATCCAGCCCCAGCCGGTGGAAACCCAGCCCGACGGCACACTGCGCGTGGCCGACATCGCGGCCGCCATCAAGCCCGACGACCCGCACTTTGCGCGCACCCGCCTGGTGGTGCTGGAGAACACCACGGGCGGCCAGGTGCTGCCGCCCGCCTACATCGCCGAGGTGGCCCAGCTGGCCCGCAGCCGGGGGCTGGCCCTGCACCTGGACGGCGCACGCATGTTCAACGCCGCCACGGCCAATGCCGCGCGCCACGGCACAGATGTGTACGACGAGGCGCGCGCGCTGTGCCGCCACTTTGATTCCGCGTCGCTGTGCCTGAGCAAAGGCCTGGGCGCGCCCGTGGGCTCGCTGGTGCTGGGCTCGCACGACTTCATCCGGCAGGCGCGGCGCACGCGCAAGATCCTGGGCGGCGGCATGCGCCAGGCCGGGGTGCTGGCCGCTGCGGGCCACCATGCGCTGCAGCACCATGTGCGCCGCCTGGCCGATGACCACGCCAACCTGGCCCGCCTGGCACAGGGCCTGGCCGAAGCCCACCGCAGCCACCCCATGCTGAGAGACAAGATCACCGTGCTGCCCTGGCAGACCAACATCCTGTTCACCGATCTGCATGCGGATGTGGCTCCGGCCTTCACGGCCTGGCTGGCACAGAACGGCGTGCGGGTGACCAGCAGCCTGTATGGCGGCGCCACGCGGCTGCGCTGGGTGACGCACCTGGACGTGAGCGAGGCGGATGTGACCGCCGCGCTGGACTGCGTGGCGCGCTTCGCGGGTTGATGCGCTCCTGGCGTCAGGCGGCGGGGTAAGTCCGCCCGCCGAAGATGCCGGTGCCCACGCGCACCAGGGTACTGCCCGCCTGGACGGCGGCCTCCAGGTCGGCCGTCATGCCCAGGGACAAGGTGTCGAACTGGGCCAGGCCCGGTTCCTTCAGTGCGGAAATTTGGTCAAAAAGTGCCTTTGCGCGCATGTGGATTGCCAGTTGCGCTTCAAATTCAGGAGCATGGTCGGGTATGCACATGAGCCCCCGCACCACCAGGCGTGGCAGTTTTGCGACAGCCCGCACCAGCTCCAGTGCCTCGGCTGGCGCCACGCCCGACTTGGTGGGGCCACCATCGATGTTGACCTGGATACATATATGTAACGGCGGCAGGTGCTCCGGGCGCTGGGCCGACAGGCGCTCGGCGATCTTGGAGCGGTCCACCGTGTGCACCCAGTCGAAGTGCTCGGCCACGGGGCGAGTCTTGTTGCTCTGGATGGGGCCGATGCAGTGCCACTGCAGCGCAAGCCCCACAGGCAAGGCAGCACGCACTGCGGCGATCTTGTCCACGCCTTCCTGGATGTAGTTTTCGCCGAACGCGCGCTGGCCAGCGGTCACCGCCTCCAGCACGGCATCAGCGCCAAAGGTCTTGGAAACGGCCAGCAGGCCGACGCTGTCGGGGTCGCGCCCAGCGGCTGTGCACGCCTGCGCCATCCTGCCCAGAACCTGTTGGAGGTTGTTAGCAATCGTGGTCATAATGTTTAGCAAGCGTACCAAACGATAGAGGGACTCCGTGGACATCACCCAACTGCTCGCGTTCAGCGTCAAGAACAAGGCCTCCGACCTGCACCTTTCGGCCGGTCTGCCGCCCATGATCCGGGTCCACGGCGACGTGCGGCGCATCAACGTCGATGCGCTGGACCACAAGACGGTGCATGCCATGGTGTACGACATCATGAGCGACTCGCAGCGCAAGACGTACGAAGAATTCCTGGAGGTGGACTTCTCGTTCGAGATCGAAGGCCTGGCCCGTTTCCGCGTCAACGCCTTCAACCAGAACCGGGGCGCGGCGGCCGTGTTCCGGACGATTCCGAGCAAGATCCTCACGCTGGAGCAGCTCAACGCCCCCAAGATCTTTGGCGACCTGGCCCTGAAGCCGCGCGGCCTGGTGCTGGTGACCGGTCCCACGGGCTCGGGCAAGTCCACCACGCTGGCCGCCATGGTCAACTACCT
>CAYXSL010000262.1:0-5396 GCA_964466605.1 uncultured Verminephrobacter sp.
TCGGCCATCAGGCCCTGCACCACGCCTGCGCGGTCGGTGTCGGTGCGGTTCTGGCTCACCTTCCAGATGCCCTCCCAGCGCTCCACCGCCAGCTCGATGCCCACGATGGCGCGCAGCAGCTTCTCGATGTAGTCGGGCGGCGCATCGTCGATGCGCCAGGGGTCGGGGCGGTGGGCTTCGTGCCGTTCGCTCAGGGTGTGCAGGATGGCGCGCAGGCGCTGCGGGTCGTCCACCGCGCTCAAGCGGCCGTGCGCGTGCACGGCGGCGTAGTTCCAGGTGGGCACCTGTTTGCCGTCGAGCGCCTTGGATGGGTACCACGAGGGCGACACATAGGCCTCTGGCCCATGGAACACCGCCACCGCCGTTTGCGGCAGCAGCGGCCACACACCGTTGGCACGGGCCACGTGGCCAACCAGCGTGCCGTGGGGGCCGCGCGCCGGGTCCAGGTACAGCGGGATGTGGTTGACGTGCTGCGCACCTGCGTGCGCCACCACCAGCGTGGCCAGGGGCTGCGCATGCACCAGCGCGTGCAGCGTTGCGGCATCGGTGACTTGGAATTGCCGGTTGGGGTTGGCCATGGTCAGGCGCCTTCCACTTCGAGCACGGGCGCGCAGTCGATCTGCGTCTTGACCGAGTTGGCCAGAAAACACGACGCATGGGCGCGGTGGTGCAGGTCGTCCAGCTGGGCGGCGGTGGGCGCATGGGCCGCGTCAAAGCGCGTGACGGGGCGCAACTGCACGTGCGACACCACCAGGCGGCCCTCGGCATCCTTGGCCATGGTGCCCACGGCGGCGTCGGTGTAGCTGTTCACGCGCCAGCCCGCACGGCAGGCGAAGTCCAGGAACCACAGCATGTGGCAGCTCGACAAAGCGGCCACATAGGCCTCCTCGGGGTCCACGGCGGCGGCGTCGGAGTAGGGCAGCGGCACCACATGCGGCGAGGACGAGCCGGGCACCACGGCGCCGCCATCGAACTGCCAGCGGTGCGCGCGGTGGTAGCGCTTGTCCAGAAAATCATCGGTGCCACGGGTCCAGGTGACGGTGGCGAGGTGCTCGGCCATGGGCGGGGTCTTTCTACAATGGTTCTTCAGTTTATGAGCATGCAACCGCATCGAAGGAGCCAATTCTTGCCCGTTGCCAGAGCCAATGCCCAGGGCACAAGCCCCGGCCTGCTGCGCCAGCAGGTGTACGAGCAGCTGCGCAGCGCCATCGAGCAGGGCCGCCTGCCTGCGGGCACGCGCCTGCCGCCCTCGCGCGAGCAGGCGGCCAGCCTGGGCGTGTCACGCAACACGGTGCTCTGGGCCGTGCAGCGCCTGCAGGCCGAAGGCTATGTGGAGGCGCGTGTAGGCGACGGCACCTATGTCTCGCAGGCCGCAGGCACACCCCCCCCGCAGGGGCTGGTGGCGCCGCCGCGCGGGCTCTCGCGGCGCGGGCAGCTCATTGCCGAGACGGCTGCGCGCTGGCGGCCACCCCACGTGGCGGCGCGGGCATTCCGCATTGGCGCGCCCGAGGTGGACCGCTTTCCATTTGCGCTGTGGGACCGCCTTGCGCGCCAGGCCAGCCCCGCCCAGCGCAGCGCCCGCGCGCAGTACCTGGACCCGGCGGGCGACCCCGACCTGCGCCAGGCCGTCGCGCTGTGGCTCTGGGCGTCGCGCGGCATCCGCTGCGATGCGGCGCAGGTGGTGGTGTGCTCGGGCTCGCAGCAGGGCATCGATCTCATTGCGCGGCTGCTGCTGGACGCGGGCGACGAGGTGCTGGTGGAAGACCCGGGCTACCCCGGCATCCGCGCCAGCCTGCTGGGCCATGGCGTGCTGGCCCGGCCCGTGGCGCTGGATTCGCAGGGCCTGTGCATCGAACAAGGCGCCGCGCAATGGCCCGGCGCGCGCATGGCCATGGTCACGCCCACGCACCAGTTCCCCACGGGCGCGTGCATGGGCCTGGCGCGGCGCCACGCCCTGCTGCACTGGGCGCGCGCACACGACGCCTGGGTGGTGGAGGACGACTACGACGGCGAATTCCAGTACGGCAGCGCGGCCCAGCGCGTGCCCGCGCTGTGCAGCCTGCCGGGCTCGGAGCGCGTGCTGTACGTGGGCACCTTCAGCAAGACCCTGCACCCCGGCCTGCGCCTGGGCTTTGTGATCGTTCCGCCCGCGCTGGTGGAGGCCTTTGCCATGGCCCGCGCCATCACCGACCGGCATGCACCGGGCGATGCGCAGGCCGTGCTCGCACGCTTCATTGCCGAAGGCCATCTGCTGCGCCATCTGCGGCAGATGCGCGAGCTGTACCAGGTGCGCCAGCAGGTGCTGATCGATGCCTTGGCCGACGCGAGCAATGGTGCCCTGCAGCTTACCCCCAGCGACCGGGGCATGCACCTGCTGCTGGAAAGTGCGCCCGGCAGCGACGACGAGACCCTGAGCCGCAAGGCACTCACGGCCGGGGTGATGCTGGCGCCGCTGTCTCGCTATGCCATGCAATCGCAGCGGCGGGGCTGGCTGTTTGGCTACGCGGGCTACAGCGAGGCCGAGATCGTGGGCGCCGCGCGTGTGATTGCACATCTGGCCTCCATAGACCGCCGCCGGGGGCGCTGACCAGGCCAGCGACCGCCGCGCAAGGGCCGCCCCGCCGCGCTGGCGGTGTCCCCCTTCCCGAATTGCAAAGCAATTCGAGAGAAGGGGGAAGGCGCCGAAGGCGACTCAGGGGGATGCCACCTACTTTTTCCACCACTGCTTTGACAACGCAGGCTGGCGGATGTCCAGGCGCTCGCCCATCACCGGCGCGACCAGGGGCACATGGGCTTTTTCGGCCAGGGCGGTGATGCGGTCGAACGGGTCCGTCCAGGCGTGCAGCGCCAGGTCGAAAGTGCCGTTGTGGATGGGCATCAGATGGCGGCCTTTCACGTCCAGGTGCGCCTGCAGGCTCTGCTCGGGCTGCATGTGCACGTCGGGCCACTGGGCGTCGTAGGCGCCGGTTTCGATCAGGGTCAGGTCGAACGGGCCAAAGCGCTCGCCGATGGCCTTGAAGCCGTCGAAATAGCCCGTGTCGCCGCTGAAGAAGATGCGCGTTGCATCGGCACCTTGGCCCGCCTCGATCACCCACGAGGCCCACAGCGTGCGGTTGCCGTCCGACAGGCCGCGGCCCGAGAAATGCTGGGCGGGCGTGGCCACCAGCTTCACACCGGCGATGGTGGTGCCCTGCCACCAGTCGAACTGCTGCACCTTGGCGGCGGGCACGCCCCAGGCAACCAGGCGGTCGCCCACGCCCAGGGGCGTCACAAAGTGCGCCACCTTGGGGGCAAGCTTCTGGATGGCGTCGTAGTCGAGGTGGTCGTAGTGGTCGTGCGACAGCACCACGCCGGTGATGGGCGGCAGCTCGTCGATGGCTATGGGCGGCGCGTGGAAGCGCTTGGGGCCCATGAAGGTGAACGGCGAGGCGCGCTCGGAGAACACCGGGTCGGTCAACCAGAACTGGCCCTGCAGCTTGAGCAGCATGGTGGAGTGGCCCAGGCGCCACAGGCTCAGGTCGGGGGCCTTGAGCAGATCCGCCTGCGTGAGCGGCAGCACCTGGGGCGGCTCTGCAGGCACGGCGTCGGCGGGCTTGTCGGTCATGAAGCGCCACAGGATGGCCAGGGTCTTGGCAAAACCCGGCGCCTGGCGCGGCGCGGCGTTGCGGAACTTGCCTTCGGTGTACTGGGGCGACTGCTCGTAGGAGCCTGCCGGCAGGGTGGTGCAGGAAAGAATGCTGTAGGCCATGGCGATCAGGACGGTGAGGAGGACGAGGAGTCGGAGCATGGAATGCCCTTCCAAAATTACACTGCACAGTGTAGTTCACTTTCTTAAAAAGTAAACTACCCGGTGTAAAATTTTGCCTATGACCGAGGCCTCCACCGTTCCTCCCACCCGCCTGACCGACCGCAAGCGCGAAGCCATCGTGCTGGCCGCCATTGCCGAGTTCCGCGAACATGGCTTCAGCGGCACCAGCATGGACCGCGTGGCCGCTGCTGCAGATGTGTCCAAGCGCACGGTGTACAACCACTTCCCGAGCAAGGACGAGCTGTTCGAGGCCATCCTGGACCACCTGTGGGACCGCAGCCATTCGCTGCCCGACGTGGCCTACGACGCCGCCCGCCCGCTGCGCGCGCAGCTGCTGGCGGTGCTGGAGCAGAAGATGGAGCTGCTGAATGACGCGAGCTTCATCGACCTCTCGCGCGTGGCCATCGCCGAGATGATGCACACGCCCGAACGCGCCCAGGCCATGGTGGCGCGCCTGTCCGAAAAGGAAGAGGGCCTGCCGCGCTGGATCCGCGCCGCCCAGCACGGCGGCGCCCTGCGCGCGGGTGTGGACCCGCAGTACGCCGCACACCAGCTGCATGGCATGGTCAAGTCGTTCGCATTCTGGCCCCAGCTGGCCATGGGGCAAGCGCCCCTCACCGCCGCCGAGCAGCAACAGGTGCTGGGCGATGCGGTGGACATGTTTCTGGCGTTCTACGCGGTGCAGCCCGCGAGCGGCGCAGCCGCCGCCACACCATCACCCGCTGCAGCCCCCACCAAACGCCCGGCCCGACGGCGCTGACAGAACCCCGCCATCGCCCGCCACGGCCCTGTGGCGCCTGGCCTTCGGGCGATTGCACTACGCTCGCCGCTTACCGTTTCCTCTTTCTGAGCCCCACCCATGCCCCTCGCCCCCTACCTCGACACCGCCCCGGTTCTGGACACCGGCGTTTATATCCACGATTCCGCCCAGGTGATCGGCGACGTCACCCTGGGCCGCGACAGCTCGGTCTGGTGCAATGCCGTGCTGCGCGGCGACGTGAACCGCATCACCGTGGGTGTCTGCAGCAACGTGCAAGACCTCACCATGGGCCACGTATCGCACCGCAACGCCAGCAAGCCCGAAGGCTCGCCGCTGGTCATCGGTGACTACGTCACCATTGGCCACGCAGTGATCCTGCACGGCTGCCGCATCGGCAACGAATGCCTCATCGGCATGGGCTCCATCGTGATGGACGACGCGGTGATCGAGGACCGCGTGATGCTGGGCGCGGGCAGCCTCGTGCCGCCCGGCAAGGTGCTGGAAAGCGGCCACCTCTACATCGGCCGCCCGGCGGTGCGCCAGCGCGCGCTCAGCGATGCGGAGATTGCATACCTCAAGTATTCGGCCGAGCACTATGTACGGGTGAAAAACAATTACCTCGCAGGCACGCCCCATGCGGCCGCGGTGCCCCCTGCGCCCCCAGCCCACCAGGGATAAAGCGGGGCCGGGATAATCGGGGCTTCCACGACCCCTGCGGCGGCACCGCATCGCCCCATTGCCCGTTTCCACCATGTCTGCCGTCGCCCCCGCCTTCACCGCCCAGCGCGTGCTCTCCGTCATCCCCCCGATGACGCAGCTGAACACGCC
>CAYXSL010000263.1:0-5368 GCA_964466605.1 uncultured Verminephrobacter sp.
GTCTAGGTGTCTCGTCTAGGTGTCTCGTCTAGGTGTCTCGTCTAGGTGTCTCGTCCAGGTGTCTCGTCCAGGTGGCTAGCGGAATTGAACCCGCGTCCGCAACTTAGCACCCGCACAGGCGATTGACAGGGGAGACACCAAGGGCGACACTTTGGGGGCACACTGCCAACCTCCCTTGGAAAACTCAAACGTAGTGGAGTTTTGTTGCGGTGCTCTAACTCGCTGAAAACAAACAGCTTTTTGGTAGGGGAGACACTCTCAAAGTGTCAAAATCTGGCTCCCGCCAGCTCCACCACACAAGACACCGCCACATTCTGGAGAACCCAGGCTGTGGCGGTTTTTCTTTGTCCATCGGTGTCTGTTGGTGTGCAGAAATTCGCACCGAAATCGCACGCGAATCGCACCGATATGAATTTCCCACGATGCGCATTTGTGGCGTGGGCCTCTGGTGGTCCTCCGAATGAAGCGCCCATAGCTGCGGTAAACCGCCCTTGATGCTGCTGAAGATCCTCGCGTAGAGAACACGCAGGCAACAAGAGCGGCCTGAGGGCGCAAGAGCAATCCGTTCGTTGGTGACGGAGGGCAACGCCAAGCGCCTGCTGTGAGTCGGGCTAATTGTGTGCGTCTACATGTTCTCGCCGTTGCACGATCACGAAGCGGTCGGCCACGAAGGCCAGGTTGGTGTAGCTGGCGTTGGCGGCCGGGTTGCCGCCCGTGGCGTGGTAGTCCGAGAATGAGGCGGACTGGTTCACGAACACGCCCTGCGTGAGGTTGATGGACAGGGCCACACGCGTGCGCCGGCCCAGGGCGATGGCGTCGTCGATGTAGGCGCGGTCGGTGGAGTACACGCCCAGCGTCAGCGCACCGTGCGCGCGCAGCGTGGCCTCGGCCACCTGCAGGCTGGCGGCGCCTGAATCGGTGGCCACCAGGTAGGACACGGGGCCGAAGCACTCTTCGCCGTAGATGGCGCTGTCGGCCTGCTCCAGCGCCACGATCACGGGCGTGTGGATCTGGGCGCTTGCGAACTCGGGGTGGGGCAGGGCGCGCGAGGCCAGCACCAGGCGGCCCTTGCTGGCGGCTTGCTGCATGCGGGCCACGGTTTCTGGCGAGCCCACGGCGCCCAGCACCGAGGTGGCCACGCGCGGGTTCGAGGCCAGCTCGGTCACTGCAGCGGCAAGGTCCGCACCCACCTGCTCGAAGCTCTTGTGCCCTTCGTCGGTGGCAATGCCGCCGCGCGGCACCAGGATGTTCTGCGTGGTCGTGCACATCTGGCCGCTGTACAGCGACAGCGTGAACGCCAGGTTGCGCAGCAGGGCCGCGTACTGGTCGGTGGATTCGATGATGACCGTGTTCACCCCGGCCATCTCGGCATACACGCGCGCCTGGCGTGCGTTGTCGATGAGCCAGCGACCGAACTGGTTGCTGCCCGTGAAGTCGATGCTGGCGACCGCGCTGTGCGTGGCCAGGGCTTGCGTGCTCTCGGGGCGGGGGCTTAGTGCCAGGGTCACGGTGTTCGGGTCCAGCCCCTGCTCGGCCAGCACCTCGCGCAGGATGTTCACCGAGATCGCGGCGGGCAGTACGGCGTTGGGGTGGGGCTTGACGATGACCGGGTTGCCCGTGGCCAGCGCGGCGAACAGGCCGGGGTAGGTGTTCCAGGTCGGGAAGGTCGCGCAGCCCACCACCAGCGCCACACCGCGCCCCACGATCTCGTAGTGCTTTTGCATCACCAGCGGCGGGTTCTTGCCCTGGGGCTTGTCCCACAGCGCCTGGCCGGGCACGTCGGCCATGGCTTTCCAGGCGTAGGCGATGGCTTCGAGCGCACGGTCTTGCGCATGCGGGCCGCCGGCCTGGAAGGCCATCATCGGGCCCTGGCCGGTGGTCAGCATCACGGCGTGCGCGATCTCATGGCTGCGGCGGTGGATGCGCATGAGCGCCTCCAGGAGCACGCCCACGCGGCCCTGTGCGCCCAGCGCCTGCCAGGCGGGTTCGGCCGCCTGGGCGGCTTCCACCAGCGCCTGCACGTCGCAGTCGGGGTAGCGCACGTCCAGCGCCACGCCATAGGGCGAACGCTCGGTGGCCAGGCGGCCCAGCTCGCCGGGCTGCTGCAGCGCAAAGTCCTTGCCCAGCAGGGCATTCACGGCCGCCTGGCCATCGGCCTGTCCGGTCTCGCCATAGACCTTGGGCGATGGCGATTCGGGAAAGGGCGTCCAGTGGCCACGGGTGGCCAGGGCGGCAAGGGCTCCCTCCAGGAGGGTACGGTGGGTATCGAACAGGGGCATCAAATTGTCTCCGCTAGGGTTTGCCCTGATGGGTTTGACTTGCATCAGGATTCGGGAAAGTTTATTCTCTACCGAACGGTCGGTCAATGATATTTGCGATCGATCAATACAGGTTTCCCCACACCTTGATAGGCAGGAGCATCCATGTCTGAACCCCTGGTCCTCGTGACGCAGTCGGGCGCCGTGTTAATGCTGGCGCTCAACCGGCCCGCAGCGCTCAACAGCTTCACGGCCGAACTGCATGCCCGGCTGCTGGACGCATTGGAGGCGGCCGCCACCAATGCTGAGGTGCGCTGCGTGGTGCTCACGGGCACGGGCCGGGCCTTCTGCGCCGGGCAGGACCTAGCCGACCCGGCCGTGGCACCCGACCTCACGCCCGGCGCCGCACCCAAGGACCTGGGCGATGTGATCGAGAAGCTCTACGGCCCGCTGTGCCTGCGCATCCGCAGCATGCCCGTCCCCGTGGTGGCTGCCGTCAACGGCGTGGCGGCGGGCGCGGGCGCCAACCTGGCGCTCTCGTGCGACCTGGTGCTGGCCGCACGCTCGGCCAGCTTCATCCAGGCCTTCACCAAGATCGGCCTGGTGCCCGACACCGGCGGCACCTGGCTGCTGCCGCGCCTGGTGGGCCGCGCCCAGGCCCTGGGCCTGGCGTTGCTGGGCGACAAGCTGCCCGCCGCCGACGCCGAGCGCCTGGGCCTGATCTGGCGCTGCGTGGACGACGCCACCCTGCAGGACGAAGCCCAGGCCCTGGCCCAGCGCCTGGCTGCCATGCCCGTGAAGGCGCTGGTGGCCACGCGCAGCGCCATGGACGCCGCGGTGCAGATGGACTACGGCCAGGCCCTGGCACAGGAAGCCGCCGTGCAGCGCACGCTGGGCGCCTCCGCCGACTACCGCGAGGGCGTGGAAGCCTTCATCGGCAAGCGTTCCCCCGTCTTCAAAGACCGCTGATTACTTTATGGACTCCACCACCTCCTCCATGGACCCCCAGGCCGTCGCCGAACACGTGCGCACCGGCATGCTCGCCAACGACCGCGCCACGCAGGGCCTGGGCATCGCCATCACGGCCATTGCGCCGGGCCGCGCCACGCTCGAGATGACCGTGCGCGCCGACATGCTCAACGGTTTCGACATCTGCCACGGCGGCTTCATCACCACGCTGGCCGACTCGGCGTTCGCCTTTTCGTGCAATGCGCGCAACGACATGACCGTGGCCTCGGGCCTGTCCATCGACTTCCTGGCGCCTGCGCGCGAGGGCGACCGCCTCACCGCCGTGGCCACCGAGGTCTCGCTGGCCGGCCGCACCGGCGTCTACGACGTGAACGTGCACAACCAGCGCGGCGAGGCGATCGCCGTGTTCCGCGGCCGCTCGTACTGCATGAAGGGCAAGCACACCGTGCCCTTGTCCGGCACAGGCCGCTGACCTCTACCCAAGAACCCACAGGAGACATCCATGGCCGTGCGCCACCCCGCCCCAGGCGACCTGGAGCCCATCGAAACCGCCAGCCGCGACGAGGTCCAGGCCCTGCAGTTGCAGCGCCTGCGCTGGACGCTGCAGCACGCCTACGACAACGTGCCGCACTACAAGAAGGCTTTCGACGCGAAGGGCGTGCACCCGTCGGACCTGAAGCAGCTGTCCGACCTCTCGAAGTTTCCCTTCACGGTCAAGAAGGACCTGCGCGACAACTACCCCTTCGGCATGTTCGCCGTGCCGCGTGAGAAGGTGGCGCGCATCCACGCGTCCTCGGGCACCACGGGCAAGCCCACGGTGGTGGGCTACACGCTCAAGGACATTGACACCTGGGCCGGTCTGGTGGCGCGCTCCATCCGCGCGGCCGGCGGGCGCGCGGGCGACCTGATCCATGTGGCCTACGGCTACGGCCTGTTCACGGGCGGCCTGGGCGCGCACTACGGTGCCGAGCGCGCGGGCTGCACGGTGATCCCCATGTCCGGCGGCCAGACCGAAAAGCAGGTGCAGCTGATCCGCGACTTCGCGCCCAGCATCATCATGGTGACGCCCTCGTACATGCAGGTCATCAACGAGGAGTTTGTGCGCCAGGGGCTGGACCCGCGCGAGAGCTCGCTCCAGGTCGGCATCTTCGGTGCCGAGCCCTGGACCGAAGCCATGCGCCGCGAGATCGAGACCAAGGCCGGCATCGACGCGGTGGACATCTATGGCCTGTCCGAAGTGATGGGCCCGGGCGTGGCCAGCGAGTGCATCGAAAGCAAGGACGGCCCCGTGATCTGGGAAGACCACTTCTACCCCGAGATCATCGACCCCGAGACGGGCGAGGTGCTGCCCGACGGCGAAGAGGGCGAGCTCGTCTTCACCTCGCTGAGCAAGGAGGCGCTGCCCATGATCCGCTACCGCACGCGCGACCTCACGCGCCTGTTGCCACCCACCTCGCGTGCGTTTCGCCGCATGGGCAAGATCGTGGGCCGCTCGGACGACATGCTCATCATCCGCGGCGTGAACGTGTTCCCCACGCAGATCGAAGAGATCGTGCTGCAGAACCAGAAGCTCTCGGGCCAGTACCAGATCCTCGTGGCGCGCGACAGCAACCTCGACCAGGTCACCGTGCGCTGCGAGCTGCAGCCGGGTGTCTCGACCGTCGAGCGCGCGGAGCTGGCTGGCTGGGTGCAGCACCGCATCAAGACGCTGGTGGGCATCACCTGCGAGATAGAGGTGCTGAACCCCGATTCCATCGAACGCACGCTGGTGGGCAAGGCCCGCCGCGTGATCGACCAGCGCCCGCGCTGAGCAGCCCCAGAACGAAAGGACACCACCATGTACACCCAGGCCATGGACACCATGGGCAAGGACGCTGGCGAGACCGGCAGCAAGGCCCTGCGCAGCGCCGAGGAGATGCAGCGCCAGGAGGCCTTCGACGCGCGCATCGATGCGGGCGAATTCATCGAGGCCAAGGACTGGATGCCCGACCACTACCGCAAGACCCTGCTGCGCCAGATCAGCCAGCACGCGCACTCGGAGATCGTCGGCATGCTGCCCGAGGGCAACTGGATCACGCGCGCGCCGACGCTCAAGCGCAAGGCCATCCTGCTGGCCAAGGTGCAGGACGAGGGCGGCCACG
>CAYXSL010000264.1:0-5332 GCA_964466605.1 uncultured Verminephrobacter sp.
GCGTGCCCTGCGCCAGCACCCGGCCGTCGCTGATGATGAAGGCGTGGTCGCAGATGCCCAGCGTCTCGCGCACGTTGTGGTCGGTGATGAGTACACCAATGCCACGCGCCTTCAGGAAGCCGATGATGCGCTGGATCTCAATCACGGCGATGGGGTCGATGCCCGCAAAGGGCTCGTCCAGCAGGATGAAGCGCGGTTGTGTGGCCAGGGCCCGGGCGATCTCCACCCGGCGGCGCTCGCCACCAGACAAGGCCATGGCGGGCGAGGCGCGCAGGTGCTGCACGCGCAGCTCCTCCAGCAAGGCCGTCAGGCGCTCTTCGATGGCTTCGCGCGCGAGCGGCTGGCCGTCGTCGCCACGCTGCAGCTCCAGCACGGCGCGCACGTTTTCTTCGACCGTGAGCTTGCGAAAAATCGAGGCTTCCTGCGGCAGGTACGACAGCCCCAGGCGCGAGCGGCGGTGAATGGGCATGTGGGCCACCGACTGGCCATCGATGCGGATGTCGCCCGCATCGCTGCGCACCAGGCCCACGATCATGTAGAACGAGGTGGTCTTGCCCGCGCCATTGGGGCCGAGCAGCCCCACGACCTCGCCTTTTTGCACGACCAGCGACACGTCCTTGACGACCTTGCGGCTGCCGTACGACTTGGCCAGGTGCTGCACCTCCAGGCGGCTGCCGGCCAGGGTGTCTGGGCCGGGATGAACGGGCACCGCGCTCACTTGGAGCCGCCGCCGAGGCTGTTGCTGGGGCGCAGCACAGGTGCCGCGCCAGATGCAGCGGGCGCGGGCGCAGCGGCGCCTGCGGGCGGGTCCTTGGGCGCCAGCACCGCGCGCACGCGGTTGCCGGGGGCCGGGGCATCGCCCGCCGCATTGGTGGCGGGGGCACGCTGGCCGTCCACGGTGAACACGTCGGTGAGGTTGTTGTAGACGATCACGGCACCGGTGATCTCGTCGCTGAGCGCGGCGCCCCGGTAGCGGCGCAGCTCGGCGCGGGTGATGAAACGCACGTTGTCGGCCTTGCCGTCGTACTCGATGACTTCGCTTTCGCCTTCGATGTACTCGTCGGGCGCACCGGGCGGGGTGTCACGCTTCTGGCGGAAGAAGGCGCGTTTGCCTGCTTCGGCCGTGACCACGCCAAACTGGTAGCCATCGGCATCCTGGCGCACATCCAGCCGCGCGCCGCGCAGCACGATGGTGCCCTTGGTCATGACCACGCGCCCCGAGAACACGCTGGTCTGCTTGAGTTCATCGTGGCGCAACGCGTCGGCCTCGATGTTCATGGGCTTGGCGCGGTCGGCTTTTTCAGCGTGGGCCACGCCATGAAGGCAGGCCAGGGCCGCGAGCAGGAGGGTCGGAAGGAGGGGGTGGTTCATAGGGCACGAATCTTGCAGTTCATTGTAGCCATCCCCACACGCCCTCCATGAAGAAAGCCCGCATCAGCGGGCTTTCTTCGGGGGGTATCCAGGGCCTCCGGCGCAGAGGACCTGCGCCCAGAGCGGCCCGGGGCTTATTTCTGCTTGACCAGCGCTTCCACGACCTGGAGCACGTTCTGCATGTTGCCTGCCATGGTGCCGTCCGTGTAGAACTTGCCCGCCACGCCCATGGAGGGCACGCCTTCCACGCCGTAAGCGTCCTGCAGCTGCGAGGCGCGGCGGACCTGGTTAGACACGGTGAACGATGCGTAGACCTCCTTGAACTTGGCGGCATCCACACCCTGCTGGGCCACCCAGGCAAAAATCTCGTCGTCCTTGGCCAGCTTGACCTTTTCCACATGGATGGCGCGGAACACCTTGGCGTGCAGGGCGTCGAGCTTGCCCATGCCTTCCAGGGTATAGAACAGCTTTTGCTGGGGCACGAAGCTGGCATTGAAGGCCACGGGCACGCGGCGGATGAACAGGTCTTTGGGCGCAGCCTTGACCCAGGCGTCCAGCGTGGGTTCGAACACGTTGCAGTGGGGGCAGCTGTACCAGAAGAACTCGATCACATCGACCTTGCCGGCCGGTGCATCGGGCGCCACGGGCTTGTCCAGCCGCTTGTAGTCCTTGCCCTCCTTGAACTGGCGGGCCTGCGCCAGCGCAGGGGTAGCGACGGGCAGCGTCAGGGCGGAAGCGGCGACTGCCGAGGCAGCGGACAAAGAAAACTCACGGCGTTTCATGGCAAAGACTCTCCTAGTTCAGGTCTGGGGGATGGGAGCCATGCCCCCGCAAAAAGTTCAGCGTCCGAAGTCTGACGCGTCAGCGCTGCACGCGCACCAGTGCCGACTCCAGCCCGGCGCCATCGAGCTTCTCCTTGAGTTGCTCGGCATCGTCGCGCTTGGTGAACGGGCCCACCCGCACGCGGAACACCGCCCGGCCATTTTGCTCACGCTCGCTCACACGGGCTTCCCAGCCCATCATGGCCAGCTTGGCGCGCTGGGCGTCGGCATCGGCCTGGGTGCGGAAGGCACCTGCCTGCACAAAGTAGTCAAACGGGTCCACATTGCCCTTGGCGGCAGCTTTGGCCACGGCCAGGTCGCCCAGCGGGTCGGCACCCGGCTTGGTTTCGGCCTTGGCGACCTCGGGCTTGCTGGCGGCGGGCTTGGGAGCCGACGCAGCAGCCCGCACCTCGGGCGCGGGCGCTGCGGGTGTGGCGGCCGAAGCGGGCGCGGACGCGGCGGCCACGGCAGGCGTGGCGGGCCGGGCCGGGTTCTTGCCGTACAGCGGCGAGTTCGGGTCCCAGTTCTTGTTCTTCTGCGACTCGGCGGCGTCCATGTCTGCCGTGCGCCCGCCGCCCTTGTTCAGAAAAGGCACCGGCACCTTGGTCACATACACGGCCACCGCCAGCGCAGCGCCCAGGCCCACGATGACACCGACGATAAAGCCGATGATGGTCCCGCCCGTCTGTTGCTTTTTCATATAGGTAGTAACTGCTTACATTCTGGCTGGAGCCGACACGCCCAGCACGGCCAGGCCATTGTGCAATACCTGTGCAGTGGCGGCGACGAGCGCCAGGCGCGCTTTCTTCACTCCCTCGTCGTCCACCAGGATGCGCTCGGCATCGTAGTAGCTGTGGTAGCTGGCGGCCAGGTCACGCAGGTAGAAGGTCACGTCGTGCGGCGCCTCGCCCTCGGCCGCCGCGGTCAGCATCTCGGGGTATTTGGCCAGCTGCAGCATCAGCGCCTGGGCCTGCGGGCCTTCCAGGGCCGACAGGTCCACATCCTTGAGCGAAGCCACATCCGCACCGCCCGCCTCTTGCCATGCGCGCAGCACCGACTGGATGCGCGCGTGCGCGTACTGCACGTAGTACACCGGGTTGTCGTTGTTCTGGGCCACGGCCAGGTCCACGTCGAAGGTGTACTCGGTGTCGGGCTTGCGGCTCAAGAGGAAGAAGCGCACCGCGTCCTTGCTGGTCCACTCGATCAGGTCGCGCAGCGTGACATAGCTGCCCGCGCGCTTGCTGATCTTGACCTCTTCGCCGCCCTTGACCACGCGCACCATGGTGTGCAGCACGTAGTCGGGGTAGCCCGCGGGGATCCCGACGTTCGCCGCCTGCAGGCCGGCGCGCACGCGGGCGATGGTGCCGTGATGGTCGGTGCCCTGGATGTTGATCACCTTGGTGAAACCGCGTTCCCACTTGCTGATGTGGTACGCCACGTCGGGCACGAAGTAGGTGAACGAGCCGTCGGACTTGCGCACCACGCGGTCCTTGTCGTCGCCGTAGTCGGTGCTCTTGAGCCAGAGCGCGCCGTCCTGCTCGTAGGTCTTGCCGGCCTCAACCAGCTTCTGCACTGTGGCTTCAACCCGCCCGCTGGTGTACAGGCTGGACTCCAGGTAGTAGTGGTCGAACTTCACCGCAAAGGCCTGCAGGTCCAGGTCCTGTTCGTGGCGCAGGTAGGCCACGGCGAACTGGCGCATGCCGTCCAGATCGTTGATGTCGCCGCTGGCGGTGAACGCGCGGTCGTCGGCCGTCACGGTTTTTTGGGCCAGGAAATCGGCCGCGATGTCGGCGATGTAGGCGCCGTTGTAGGCGTTCTCGGGCCACTGCGGATCGCCCGGCTTGAAGCCCTGCGCGCGCAGGTGGGTGGAGGTGCCCAGCGTGGCGATCTGCACGCCCGCGTCGTTGTAATAGAACTCGCGGTGCACGCTCCAGCCCTGGGTCTGGAACAGGCTGCAGATCGCGTCGCCCAGCGCGGCCTGGCGGCCATGGCCCACGTGCAGCGGACCGGTGGGGTTGGCCGACACAAACTCCACCATGAGCTTCTGGCCGTTGGGCTCGGCAATGCCGAAGCGCGCGCCCGAGGCCAGCACCTCGCGCACGATCTGCTGCTTGGCCGACGGTTTGAGCCGGATGTTGATGAAGCCGGGACCGGCGATGTCGATGTCGGACACCCAAAGCGCGTATTCGGGGCGGGCCAGCAGGGCGGCGCGAAGGGTCTCGGCGAGTTGGCGCGGGTTGAGCTTGAGCGGTTTGGCCAGCTGCATGGCCGCGGTGCTGGCGAAATCGCCGTGCGCAGCCACCTTGGGCGACTCGAAGGCCGCGCGCGCGGCAGCGCCGGGCAAAAGTGTGTCGAGCTCGGCGGCGAGGCCATCGAGCAGTTCCTGTTTGATCTTGAGCATGGGCTGAATTTTAGGCGGCGGGCCTCGGCCTCACGGCGGCACGGGCCGCAGGTGCTTGTGCGCCGCCTCCTTCACCGCCGCCGTGAGCCGCTGCGCCGAGAGCGACTCGTGCGCCCAGTGCTGCCAGTAGAGCACCACGTCCACCGTGGCGTCGGGCAGGATTTCCTGCAGGCCGGGGCGGGTGGCCAGGTGCTGCTCGGGCACCATGCCCCAGCCCAGGCCGAGTTCGATGGCGGTCTCGAAGGCTTCCACGGCGGGGGCGAAATGGCGGGGGTAGTTGGGCTGGCGCAGGCCGAAGTGCTGCAGCAGAAACGTGTCCTGCAGCGCGTCCTTGCGGTTGAAGATCACCGCCGGCTGCGCCAGCAGCTTGTGCACCGACACCGCGCCGCGCGGCGTGCGGCAGCGCTGCGCCACCGCCGGTGAGGCCACGCAGCGGTAGCGCATGACGCCCAGCGGCTCGGCCACGCAACCGCGCATGGCGGTGGTGAGCGTGGTCACGCAGCCGGTCACGTCGCCACTTTTGAGCGCGTCGTGGGTGTGGTCCTGGTCGTCGATCAGGATTTCGAGCAACAAATGGTGGCGCTGCAGCAAGGCGGCCACGCCGGGCAGAAACCAGCTGGCCACCGAGTCGGCGTTGATGGCCACGCCCAGGTTTTGCCAGCGCACGCCGCTCTTGGGCTTGGCGCCGCCTTGCAAGCCGTCAAGCAGATCGGCCTCCATCAGCCGCACCTGTTTCACA
>CAYXSL010000265.1:0-5298 GCA_964466605.1 uncultured Verminephrobacter sp.
TGGGCCGTGAGGTGGATGTGGGCCAGGGGCACGCCCGCGTGGATGGTGAAGTAGTCCACGCCCTGCTCGGCCTGCTCGATCAGCGTGTCACGGAAGATGGCCCAGGTCAGGTCTTCGGCCACGCCGCCCACCTTTTCCAGCGCTTGGTAGATGGGCACCGTGCCAATCGGCACGGGCGAATTGCGCACGATCCAGTCGCGCGTGGTGTGAATGTTCTTGCCGGTGGACAGGTCCATCACGTTGTCGGCGCCCCAGCGGATGGCCCACACAAGCTTTTCCACTTCTTCTTCAATGCTCGACGTGACGGCCGAGTTGCCGATGTTCGCGTTGATCTTGACCAGGAAGTTGCGGCCAATCGCCATCGGCTCCACCTCGGGGTGGTTGATGTTGGCGGGGATGATGGCGCGGCCCCGGGCCACTTCGTCGCGCACGAATTCGGGCGTGATGATGCGAGGGATGCTGGCACCCATCGGGTTGCCCATCAGGCGCTTCTCACGGCCTGCGTCGGCCATGTACTGCTCCATCCACTCGCGCTTGCCGTTTTCGCGAATGGCCACGTACTCCATTTCGGGCGTGATGATGCCCTTCTTGGCGTAGTGCATCTGCGTGACGTTGGCACCGGCCTTGGCGCGCAGGGGCTTGCGCTGCAGCGCGGCGGCTTCGGCGCGCAACTGGGCCAGGCGCGTGGCGTCTTCGCTCTTTTGCCCGTCGTCCAGCGCCACGGGCGCGCGGCCTTCGTAGTGCTCCACATCACCCCGGCCGGTAATCCAGCCCCCGCGCACGCTGGCCAGGCCCTGGCGCACGTCGATCACGGCGTTCGGGTCGGTGTAGGGGCCGGAGGTGTCGTACACGCTGACCAGCTCGCCGTTGGTGAGCGCGATGTCGCGCACGGGCACACGCAGGTCGGTGTGCAGCTGGCCGGGGATATAGGCCTTGCGCGATGCAGGGAAAGGTTCGCGCGTGCGCGCGAGCAGCTCGGCGAACTTCTCGGGGGCTGCGAGCTGGGCGTGGGGATCGGGGGCGTTCATGGGGCAGGTCTCCTGGTTCCGGTGGCGGTGGGGTCTGCTCCGGAATGGACCTGTGCGCCCCCCAGGTGCGGCTGCGCCTGGGGCATGGCGTGCCAGCAAGAACTGCGGGCACGGGGACAAGGAGGTCGGCTCTTCTTCCGCCGGTATGAACCGGATCAAGTTCGTCGGGTTCGCAAGCTCGCCTGAATTCCTTCAGGTTTCTCGCATCTCAGCGCATCAGCACACCCCGGAGCAGGCGCGAGTATAGGCCAGAGAAAAACCGCGCAGCAAACCCGTACGGTCAGGCCAGACGACCAATAAGGATGACAGCGAAGAAGAAGACGGTCGCAATCACCGTCCATTTGAGGATGACCAGCCCCAGACGCTTGTAGCGCGCCTGCCCCGTGCCCGCATAAAACGCAAACGACACGGCTGCCGCCAGAAGCAGCAGCATGGCCAGCCAGCGGAAGATCAGCATCGCAGCGCTACCAGGCGCGCGCAGGCTGCGCAAAACCGGTGGGGGCCTGGCGCTCGTCTTCGAAGGTGACCACCTCCCAGGCATCGCGCTGCGCCAGCAACTCGCGCAGCAGCAGGTTGTTCATGGCGTGGCCTGAACGGAAGGCGCTGTAGGCCGCCAGCAGGGGCTTGCCAATCAGGTACAGGTCGCCCATGGCGTCGAGGATCTTGTGCTTCACGAACTCGTCGTCGTAGCGCAGGCCATCGCTGTTGAGCACCTTGTAGTCGTCCATCACGATGGCGTTGTCCAGCCCGCCGCCCAAGGCCAGGCCATTGGAGCGCATCATTTCCACATCGCGGGTGAAGCCGAAGGTGCGGGCGCGGGCTATGTCGCGGCTGTAGTTGCCCTTGCCCAGGTCAAACTCCACGCGCTGGCCGGTGGAGTCCACCGCAGGGTGGTCGAAGTCGATTTCAAAGCTGAGCTTGTAGCCGTGGTACGGCGTGAGGCGCGCCCACTTGGCGTTGGCGCCTTCGCCCTCGCGCACCTCCACGGGCCGGGTGACGCGGATGAAGCGCTTGGGGGCGTTCTGCAGTTCGACTCCGGCGCTTTGCAGCAGGAACACGAAGGAGGCCGAAGACCCGTCCAGAATCGGCACTTCTTCGGCCGTGATGTCCACATACAGATTGTCGAGTCCCAGGCCCGCACAGGCCGACATCAGATGCTCCACCGTGTGCACCTTGGCGTTGCCCACCGCGATGGTGGAGGCCAGCCGCGTGTCGGTCACGGCCTCGGCCCGGATCGGGATGTCCACAGGCTGGGGCAGGTCCACCCGGCGAAACACGATGCCGGTGTCGGGCTGCGCCGGGCGCAGCGTCAGTTCGACCCGCTGGCCACTGTGCAATCCGACGCCGACGGCGCGGGTCAATGTCTTGAGGGTGCGTTGCTGGAGCATCTGCGCATTTTAGTTTCTGGGCACCTGCCCCGCACACACTGAGGTCTTGTCACGCTGCGTAAGTAGAGCTACCGCCGCGTTTTCACCTACTGCGCCTGGCCCGGCCTTCGCAGCACAATCCTCTGGCGGCAGCGCCCCGGCGCACCCTGCAAATACAAAGTGACAGCCTACAGAGACCGACAGACGCCGCCCCACCGGAGAAAGCACACCATGAGCAAGCTCAGCTTCAAAATGAAAATCATGCTCATGATCGGCACCGCACTTGCTGCGCTGCTGATCATGGCCATCATGTCCCTGCTGCAGGAGCGCCGGCTCATCAGTGAATCGCGCAAAGACATGCTGACCACAGCCGTACAGTCCGCCCACAGCATCGTGGCGGCCTACCAGGCCAAGGCTGCCAGCGGCGCCATGCCGCAGGAGGAAGCCCAGAAGGCCGCCAAGGAGGCCCTGCGCCTGGCACGCTATGGCGGCCCCGAAGGCAAGACCGAATACTTTTACATCTGGACCACTGAAGGCGTGGGGGTGATGCACCCCTTCAAGCCCGAGTGGGATGGACAGGACATGCTCGGCAAGGTCAAGGACGGCTCGGGCGTGGACATCATCGGCCTGCTTGTGAACGGCCTGCGCAGCAGCAAGGACGGCAAGGCGTTTGTGCCCACCATGTTTGCCCGCCCCGGCCAGACCACCGCCGTGCCCAAGCTGCAGTACATCGTGCGCGTCGAGGGCTGGAACTGGATGGTGGGCTCGGGGCTGTACACCGATGACGTGGATGCGCTGCTGCAAAAAGCCCTGTGGTCCAGCCTGGCCCTCGTGGTGGTGGTGTTCCTCGTGGTCGGGGCCATCGGCCTGATCGTGTCGCGCTCGGTGCTGCGCCAGATCGGCGGCGAGCCTACCGAGGCCATCGCCATCATGCAGGAAGTGGCCGAAGGCAACCTGGATGCGCAGATCCCGACCTCCCACCCCGGCTCGATGCTCGACGGCCTGGCCCACATGGTCACTTCGCTGCGCAAGCTAGTCACCGAAGTGCGGTCGGCCACCGACAGCATTGCCACGGCGTCGGGCGAAATCGCCCAGGGCAACAACGACCTCGCCCACCGCACCGAAGACACGGCCAGCAACCTGCAGACCACGGCCAGCAGCATGGAAGAGCTGACCAGCACCGTCAAGCAGACCTCGGACTCGGCGCAGACCGCCAACCAGATGGCGACGTCCGCTGCCGCCGTGGCGGCACGGGGGGGCGAGGTGGTGTCCCGCGTGGTGTCCACCATGCAGGACATCAACGCCAGCAGCAACAAGATCAGCGACATCATCGGCGTGATCGACGGCATTGCGTTCCAGACCAACATCCTGGCGCTCAACGCCGCCGTCGAGGCCGCCCGCGCGGGCGAACAGGGGCGCGGTTTTGCGGTGGTTGCGAGCGAGGTGCGCAGCCTGGCCCAGCGCAGTGCCGCAGCGGCCAAGGAGATCAAGACATTGATCGATGCCTCCGTGGAAAAGGTCGCATCGGGCACACAACTGGTGGGCAATGCGGGCTCCACCATGACCGAGATCGTGGACAGCGTTCAGCGTGTGACGGACATCATTGGAGAGATCCGCTCGGCCACCTCGGAGCAGAGCCAGGGCATTGCCCAGGTCAACACCGCCGTGAACCAGCTGGACCAGATGACCCAGCAGAACTCGGCGCTGGTGGAGCAGTCGGCCGCCGCCGCCGACAGCCTGCGCGAGCAGGCCATGAAGCTCACCCAGGTGGTTGCGCTGTTCCGTGTGAATGGCAGCCACACGGCACCCTCCGTGCCTGCCAGCCGCCCAGCCCCCCGCCCCGCCGCAGCCCCGGCCGTGCGTGCCGCCGCGGCTCCCCGCCCGGCCCTGGCCAAGGCCCCGGCGGCGCGCCCCACAGCCTCGGCGCCCCCGTCAGCAGCGGCCCTGCCGCCGAAGGCCAGCAGTACCCCCAAGCCCGCGGCAGACAACAACGACGACTGGGAGTCCTTCTGAACGCCTGAATTTGAACGGCTGAAGCAGGAGCTTCGCCGCGCGGGGGCCTTCGCCCCCACCCCGGCGCCCGCAAAAAAACCCTGCCAGCTCACGCTGGCAGGGTTTTTTGATGGAGGCTGGCTCAGCCCCGGGAGCACCGGGGCCCCACCCTCTCCATCAGTCGGCTTGCTTGCGCAGGAAGGCCGGGATCTCCAGGTCGTCCATGCCGCCGGACGACAGGGCATCGACGCGCGCTGCGGCCTGCGTGCGGTTGGTGCGCCACACGCTGGGCACCGACATGCTGCCGTAGTCGGCCTGCGCGCTGCCTGCATGGCCGCCTTGCACGCCCACGGCACCGCCCATCGCGCCCACGCCCGCCACAGGCATCTGGTAGGCCATGTTGTCCGTGCCGGTGCGCAGGCCGCCCTGTACCACCGAGATCGGCTGGCGGCGTGCGTTGGCGCGCGACAGGCCCGTGGCCACCACGGTCACGCGGATTTCGTCGCCCAGGGTTTCATCGTAAGCAGCGCCGAAGATCACATGGGCGTCGGTCGAAGCGTAGGCATTGATGGTGTTCATGGCCTGGCGCGACTCGGACAGCTTGAGGCTGCCCTTGCTCGCCGTGACCAGCACCAGCACGCCCTTGGCGCCCGACAGGTCGATGCCTTCGAGCAGCGGGCAGGCGATGGCCTGCTCGGCGGCGATGCGCGCGCGGTCCGGGCCACTGGCGGTGGCCGTGCCCATCATGGCCTTGCCGGGCTCGCCCATCACGGTACGCACGTCTTCGAAGTCCACGTTCACCTGGCCGTACTCGTTGATGATTTCGGCAATGCCCCCCACGGCGTTCTTGAGCACGTCGTTGGCATGGGCGAAGGCTTCGTCCTGGGTGATGTCATCGCCCAGCACGTCGA
>CAYXSL010000266.1:0-5222 GCA_964466605.1 uncultured Verminephrobacter sp.
GCGGCGCTGTGAATCTGGGCTAGCGTGGAGCCGGTCAGGTACAGGTCTTCGGGCGTATCGGGCACTGCACCGTCGCAGTGGCGAAACAGCACCAGCGCACGCGGGCCTTCGGGGAACGGCAGGGTAACGCTGGCAGCACCATTCGCAGCCAGGACCGGTGTGGCCACGCCCACCCCCTGTGCGTGCAGGTGATCCAGCAGCGCGACCTCGAAATCCACATTGAACGCACCGCGCGGCCGGATGGCGCAAAGCCGCGCCACGTAGCGGCTGCCATCCGCGGCCCGCACGGCATAGTTGTCGTTGAGGTTGCGGCGGATCAGGTAACACTGCTGCACTGGCAGGCCATAGTGCCACGCCACCCAATCACTCACGGAAGAGGCAGCGGCTGTAGCATGGGAGACGATGAGGTTGAGGTCACGGGAGGTGGGTGAAAGCATGCGGCATTCTCCATGGATGCAGCATGAAACACCCGTGCGACCTGGTTCGATGCGGTTGCGCCAAGACTTTTTTGCTGAACCACCCAGGCTGGTGCAAGCGGGAAAACAGCCACATCAAAAAATATGCCTAAAAAGGGATTCCACCGCGCGCTGGTATTGCACCATCGGTATCAAAATCATAGCAATCCACGTCACGATCACCACGGCAGCTTGTCGCCGCTGTACGCGTAAAAGCACCCCGTTTCCTCCACCTGCAACCCATCCAGCACCCGCAGCATGTCGCCCGCCGCATCGGCCGCCGGGCGGCCAATTTCTGCGCCATTGAACGGGGCCGACAAGGCTGAGTTGACGGTGCCCGGGTGCAGCGCCACCAGCACGGCCTGCGGGTGGGTGCGGGCCACTTCGATGGACGCTGTTTTGAGCAGCATGTTGAGCGCGGCCTTGGAGGCGCGGTAGCTGTACCAGCCACCCAGACGGTTGTCGCCCATGCTGCCCACCTTGGCCGAGAGCACCGCCAGCAGGCTGCGCCCCTGTTTGGGCAGCAGCGGTGCAAAGTGGGCCAGCACGAGCGCGGGCCCGAAGGTGTTGGTGCGGAAGGTGGCTTCCATC
This sequence comes from uncultured Verminephrobacter sp., assembly GCA_964466605.1. Taxonomy (GTDB): domain Bacteria; phylum Pseudomonadota; class Gammaproteobacteria; order Burkholderiales; family Burkholderiaceae_C; genus Acidovorax. Next base: position 1,047 of record CAYXSL010000266.1, read on the forward strand.
TGCGCGTAGTTCAACTGGCCCAGGCGCTTTTCGGGCATGCCGTGGGGGCCGTGCAGCAGACCTGCGGCGTGGATGATGCAGTGCCACGGGCCCTGTGCCTTGAGCTGGTGGGCGGCGGCGGCAATGGTGGTTTCGTCGTCCAAGTCCACCGCCGGGTGGGTGTGACGGCCCAGGCCCACAGCCAGCGCGCAGCGCGGGTCAGCCTGCAGGTGGGCGAGGAAGGCGCTGCCGATGGCGCCGGTGGAGCCGATGACCAGTGCGCGGTAGCCCTCGGGTAAGGAATGCAGGGACTGCAGGGATGGGGTGGACATGGGCGAAACCTCTGGGTCAGTGTCTATCTGCAAACCACCACCGTTCGGGCTGAGCTTGTCGAAGCCAGGGCGCGAGGATGGCCTTCGACAGGCTCAGGCTGAACGGGGCGGGTTTGGAGAGGCGGCCCTTCGGCAAGCTCAGGGCGAGCGGGGGATCAATAGCGGCGGGCATGGCGGCGGTTACAACGTGTCCAGCCGCGAGCGGAGGTCGGCAGCATGTTCACGCAGCGCATCCAGCTGCGGGCCCTGCATCTTCTGCAACTGGCGGTACACCATGCCAAGGCGAAAGTTGTTGCCCAGCGTGCCCTCGTTGCGCGCAAAAAAGTCCCAGTACAGCGCGTTGTACGGGCAGGCGCGCTCACCCACCTTGAGCTTCTTGTCGTAGTGGCAGCCGCTGCAGTAGTCGCTCATGCGGTCGATATAGGCAGCGCTGCTCACATAGGGTTTGGTGGCCAGCAGGCCGCCGTCGGCAAACTGGCTCATGCCTACGGTGTTGGGCACTTCCACCCATTCAAAGGCGTCGATGTACACGCCCAGATACCAGCGGTGCACGGCGGCTGGATGAAGCCCCGCCAGCAGCGCAAAGTTGCCGATGACCATGAGGCGCTGGATGTGGTGGGCGTATGCCTGCTCCAGCGACTGGCCCACGGCGTGCTGCATACAGCGCATGCGGGTGGTGCCGGTCCAAAACCATTCCGGTAGCGGCGTGTGGTGGCCCAGGGCGTTGCGCTCGTCGTAGCCGGGCATGTGGGCCCAGTAGATGCCGCGCACGTATTCGCGCCAGCCGAGGATCTGGCGGATGAATCCCTCCACCGCAGGCAGGGGCGCGGTGCCTGCGTGGTAAGCAGCCTGGGCACATTGCACCACCTCGTGCGGGCGCAGCATTTTGGTGTTGAGCGCGAAGGACAGCAGTGAGTGAAAGAGCCGCGCGCTCTTGGTGCTCATGGCGTCTTCATACGCACCGAAGTACGGCAGCGTGGTGGTGATGAAGTGGTCCAGCCACGCCAGCGCCTCGGCCCGGTTCAGCGGCCAGCGCAGCGCGTGGGCCTGCGGGTTGCCAAAGCTATTCACGCCTGCGGCCTGGATGGTGGCCCACAGGGCGCTGTGGTCGTGCGTGGGGCGCACATCGGGCGGCAACGCCGGTATGCCGGGCCAGGGCTTGCGGTTGTCGTGGTCGTAGTTCCACTGGCCGCCTTCGGGCTCGCCAGCCTCGTCAATCAGCACGCTGTGGCGCTGGCGCATGCGGCGGTAGAAGTGCTCCATGAGCCACTGTTTGCGGCCCTGGAACACCTCGGCCATTTCGGTGCGGGTGGTGTAGAAGTGTTCGCTGCTGACGGCCTGCACGGCAAAGCTTTGCTGTGTACCCCAGGTGCGCAGCTGCTCGTCCAGCCGCCATTCGTCGGGGTGCTGGTATTGCAGCGTGTGCGCGCCGTAGTGGGCCATGAGGGCGGCCAGGTTGGCGGGCAGGGACTGGCGGTTGCTCGCATCGTCAATCGCCACGTAGCGCACGCGGTGCCCCGCCTCGCGCAGATGCCGGGCCAGGTCGCGCATGGCGGCAAAGATGGCGAGGATTTTTTGCGCATGGTGCAGCACGCAGTCGGTCTCTTGCCGCACTTCCATCAGCACGTAGACCACGCCTTCGTCCTGCGTGGCGAACCATGAATGCGCGGGGTTGAGCTGGTCACCCAGCAGCAGGCGCAACGTATGAGCGCCCTGTGGGGTGCGGAGCTGAGGCGTGCTCATGCCGTGCCCCACATGCGGCGGTAGCTGCCGTCGGCATCGTGGTCTTGCGCCTGCTTGGCGGGGTTGAAGCGGCGGCCCCCGCGCGGGTCGGTGCCGCGCCCGGCGATGTAGAGCCAGTTGGCCTGGTTGCTGTAGACGTCATAGTCCGCCAGTTGCGATTCAAACCATGCGGCGCCAGCGCGCCAGTCGCTGTGCAGGTCGTAGATGAGGTAACTGGCTACGACCTGGCGCAGGCGGTTGCTGAGGTAGCCGGTGGCGGCCAGCTCGCGCATGGCGGCATCGACCAAGGGCTGGCCGGTCTCGCCCCGGCACCAGCGCTCAAAGCCGCGCGGGTTGTGCTGGGCGGGCGGCAGTTCTGACAGGCCGCGCGCCCGGTACAGCGCCGCGCCGTATTGCAAGTGCAGCAGGCGGAAGTAGTCGCGCCACAGCAGCTCAAACCACAGCCAGTAGGTGCCGTCGTTGGCACCACGGTCTCGCTCGAAATTTTTCAGATCCGCGTATATCTGACGCGGTGACAGCGCACCCGTGGCCAGCCAGGGGGAGAACTTGCTCGAGTAGTCCAGCCCCGTGAGCCCGTTGCGCGTGGCCTTGTAGCTATGCGGCAGCTTGCGGGCCAGGTACTGCGCCAGGTGGGCCAGCGCGGCGGCCTCGCTGCCATCGCAAGCAGGCGTGCCGTAGGGGAAGGACGAGCGCGCATCGCTGCCCTGGGGCAGTGCGGGTGGCTGGATGCTGGCCGCGCCCTGCTCTGCGCCCACGGCCTGCAACACGGGCGCAGGCACTTGGGGCGGTGGCAGCAGTTTGGTGGGTGCGGGCAGTGGTGCGGCGGGGGCGATGCCTGCGCGCTCGACCTTCTGTCGGAAGCTGGTGAACACACCGGGCAGGTCAGAGGCAGGCCAGGGCATGTCGGCCGGGTGCAGCAGGCTGCTGTGCCACACGGTGCGCACCTGCAGGCCTGCCGCGCGCAACGCGGCCACCTCGGCCTGCTCGTAGGGGGCGGCGATGTCTTCGCACACCACGGTGGTGGCCCCCACAGCCTCCGCCAGTTGCGGCAAGGCGGTGGCGGGTGGTGCCTGGCAGATCAACAGCGGGTTGCCCAGTGCGCTCGTCTGTTGATGCAGACCGCGCAGTCCTGCAACGGTGAAGGCGCGGCGGTGAGAGCCTACGCGGGCAAAGCCCCAGGGCGTGCGTTCATCGGGCGCGGGCAGGCACACCACGGGCAGCAGATGCGTAGCCCCGCTGGTGAGCGCCACGTGCAGCGCGGGCTGGTCGTGCAGCCGCAGATCGTTGCGAAACCAGAACAGCACGGTGCTCATGCAACGCCCTCCTCTGCTGCCTTGCCCGCACGCTTGCGTTCGTTGCGACAGCGGTCGGAGCAATACTTGACCTCATCCCACACCTTCTCCCACTTCTTGCGCCAGGTGAAGGGCAGGCCGCAGTGCATGCACTGCTTTTGCGGCAGGTCGGACTTTTTGCGCATGCGCATGGCGGGCCCGTGGGTGGGTTACGCAGGCTTCAACACCTGCAGCGCCAGCGCACGCCCGCTGAGCCACGCGCCTTCGACCTTGCCGCCGTGCAACCAGTCGCCACACAGGCCCAGGCGCATTTGCGCATCCCACCAGCTGCCCTGCGTGAGCGCGGGTTCGGTGTCGGCATAGCGCCATCGGTGGGCGGTGGCCGCAACGGGCGCAGGGCCCCCGAGAGCTGCAAAAGCGGCAAGCAGTGCGGCCGTAACGGCATCGGCACTGTCTTCGATATGGGCCTCGCTCCATTCAGGGCTGGCGTGCAGCAGCCAGGTTTCTTGCCCCGTGCGGCCGGGTTTGCTGCTGTCGCGCGCCACCCAGCGCAGTGGGCCGCTGTTGATGAACGCGCCCTCCCACGGCAGGGCCACGGGGCTGGCGTAGCGCAGCATCACGGCCCAGCTGCCACGCATGCGTGCGCTGGCGGCCAAGGCTGCGCCTGCAGGGGCCACGGGCGCCAGCAACGGCACGGCCTGAGGGGCGGGCACGGCCAGCAGCACGGCGCTGTAGTGCTGGCTGTGCAAGCCATGTTCTGCCGAGGTGATGGACCAGCCGTCTTTGGTGTGGCCCAGCCGCTGCACGGTGGTTTGCCACTGCGCCAGTGC
>CAYXSL010000267.1:0-5168 GCA_964466605.1 uncultured Verminephrobacter sp.
TGAACGCACGCCTGGTGCTGCTGCTGGCCAACCACATCGGCGACCAGGCCACGCTGCAGCACGCGCTGCAACTGGCGCGCGGCAGCGCCGTGCCCACGGCCGACCGGCGCACCACCCCGGCCATCACGCCCGTGGTGCCCACCCACGCGGTGGCGGCCTAGCCCGCCCCTTTGCCCAGACCACGACAGCACCGCGCAGACGGTGCGGGGTCCAACTCGACTTGAACTTTCATCACCACGGAGACAACACCACCATGCAGCGCAAACATTTCCTCGCCACCCTGGCCGGGCTGGCCCTCGCCACCACGCTGCCAATGGCCCACGCCCAGGACGCCAAGCCGCTCGAATGGGTGGTGGGCTACGCCGCCGGCGGCGGCTCGGACATCGTGGCGCGCACGATTGCCGAATCCATGTCGGCCACGCTGGGCCGCCCCATCATCATCAACAACAAGCCCGGCGCGGGCACCAACATCGCCGCCGAGTACAGCGCACGCAACAAGGACTACGGCAACCTCATTTTCTCGGCCGACTTCGCCACGCTGGCGGCCAATCCGTTCCTGTTCAGCAAGCTCGCCTATAACGCCGAGAAGGACTTCCAGCCCGTGGGCCTGCTGGTGCGCTTCCCCATGTTCCTGGTGGTGTCCAACAACGTGCCCGCCAAGAATTTGAAGGAGTTCACGGCCTGGGCCAAGGGCCGGACCGATGGCGTGAACTGGGCGTCGGCCGGCCCCGGCAGCCCGCACCACCTGGTGGGCGAGCTGTTCCGCGAGCAAAGCGGCCTCAAGCTCACACATGTGCCCTACCGGGGCGCGGCCCCGGCCATCCAGGATGTGATCGGCGGCCAGGTGTCTGCGATGTGGATCGACAGCGCCACGGTGTACCCGTTCCTCAACACCGGCAAGGTGAAGGCCATTGGCGTGGCCAGCCCGCAGCGCGTGGGCACCATGCCCGATGTGGCCACCATTTCAGAGCAGGGGCTGCAGGGGTTTGAAGGGTTTGCATGGCAGGGCATCGTCACCCCCACAGGCACCCCGGCCGATGTGGCAGCGAACTTCAGCCGGGCCCTGCAGACCGCACTGGCCGACACCCGCACCAAGGCCCGCCTGCAAGCGCTGGGGGTGGAGCCCATGCCCGGCACGGCGGCGCAGATGGGCAGCTTTGCGCGCGCCGAACGCGAGAAGTGGGGCCGGGTCATCACCAAGGTGGGCGTCAAGCTGGATTAAGCCCCCTGAGCGGCTGCGCCGCTTCCCCCTCAGGGGGACGCCACCCGTGGCCTGGCAAAGCCAGCTCCACGGTGGCGCTGGCGGGCGCTGGCGGGCGCTAGCGGGCGCCGCGCCCACATGCTGCGCCCCTTGCGCGGAACGGCGCTCAGCGGCTGCGTGCCAGGCGCCGCTTGCGCTGCAGGGCCGGCGCTAGCCACAGCAGCTGCACGGTGGCGTAGCCCAACGCCGCGAGCAGCAAACCCAAGGTGGGCAAGCCCACCAGCAGGGGCGTGCCCAGGGCCTGCATCCAGGCGCCCAGCGCCTGCACCGAGAAGTCACCGCCCGGCGCCACGCTGCCCCAGTCGGGCAGCACCTGTTCGCCGGGCATCACCAGCGCGCCCAGGTAGAAGGCCAGCGCATACAGCGGCACGGTGGTGAGCGGGTTGGTGTAGAACGTGGCCGCGCCACCGGCCACGATGTTGCCGCGCAGCCAGGCACACACCAGCAGCGTGCCAGGGATCTGCAGCGGGCCGGGGATCAGCCCGCAGAACATGCCCGCCGCCACCCCGCGCGCCAGCGGCTGGCGCTGAAAGCGGAACAGCGCGCGCCGCTCCATCCAGGGGTGGTAGCGGGACAGCCAGCCTTGGGACAGGTGGGCGCGTGCTCGGGGTTCGAGCCCGCGCAGCCAGCGGCGCACAGTGCACAGCATGGGCATCACCACCGGCTCAGACCCAGGCCATGGCGGCGGCCGTGCCAGCGCCCCACAGGGCCGAGATCGAGAGCAGCAGCCCCACATCGCGCCGCTCGTTGCCCGCGCGGTGGGCCACGAACGTGGCCGCCAGCATGCCGAACAGCACGCACAGCATCACGGAGTCAAGAAGGTCCATGGCCTGCCTCTCAGTCCTTGCGGGGCTGTGCAGAAGCGCCGTGGGCGCTTTCGCCCGAGCTGCGCAGCGACAGGAAGATGGAACCGGCAATCAGCGAAGCCGTTACCAGCAGCGCATAGCCGATCGGGATCTTCACCAGGTCGATGAGCAGCATCTTGCTGCCGATGAACACCAGCACCAGCGCCAGGCCATAGGCCAGCAGGTGGAAGCGGTTGGCCAGGTCAGCCAGCAGGAAGTACAGCGCGCGCAGGCCCAGGATGGCAAAAATATTGGCCGTGAGCACGATGAACGGATCGCTGGTGATTGCAAAGATGGCCGGGATGCTGTCCACCGCAAAGATGATGTCGGTGGTGCCGATGAGCACCAGCACCACGAACAGGGGCGTGAAGTGCTTGACGCCGTTGATCATGGTGGAGAGCTTCTCGCCATCGAACTGGTCGGTGATGCGGATGCGCTTCTTGAGGAACCTGAGCACCGGGTTGGTGGCAATGTCGGGCTCCTGGCCCGCAGCAAACCACATCTTCACGCCCGTGACGACCAGGAACGCACCGAACACATACAGCAGCCAGTGGAAGGTGGCCAGCAGCCAGGCACCGGCCAGGATCAGCAGCGTGCGCAGCACGATCGCGCCGATGATGCCGATGATGAGCGCGCGCTTCTGGTACTGCGGCGGCACGGCAAAGTAGCTGAACAGCATCAGGAACACGAAGATGTTGTCCACCGACAGGCTCTTCTCCACCAGGTAGCCGGTGATGAACTGCATCGACACCGTGTTGGCCACCTCGCGGCCCTGGCTGCCGTCCAGATACCACCACAGGACCGCGACGAACACAAAGGCCAGCGAGAACCACAACAGGCTCCAGCGCACCGCCTCTTTCATCGTGACTTTGTGTGCGCCATCGCGCTCCATTACCAAGAGGTCGATGGCAATGGCCACCACCACAAAGACGGCAAATCCCGTCCACATCCACCAGGTGCCTATTGTTTCCATGAATCTTCACTCCAAGAGGGGGAAAAGTTACACCGGACCAGCATAGGCCGACCGATGGCTGGACGCAATGTAGGGCCATCTTTGATTCCTAAAAACCTGTCATATTGATAGCATTGGTTCGGTTTTTACGAACCAAACAGGTTTCATCCCCGAAAGACGCCCATGAGCCAGACCTTCAACTACCGCCATCTCTTCTACTTCTGGGTGGTGGCCAAGGAGGGCGGCATCGCGCGCGCCGCCGAGCGGCTGGACATGGCGGTGCAGACCATCAGCGCCCAGGTACGCGAGCTGGAAAAAGCCCTGGGCGTGGCCCTGCTGCGCACCGAAGGCCGCAACCTGGTGCTGACCGACGCGGGTGTGGCAGCGCTGCACGAGGCCGACCACATCTTTGCGCTGGGCGAATTGCTGCCCGTGCGCGTGCGCGAGGCCGCCACGGGCCAGACGCTGCGGCTGAACCTGGGCATCTCCGACGGCATTGCCAAGCTGGCTGTGCACCGGCTGCTGACGCCCGTGCTGGACGAGCCCCACCTGCGCCTGCTGTGTCACGAGGGCGAGTTCCAGCCGCTCTTGGGCGAACTGGCGCTGCACAAGCTGGACGCGGTGCTGGCCGACCGCGCGGCGCCGCCCAACCGCGCGCTGCGCACCACCAGCCAGCTGCTGGGCACGAGCGCCATCGCCTGGTACGCGCCGCCGCTGTGGGCCGAGGCAGCGGCCCACAACTTCCCGCACAGCCTGGCCGTGGTGCCCGTGCTGCTGCCCACCGACCATGCCGCCATGCGCGCGCGCATTGACCACTGGCTGGAGCGCGAACGCATCCGCCCGCGCATCGCCGGGGAGTTCGAAGACAGCGCCCTCTTGAGCACCTTTGCCGCCACCGGCATGGGCGTGATGCCCGCCCCCGTGTCGCTGGGCGAGCACCTGGCACACACCCACGGCCTGGTGCAGGTGGGCACCACGCCCGATGTGCAGGAGCAGTTCCACCTGATCTACAGCGCCCGCAAGGTGATGCACCCGCTGCTCACGCGGCTGCTGGAGGCTGGGAAAAGCGGAATGCTATTAAATTTATAGCTTAAAAGGCATACCCATCAGGCGGTGAAGGCCTGAAAAGGCTTCAAACCAAGCCCCGGCGGGCCCGAGCCCGGGGCCTCACCGCCCCGGCATGTCCTTGACCGAGTAGCCCAGGCTCACGGTCGCGTCCTCCGGTATCGCGGGCATGGACGCGTTCCAGGCCTCCCAGGCGGCCCGCATGGCCTGCAGGCGCTCCGGCTCCACAGACGCACGGTTGGCGCGCTCGCGCTCGTCCTGGGCCAGGTTGAAGAGGTAGTCGTTGCCGTCCACCCGCAGGTACTTCCAGTCGCCCTGGCGCATGGCGCGCTGGCCGCGGTGGTTCATGCGCCAGAACAGCGCGGGCGCGTCCAGCGCCGACGGATCGCGCAGCAGCGGCATCAGCGAGCGGCCGTCCAGCGGGTAGTCCGCGTGCGGCGCCGCGCCCGCTGCATCGAGCATGGTGGCGGACCAGTCCATGGTCACACAGGTCTGCGCGCTCACGCCACCGGGGGCGATCACGGCGGGCCAGTGCGCGATCCAGGGCACGCGGATGCCGCCTTCGGTCAAATCCATCTTGCCGCCCACCAGCGGCCAGCTGTCCGAGAAGCGCTCGCCGCCGTTGTCGCTGGTGAACACGACCAGTGTGTCGCGGGCGATGCCGTGGCGCTGCAGCGCGGCCATGATGCGGCCGATGCCCTCGTCCATGTGGTGGATCATGCGGCGGTAGGTCTCGATGTTGCCGCCGTGCAGGTGGAACAGGTTGGTCTTCACCTCCTGCGCCAGCGCCTCGTCGTCGCGCGTCTCCCAGGGCCAGTGGGGCGCCGTGTAATGCAGGCTCAGGAAGAACGGCGTGCCGGCCTGCGCGCCCGGCGCCATGCGCTCCACATAGTCGAGGGCGTGGTCGGTGATGAGGTCGGTGAGGTACCCGTCCTGCTGCTTTTCCTCTTCGCCCAGATACAGGTCGTGCTGGCCGCCCGAGCTGCAGTGCGTGAAGTAGTCCACCCCGCCCGACATGGGGCCAAAGAACTCGTCGTAGCCCGAA
>CAYXSL010000268.1:0-5053 GCA_964466605.1 uncultured Verminephrobacter sp.
GTGGCAATGCCGGTGACGGCATTGGTCAGGCCGGGGCCCGAGGTGACCAGCGCCACGCCGACTTCGCCTGTCGCGCGGGCATAGCCGTCGGCTGCGTGCACGGCGGCCTGTTCATGGCGCACCAGCACGTGCTGGATGGTGTCTTGCTTGTAGAGCGCGTCGTAGATGTAGAGGACCGCGCCACCGGGGTAGCCCCAGATGTACTGGACGTTCTCAGCCTGGAGCGACTTGATGAGGATCTCGGACCCCATGAGGTCCTGCGAGCCGGAAGCGGGGGAAGTGTTGCCCTGCGATGCAGCGGCCGCTGAAGAGATTTCAGCCTTGGAGATTTCCATGATCGATCAACCTTTGTGAATTTCTCTGACGAAAAACCTTGGGTGCTCCTCGCACGCGCTCTTGTGAAGCCAGCTTGGAACTTGAGGCCAAGGACATGAGCGGGATGATTGCCCGCCGGACCGTGACCCGTTTGCCTTTTGAATTGCAACGCCAATTATCGCACTGCAACACACTCAAAACCCGCCCCAGCCGAAAAAAAGCCCTGCGGATGCGATAATCACAGGCTTTACGGTGCCAGACAGCCACAATTCGCAGCGTTTTGTGCACCGCCCACCCCGGACTACCCCGTCTTGGCCACCGAACAAGAACTCTCCGATTTCCTCAAAAGTGTAGAAAAGCGCGCCTTCAAGCGCTCGCTCTACCATGTTCGCAATGAGGAAGCGGCGCTGGACATCGTTCAGGACAGCATGCTCAAGCTGGCCGAACACTACGGGGACAAACCTGCGGCAGAGCTGCCCATGCTGTACCAGCGCATCCTGTCCAACTGTACGCTGGACTGGTTTCGGCGCCAGAAGACCCGCAATGCACTGTTTTCGAGCATGAGCGACTTCGAAGGCCCGGGAGAAGATGGCATGGATTTTGATCTACTGGAGGCCTACTCCGGCCCTGACGATGGCGACAAGGCCGAAAGTGCGGAAGACCTCACCCGCAGGGCCCAGATCTTTCGGGGCATCGAAGCCGAAATCGCCGAACTGCCGCCACGTCAACGGGAAGCGTTCCTCATGCGTTACTGGGAAGAAATGGATGTCGCAGAGACAGCAGCAGCCATGGGCTGCTCAGAAGGCAGCGTCAAAACCCACTGCTTTCGCGCCATACAAACCCTCAGCAAGGCACTGAAGGCCAAAGGAATCGAGCTATGAAAAACACTGCACAGACCCCATCGACCCCCGCTGAAGTGGCTGCAGAGCGCTTTGCGCTGCGCGTCACGGCCCGCCTGTCCAGCGGGACCGCAGAGCTGCCCTACGATATTTCCGAACGCCTGCGCGCCTCGCGCATGCAGGCACTGGCCAAGCGCAAGATTGCCGTCCCCGTCCGGCGCACCGCCCCCGCCGCCGTGGTGCTGGGTGCGGGCGGTACCGCCGCCCTGGGGCGCGGCAGCGAGGGAGGCGGCTGGTGGAATGCGCTGGTTTCTGCCATTCCGCTGCTGGCCTTGGTGGTGGGCCTGGTGGTCATCAACGCCGCCCAGGACGAACGCAGCGCCAGCGATGTGGCCGAAGTGGATGCGGCCTTGCTGACCGACGATCTGCCACCGGCGGCCTACTCCGACCCAGGCTTCGTACAATTCCTCAAGACCTCTGCGCAGCCCAACTGAACTGCCTGAACCAGGACTGCATGCACCCACGCCCCCCTGACGCTTCCACCCCTTTGCCAGCCTTCGTGCTGGCTTTGGCGCTTCTGGGCGCGTTCGTTGCCATCGGCGGCCAAGTGTGGGTGCAGATGCGTATGGCCCCCGGCACGCTGCTGCCCGCCGGTGCAGAAGCGGCCGTCGCCAGCCCCAACAACGCGCGCTCGCCAGCCACTTCAGGCATGGCCCTGCAACCCCAGACCGAATCGGGCCCGGGCTGGGGAACCCTGAACACATCCCAGAAGCAGGCCTTGTACCCGCTGGCCGAACGCTGGGCTCTCATCAGCGAAGCACAAAAACGCCGCTGGCTGACCTTGGCGTCCAACTACTCCACTCTGTCAGACGACGAGCAAAAGAAGTTTCACGACCGCATCACGGACTGGGCCAGCCTGAGCGCCCAGCAGCGCAACCAGGCCCGCCTCAACTATGCCGTCACCAACCGGCTGGCGGGGGATGACAAGCGCGCACAGTGGGAGGCCTACCAGGCCCTGTCTGAGGAAGAACGCAGCGCGCTGGCCGCCCGGGCCGTGCCCAAGCCCGAAGGCGCAGCCACTGCTCTGCGCCCGGTTTCGCCCAAGAAGCTGGCCCAGGTGCCTGCCGCCACCGAGGCCAACCCCAGTCGCCCCAACGCGCCCAAGATTCCCCCCGTGACCGAGCACGGCCCCCGGGTGGCCGCTCCGGTGACGCCCATGCCCTCTCCAGCAGTGAGCCCGCCGCCATCGCCGACCAGCGCAGCATCCGCTTCCACCGGCGTGGAAACCGCGCCCGTGGTGGTACCGGTGGCCGTGCCTGCCACTCTGCCGCCCCTGGGCACGGGTACGGCCGAGCCTCCCGCCACCACGGCGTCGCCACCCGTGACGCCCGACACCTCAGGCCTGTATCCTCAGTAGGTTTGCAACCTGCCCGGCCCGGCCGGCCTGACACCTGGAATGTCCGCATCGCCCTCCCCCCACTCTTCGCAGGCTGACGCCCGCACTGCAGCCCCCCCCCTGCCCCCCGCCACCGCACCCAACCTGTGGCGGCGCATGGCCTGCTGGCTTTATGAAGGCATGCTGATGTTCGGCGTGGTGTTCATAGCGGGCTACCTGTTTGGCACGCTCAGCCAGACACGCAACGCCATGGACAACCGCCATGCGCTGCAGGCGTTTCTGTTTGTGGTGTTCGGCATTTACTTCACCTGGTTCTGGGCCAAAGGCCAGACCCTGGCCCAGAAAACCTGGCACATCCGTGTGGTGGGCCAGGACGGGCAACCCATCACCCAGGCGCGTGCGCTGTTGCGCTACGTGCTGAGCTGGCTGTGGTTCCTGCCCCCCCTCGCCGCCTACATGTTTGGCGTGCCTGCACTGGAAGTGCTGGTGCTGCTCGGCGGCTGGGTCGCCATCTGGGCCATCCTGAGCCGCTTTCACCCCACCCGGCAGTTCTGGCACGACGCGCTGGCGGGCACCAGGCTGGTGCACTACGAACTCCCCAAAAAATAAGCCCATGCCTGCATCTCCTTCTCCCTCGGCAGCACCTGCCAACCCCCAGAAGGCCCGCACCGGCCTGAACCGCATCTGGCACGCTGCCGGCTATTCCATCGAAGGCCTGCGGGCGGGCTGGAACGAAAAGGCCTTCCGCCAGGAGGCCATTGCCGCCATGGTGCTGCTGCCACTCTCCCTGTGGCTGGGGCGCAGCTGGGTCGAGGTGGCTTTGCTCGCCGGTTCGGTCGTGATCGTGATGATCGTGGAGCTGCTCAACACAGGCATCGAGACCGCCATCGACCGCATCGGGCCCGAGTGGCACGACCTCTCCAAGCGCGCCAAGGACATGGGCAGCGCGGCCGTGCTGCTGGCGCTGCTGCTGTGCATCGGCATCTGGGCTGCGGCTCTTTTCCAGAGGTTTTTCCATGGCTGAACCCGCTTTTTCCGTCTGTGTGTACTGCGGCTCGCGCCCTGGCGAGAACCCCGCATTTGCCGAGTCCGCCAAGGCCGTAGGCACCTGGATCGGCCGCCATGGCGGCCAGCTGGTCTATGGCGGGGGCCGCAGCGGGCTCATGGGCACCGTGGCCGAGGCCACGCGCCAGGCCGGTGGCCGTGTGGTGGGGGTGATCCCCCAGGCGCTGGTGGACAAGGAACTGGCCAACCGCCTGTGCGACGAACTGCACATCGTGCAGACCATGCACGAGCGCAAGGCCATGATGGCAGAACGCAGCGATGCCTTCATTGCCCTGCCCGGCGGCATCGGCACTTTTGAGGAACTGTTCGAGGTCTGGACCTGGCGCCAGCTGGGCTACCACGACAAGCCCCTGGGCCTGCTCAACGTGGCGGGCTATTACGACGCGCTGATGGGTTTCCTGAGCCACAGCGTGGCCAGCGGCTTTATGGGCGAGTGGCAGATGGGCCTGCTGCACACGTCTGCCGATGCCGACGCGCTGCTGCGCACCCTGGTGCAGTCGGCCGGGCCCGACCACGCCCCCGTGCCACTGCGCGACGTGATCTGACACTGCCGGCAAGGCGGTCTCGCATCAAAAAAGAAAAGGGCGGATGGGGAATCCGCCCTTTTGCTTTCTCAATGGGTCCAGGGCCATGGGCCTGGTCAGGCCCAAGCCATAACCGCTCAGCGTCAGACCGCTGCGTCGTCCAGGTCACCCGTGCGGATACGCACCACGCGCTCCACGGCCGTCACAAAAATCTTGCCGTCGCCGATCTTGCCGGTGCGCGCCACGTTCACGATGGCGTCCACGCAGCGGTCCACGTCCTCGGACTTCACCACCACCTCGACCTTCACCTTGGGCAGGAAGTCCACCACATACTCGGCGCCGCGGTACAGCTCGGTGTGGCCCTTCTGGCGGCCAAAGCCCTTCACCTCGGTCACGGTGAGGCCGGTCACGCCACATTCGGCCAGGGCTTCGCGGACTTCTTCGAGCTTGAAGGGCTTGATGACGGCGGTGATCATTTTCATGGCGGGTCTCCTGAAGGATGTGAAAGATAGGGGAAAGCTGGTGGCGCGACGGTGGACCGGCCTCAAAGCCGCCGTCAGGCGCGGAATTTATTGGTGATAGGGTAACGCCAGTCCTTGCCGAAGCTGCGGCGTGTCACTCTAATCCCTACGGGCGCCTGGCGGCGCTTGTATTCGTTGAGTTTGATGAGCCGCGTGACCCGCTCCACATCGGCGCGCGCAAAGCCGCTGGCGATGATGGATTCGATGGGCTCATCGTTCTCCATGTAGCGCGCCACGATGGCATCGAGCACCTCATAGGGCGGCAGGCTGTCCTGGTCCTTCTGGTCGGGCCGCAGCTCGGCGCTGGGCGGGCGGGTGATGATGCGCTCGGGGATCGGGCTGGCACCCGTGCCATACGGGTCATTGGCATTGCGCCAGCGCGCCAGGTCGAAC
>CAYXSL010000269.1:0-5048 GCA_964466605.1 uncultured Verminephrobacter sp.
AGACCCGCGAGCACATCCTGCTGGCGCGTCAGGTGGGCGTGCCCTACATCATCGTGTTCCTGAACAAGTGCGACATGGTGGATGACGCCGAGCTGCTGGAACTGGTCGAGATGGAAGTGCGCGAGCTGCTGTCCAAGTACGACTTCCCCGGCGACGACACCCCGATCGTCAAGGGCTCGGCCAAGCTGGCCCTGGAAGGCGACAAGGGCGACCTGGGCGAGCAAGCCATCATGCGCCTGGCCGATGCGCTGGACAGCTACATCCCCACCCCGGAGCGTGCCGTGGACGGCGCCTTCCTGATGCCGGTGGAAGACGTGTTCTCGATCTCGGGTCGCGGCACCGTGGTGACCGGCCGTATCGAGCGTGGTGTGGTCAAGGTCGGCGAGGAAATCGAGATCGTCGGTATCGCTGCCACCCAGAAGACCACCTGCACCGGCGTGGAGATGTTCCGCAAGCTGCTGGACCAGGGTCAGGCCGGCGACAACGTGGGCATCCTGCTGCGCGGCACCAAGCGCGAGGAAGTGCAGCGCGGCCAGGTGCTGTGCAAGCCCGGCTCCATCAAGCCGCACACCCACTTCACCGGTGAGGTGTACGTGCTGTCCAAGGACGAAGGTGGCCGTCACACCCCGTTCTTCAACAACTACCGCCCGCAGTTCTACTTCCGCACGACCGACGTCACGGGCTCCATCGAGCTGCCCAAGGACAAGGAAATGGTCATGCCCGGCGACAACGTGTCGATCACTGTGAAGCTGATCGCCCCGATCGCCATGGAAGAAGGCCTGCGCTTTGCCATCCGCGAAGGCGGCCGTACCGTCGGCGCCGGCGTCGTGGCCAAGATCATCGAGTAATTGCCGCCCGCAAGGGGCATCCGGCCAGTAGGGGTATAGCTCAATTGGCAGAGCGTCGGTCTCCAAAACCGAAGGTTGTAGGTTCGATTCCTACTGCCCCTGCCACCTGACGGTGACGTCGCAGAACCCGGGTTCTGCGCACCTTCAAGTGGTTCAACAAGCCCACCGAAGTCCGCGTGACCTCTGGTGGGCTTGCGTGTCTCAAGGTTTGACCTTTCCGGCACGCCGAGCGCCTCAAATTTTTCTGGATCCACATGGCCACTTCCGAAGTTCAAACCGTACAGTCCGGCGCCGACAAGGCCAAGGTCGCTGCGGCTGTCGCCCTGCTGCTGGCCGGTTTCGTCGGCTTTTACCTGCTGGCGGGTCAGGCGGCCTGGGTGCGCTGGATCGCGCTGCTGGCCGGTGTGATCGCGGCAGTGGTCGTGTTCGGCGTGTCCGAGCCGGGTCGACAGCTGGTGGCTTTCGGCCGGGACTCGTGGCGCGAGGTCAAGAAGGTGGTCTGGCCGGCCCGCAAGGAAGCCATGCAGATGACCGCGTACGTGTTCGCGTTCGTGGTGGTCATGGCCCTGTTCCTGTGGCTGACCGACAAGACCCTGGAATGGGTGTTCTACGACCTGATCCTGGGCTGGAGAAAATGATGACCGAACAACAAAGCCCCGTGACGCCCGCCGAAGGCATGCGCTGGTATGTGGTGCATGCCTATTCCGGCATGGAGAAGGCCGCCGAGCGCAACATCATCGAGCGCATCAACCGCGCCGGCATGCAGGACAAGTTCGGCCGCATCCTTGTCCCCACCGAAGAGGTGGTCGAGATGAAGAACGGCCAGAAGCGCACCACCGAGCGCAAGTTCTTCCCGGGCTATGTGCTCGTGGAAATGGTGATGGACGACGACACCTGGCACCTGGTGAAGCACACCAACAAGGTGACCGGCTTCGTGGGCGGCGCCAAGAACCGCCCGGCCCCCATCTCCGAGGAAGACGTCCAGAAGATCGTCAACCAGATGCAGGAAGGCACCGACAAGCCCCGCCACAAGGTGGAGTTCGTGGTCGGCGAATACGTCCGCGTCAAGGAAGGCCCGTTCACCGACTTCAACGGCACGGTCGAGGAAGTCAACTACGAGAAGAACAAGATGCGGGTGTCGGTGACCATCTTCGGTCGCGCCACGCCGGTCGAACTCGAATTCAGCCAGGTCGAAAAGACCTGATCCTTTCGGCTGCAGGCGGGTCGACCCGGCGCCTGCAGTCTTGAATCCATCCGGGTTTCAACCGCGAGGAGGTTGCCGTTCGGGCAACCGTCTGCACTCGCAGGAGCTGCATCATGGCGAAAAAAATCGTCGGCTTCATCAAGCTGCAAGTGCCAGCTGGTAAGGCCAACCCCTCTCCCCCGATCGGTCCGGCGCTGGGTCAGCGCGGCCTGAACATCATGGAGTTCTGCAAGGCGTTCAACGCCCAGACCCAGGGCGTCGAGCCCGGTCTGCCGCTGCCGGTGGTGATCACCGCCTTCGCGGACAAGAGCTTCACCTTCATCATCAAGACCCCGCCGGCCACGACCCTCATCAAGAAGGCCATCAAGCTGGACAAGGGTTCGCCGGTGGCGAACAAGCAGAAGGTCGGCAAGATCACCCGGGCCCAGCTCGAGGAAATCGCCAAGACCAAGATGAAGGACATGACCGCTGCCGATCTGGACGCCGCTGTGCGCACCATCGCCGGTTCGGCCCGCTCGATGGGCGTGATTGTGGAGGGCGTGTGAAATGGCCAAGCTGACCAAGAAACAGAAAGCCTTCGAAGGCAAGGTTGACAGTAACAAGCTGTACCCGCTGGGCGACGCCCTGGCCATCGTCAAGGAATGCGCCAACGCCAAGTTCGATGAGTCCATCGACGTGGCCATCCAGCTGGGCGTGGACGCCAAGAAGTCCGACCAGGTGGTGCGTGGCGCCGTCGTGATGCCCAACGGCACCGGCAAGACCAAGCGCGTGGCCGTGTTCGCCCAGGGCGCCAAGGCCGAGGAAGCCAAGGCCGCCGGCGCCGACGTGGTCGGCATGGACGACCTGGCCGCCGACGTGAAGGCCGGCAAGATGGACTTCGACGTGGTGATCGCCTCGCCTGACGCCATGCGTGTCGTGGGTACCCTGGGTCAGATCCTGGGCCCGCGCGGCCTGATGCCCAACCCCAAGGTCGGTACCGTGACCCCGGACGTGGCCACCGCCGTGAAGAACGCCAAGGCCGGTCAGGTGCAGTTCCGCGTCGACAAGGCCGGCATCGTGCACGGCACCATCGGCCGCCGCTCGTTCAACGCCGAGCAGCTGCAGGGCAACCTGGCCGCGCTGATCGATGCACTGAACAAGGCCAAGCCGGCCACCAGCAAGGGCGTGTACCTGCGCAAGGTGGCCGTGTCCTCGACCATGGGCGTGGGCGTTCGCGTCGACACCCAGACCATCTCGGCGTGATCGCCTGAGACGGTGAACGAATTCGGACCCCTCGGGGTCCGGGTGTGGTGGGCCCCGGGGCAGCGCAAGCCGCCCGGGGGGCCATCCAAGACCGTTGGTGCTGGCGCGAGCCGGCTTAATTGTGAAATGCCAACGCAGATGGCGATCCCGCTGCAGATGGAATCGGTTGATTTCTGAACACAGTTGGTCGCTGCAACGAGGCGTGTTCCGGGTCCTGCCCGAAACACATTGAAGGAGTAGACCTTGAGTCTGAATCGCAGTGAGAAAGAAGCGGTCATTTCCGAAGTGACCAGCCTCGCCGCAAAAGCTCAAACGCTCGTGATGGCGGAATACCGTGGCATCACGGTCGCGAACATGGACAAACTGCGCGTCACAGCCCGCAGCAACGGTGTGAGCCTGAGCGTGTTGAAAAACACCCTGGCCCGCCGCGCGGTGGCTGGCAGCGCATTTGAAGTGGCCGCCGACCAGATGACCGGTCCGCTGATCTATGGCTTCTCCGTCGATGCCGTGGCCGCCGCAAAAGTGGTGGCCGAGTTCGCGAAAACCAACGACAAGTTGGTCATTCGCGCCGGTGTGTACGGTGGCAAAGTCCTGGACGTCAATGGCGTGAAGCAGCTCGCAAGCATCCCTTCGAAAGAAGTGTTGCTGGCTCAGCTGTGTGGCTTGCTGATGTCGCCCATGTCGCGTACGGCCGTTGTGCTGGGCGCGCTGGCCGCGAAAAAGGGTGGCGGCGCAGCCGATGCCCCCGCAGCAGCTGACGCTGTAGCAGCGTAATTAGTACCCAACTTTTTTAGGAAATTCAAAATGGCATTCGATAAAGACGCATTTTTGACCGCGCTGGATAGCATGACGGTCCTCGAACTCAACGACTTGGTGAAAGCCATCGAAGAGAAATTTGGTGTGAGCGCAGCCGCCATGGCCGCTCCCGCTGCTGGCGGTGGTGGTGGCGGTGCCGCTGCTGCTGCTGAAGAGAAGACCGACTTCAACGTCGTGCTGCTCGAAGCTGGCGCCAACAAGGTGTCGGTCATCAAGGCCGTGCGCGAAATCACCGGTCTGGGCCTGAAAGAAGCCAAGGATCTGGTTGACGGCGCTCCGAAGAACGTCAAGGAAGGCGCTCCAAAAGCCGACGCCGAAGCAGCCAAGAAAAAGCTCGAAGAGGCCGGCGCGAAAGTCGAACTCAAGTAATCCTCGGGTTTCAAAAAGGCTGGAAGACCCGATTCGGGCTTCCAGCCTTTCGTGCTTCAAGGCAGGCACCGAAAAGAGGGTGCAAACCACCCTTTTCACAGTGCTCCGATGAAACACCGGAAAGCGGATTGGCCTTCAACAGTCTGCTTTCCAGTGTTTTCTGCCCCCGACTGCAGAGAACGCCTTGGTTCGGGTGACGTGCAATGCGTCACCGTCCGCCATGGTTGGTAGTGGCCAACCACCAAGTCTGCCTGGATACGCGGTGTATTCATTCATGACAGTCGCCAGAGCCAATCCAACCAGTTTTTAGACTCGTTCGTGTCCCATTCAAGCGGAGAACTCATGGCCTATTCTTATACCGAGCGCAAGCGAATTCGCAAAAGCTTCGGCAACCGCGAAAGCGTGTTGGCCGTTCCTTACATGTTGCAGATGCAAAAAGATGCCTACACGGCCTTTTTGCAAGCCGACCGTGCGCCAAAAGCGCGTCAGGTCGAAGGCCTTCAGGCCGCGTTTGACAACGCCTTCCCCATCGTCTCGCACAACGGTTTTGTCGAGATGAAATTCCTCGA
>CAYXSL010000270.1:0-4936 GCA_964466605.1 uncultured Verminephrobacter sp.
GATGAGCTTCCAGGCCGACTACGTGGCCGTGAGCTTTCCCAAGAACGCGACCGACATGGAAATGGCCCGCCAGCTGTGCAACGTGGCAGCCTCCGAGTTCCGCCACAAGCCCGGCCTGATCGCCAAGATCGAACGCGCCGAGGCCATCCCGCACCTGGAGGCCATCCTGCGTGTCTCCGACGGCATCATGGTGGCGCGTGGCGACCTGGCGGTGGAAGTCGGCAACGCGGCAGTGCCTGCCCTGCAAAAGAAGATGATCCGTATGGCGCGAGACCTGGACAAGGTCGTCATCACCGCCACGCAGATGATGGAAAGCATGATCACCAACCCCGTGCCCACGCGCGCCGAGGTGAGTGACGTGGCCAACGCCGTGCTGGACGGTACCGACGCCGTGATGCTGAGCGCCGAGACGGCCGCGGGCCGCTACCCGCTCGAAACCGTGGAAGAAATGGCCACCATCTGTGCTGCTGCCGAGGCCGCAGAAGACCACCAGCTCGATGCCGATTTCACCGGCCAGACCTTTGGCCGCATTGACCAGTCCATCGCCATGGGCGCGCTGTTCACGGCCCACCACTTGGGCGCCAAGGCCATCGTCGCCATGACCGACAGCGGCGCCACGGCGCTGTGGATGAGCCGCCACAGCATCCGCATCCCCATCTACGCTCTCACCCCCAAGGTGGCGACACAGCGCAAGATGGCCATGTACCGCAACGTGCGCCCCCTGCTCATGGACACCAGCGCCGACCGCGACACCGCGCTGGAACAGGCCGAGCGCCACTTGAAGAGCCGCAACATCGTGCAAAAGGGCGATGTCTACGCCATCACCTGTGGCGAGCCCATGGGCGCGCCTGGCGGGACCAATATGCTGAAAATCTGCGTTGCCAGCTGAGACGGCGTGATTGCAGGGCCAGCGCGTGGATGGCCCATGCGCTGAGGGGGCCGATGAGCATGCCCGCCAGCACGTCGGACGGAAAGTGAACCCCCAGGCAGATGCGGCTCCAGGCCATGGCCAGGGCCGCTGCCCACCCTGCCAGGGCAAGGGTGCGCGGCACCGCGCTGGCCTGCTGCAGGCTGCCTGCCAGGGCCCATGCGCCCGCCGCATGCATGCTAGGAAAGCCTGCCCGGGCGGCATGCTCGATCCATTGCACCCCCAGGCCCAGCTGGGCCGGGCGTGGCGCCGGGACGGCGTACCGCAGCAACTGAACGCTGATCCACGCCAGCAGCATCGCGGCCAGCACGGCGCCCACGGCGCGCCGCTGCGCGGGACCGCCCCCCACCAAGCCCCCCGCGAGCACGCCGCCCATGGCGATCGGCAACTGCTCGGAGGCCCACCGCGCGGCGGTCACCACGGCAGGGGCCGTGGCGGCGTCTGCATTGAGGGCGTGAAACAGGGCCAGGTCAAGGGGCAGCATGGGGCGTCTCTGTGGGCGGGCGGGTATGGGCAAAGGCCGGAAAATGGGGCTTCAGAGCCGTGGCGGCCAGGTCGCACAGCCAGCCGGTGGTCCAGCACAGCCAGCCGGTCCACAGCGTGTGGCTCATGAAATGGGCGCCCCGCACCTGCTGGGCCCCGCCTAGCACGAACCCGGCCAGCAGCGCACCCGCCAGCCACCAGCGCGCGGCGGCTGGGGCCTTGCGGCGCAGCGGGAAATAGCCTCCCAGAAATGCAAACCCCGCCGAGGCATGGCCTGCAGGAAAGCAGCGGCCGCTGCCCCCGTCCAGACTCCCCAGCGCCCAATGCGAAACATGGCGTGCCACGCCGCCGAACTGCGCCAGGTCCCAGGGGCAGCTGGTGGCACTGAGGTTCTTGGCAACGCTGACCACCGCCAACGCCAGCAAGGCGCTCACGGCCATCTGTAGCCTTTCGCCCGGATCGACGCGCCGCAGCACGCCCCGAGGCCACCACACGCTCAGGGCCAGCAGCAGCACCAGCAGCCAGCCGAGGCGGCGCGCACCTTCATGGAGCACCTGGACAAAAAACCACTGGTCCCGCATCGGAAAACCAGTCGATGAGCCAAAGGGCTGAGCAAAGGCCAGATCCTGCCCGCCTGCGTCCCAGGCCAGCACGCAGACCAAGGCCCCGAGGGTCCAGAAGAAGAGGGTGTGGTGGCGGGCTGGCAGGGGCGAGGGCAGGGGCGGGGACGGCAGGAAAGGCATGCCCCGGACCATAGGGGGCGGGACTTAACTCCGTCTTAATGCAGAGGGCGGCGCCGGGCGCGGGGGCGCTGCGACAATGGCCGGATGCGAATACTCGTGGTCGAAGACGATGCGGGCATTGCCACCGGCCTGCGCGCCAACCTGCAGCAGCGTGGCTATGCCGTGGATGTCAGTGATGGCGTGGCCAGCGCCTGGAACGCCCTGCGGGCCGAGCGGTTCGACGCCGTGCTGCTGGACCTGGGGCTGGTGGACGGCGATGGCAGCGAGCTGCTGCGGCGGCTGCGCCTGAGCCCGGCCGCCAGTGCGGCGGCACCCGCCCTGCTGCCCGACCCCGCCACGCCCGTGCTCATCGTCACGGCGCGGGACCAGGTGCACCAGCGCATCGCCGGGCTGGACCTGGGGGCGGACGACTACCTTGCCAAACCATTCGATGTGGACGAGCTGGACGCGCGCCTGCGGGCGCTGCTGCGGCGCGCGGCCGGCCGTGCGTCGCCCACCATCCGCCATGGCGACATCGAGCTGGACCCGGCCGCGCGTACCGTGCGCCAGCAGGGCCGGCCTGTCGAGATGTCGCCCCGGGAGTTCTCGGTGCTGCTGGTGCTGCTGGAGGCCCGGGGCCGGGTGCTGTCGCGCCAGCAGATCGAGGAGCGCCTTTACAGCTGGGACGCGGCCATCGAGAGCAATGCGGTGGAGGTCCACATCCACCACCTGCGCCGCAAGCTCGGCAGCGCCTGCATCCAGACCATGCGGGGCGTGGGCTACTTCATGCCCCAGGAGGTGGCGGGATGAACGCCCTGCCGCCCGCCACACCCGCTGAGCCGGCGCGGGCCCGCCGCCCCTCGCTGACCCGGCAGCTGCTGCTGTGGTCGCTGGGGGCGCTGGCATTGGTGTGGGGCAGTTTTGTTTTCATCGGCTACCAGACGGGGGTGCACGAGGCCGACGAACTCACCGACGGGCACCTGGCCAGCGTGGCGGCGCTGCTGCTCAACCTGCGCGCCACCGAGGCCATGGAGGGCCCGCAGATCACGCCGCGGGCGCCCACGCCCTGGCTCAAGTCCCATGATTACCAGCAGTCCATCAGCGTGGTGCAGTGGGATGCACAGGGGCGGCTCTTGTCCCTGAGCGGCTCTACCCCGACTCCGCCGTTCACCGAGGCCGAAGGCTTTGCCAACCTGAGCCTGGGGCCGGACCAGATAGCCTGGCGCAGCTTTTCGCAGTGGGATGCGGCGCGGGGCCGCAAGATCATGGTGTTGCTGCAGCTGAGCGAACGTGACGAGCTGGCTGAGGACATTGCCGAGCAGATGATCGAACCCGGCCTGTGGCTGCTGCCCGTGGTGTCACTGGCTCTGGGGCTGGCGCTGTGGCGCGGCCTGCGGCCGCTGTATGCGCTGTCGGCCGATGTGGCGGCGCTGGACCCCGCCAGCGCGCAGCGCCTGGCGTCGCGCCATGCATGGAGCGAGTTTGAGTCCGTGGTGGCGTCCATCAACACCCTGCTGGACCGCCAGCAGGCCGCCATGGTGCGCGAACGCCGGCTGGCCAACGAGGTGGCCCACGAGCTGCGCACACCGCTGTCCTCCATCGCCTTGCAGGCCCGCGCCCTGGCAGGCGGACTGGAAGAGGCCGAGCGAGTCCAGGCGCTGGCGCGCATCGGCCAGGACGCCCTGCGCGCGGGCCATGTGCTGGACCAGCTGCTTGCGCTGGCGCGGGCCAGCCGGGCCGAGCTGCACGAGGCCAAGGCTCCGGTGGATTTGAGTGCGCTGGCGCGCGCCGTGTGCGCCGACCATGCCCAGGCCGCCTGGCTGCGGGGTGACGACATCGCGCTGCAGGCCCCGTCGGCCTTGACCGTGCCGGGCCATGCGGTGCTGCTCGACAGCGCCGTGCGCAATCTGGTGGAAAACGCAATCAAGCACACGCCGGACGGCACCCGCATTGCGGTTCAATTGGGCGTGCTGGAGCCAGGAGGAGCCTGGCTGCAGGTGTGCGACGACGGCGCCCGCAATGCCCCGGCCGCAGGGGGTGTGGCAGCAAGGCGTCCCGTGGACAGCCTGCACCTGGGGCACGAAATCCTGCGCCGCGTGGCGGACATCCACGGGGGGCGTTTTGCTGCGGCACCTGCGCCAGCCCCCTTTACCACCTGCTACCGGTTGGATTTGCCCCCACCTGCGGATGTGGCCCCCGGTTAAAATCACGGGTTACCAAGCGGTTACCACCGCCAAGCCCGGCTTACAGCGCCTTCCCCAACCCTCAACGGACCCCACGACCATGCCTCTCGTTTCGATGCGCGAACTGCTCGACCATGCCGCAGCCAACAGCTATGGCATCCCTGCCTTCAACGTCAACAATCTGGAGCAGGTCCAGGCCGTGATGGCCGCCGCGGACGAAGTGGGTGCTCCGGTCATCCTGCAGGCCAGCGCCGGTGCCCGCAAGTACGCGGGTGAGCCCTTCATCAAGCACCTGATCCAGGCGGCAGTCGAGGCCTTCCCCCACATTCCTCTGGTCATGCACCAGGACCATGGCACTTCGCCCAAGGTGTGTGCCGGGGCCATTGACCTGGGCTTCGGCTCGGTGATGATGGACGGCTCGCTGATGGAAGACGGCAAGACGCCCTCGTCTTTCGAATACAACGTGGAAGTGACCCGCAAGGTCGTGGACATGGCCCACAAGGTGGGCGTGACGGTGGAAGGTGAACTGGGTTGCCTGGGCAACCTGGAAACCGGCGAAGCCGGTGAGGAAGACGGTATCGGCGCCGAAGGCAAGCTCGACCACAGCCAGATGCTGACCG
>CAYXSL010000271.1:0-4815 GCA_964466605.1 uncultured Verminephrobacter sp.
GCCTGCGCGACCTGGGCGGGCTCATCGTGATCGACTTCATCGACATGGAGGAGAGCAAGAACCGCCGCGAGGTGGAAAACCGCCTGCGCGACGCGCTGCGCCAGGACCGCGCCCGCGTGCAGTTCGGCACCATCAGCAAGTTCGGCCTGATGGAAATGAGCCGCCAGCGCCTGAAGCCTGCACTCTCCGAAGGCTCGTCCATCCCCTGCCCCCGCTGCGGTGGCTCGGGCCACATCCGCGACACCGAATCCTCGGCGCTGCAGATCCTGCGCATCATTCAAGAAGAGTCGATGAAGGACAACACGGCCGCCGTGCACTGCCAGGTGCCGGTGGAAGTGGCCTCGTTCCTGTTGAACGAAAAGCGCACCGAGATCGCCAAGATCGAACTCAAGCAGCGCGTGGCCGTGCTGATGGTGCCCAACAAGACGCTGGAAACCCCCAACTACCGCCTGGAACGCCTCAAGCACGACGACCCGCGCCTGGACCACATCGAAGCCAGCTACAAGCTTGCCGAAGAAGTGGAAGACCCCACCGCCGTGACGCGCCGCTCGCAAGAGCCCACCAACAAGCAAACCCCGGTGATCAAGGGCGTGCTGCCTGACGCACCCGCTCCGCAGGTCGAGCCCCGCCCCGAAGGCGCGGCCCGCCCGGCGCGTGCTGGCCAGGCCCCACGCGGTGCTGCCACGCCAGCGCCCGCACCGGCACCGGTGGCAGCACCCGCCCCTGCGGCCCCGCAGGAGCAAGGTTTCTTTGCCTGGCTCAAAAGCCTGTTCGGTTTTGGCGGCGCACCCGCAGCGGCCCCTGCCCCGGTGGCAGCACCTGTCGCCGCACCGGCCGCCGAGCCCGCTGGCCGTGGCGAACCCCGCCGCGAAGGCCGCAACAGCGAAAGCCGTGGCCGCCGCAGCGGCGGCCGCGATGGCAACCGTGAAGGCCAGCGCGAAGGAGGCCGCGACGGCAACCGCGAAGCGGGCAGCGGCGAAGGCCGTGGCCGCCGTGGCGAGCGTTCGGCTGAAGGCCGCGCCCCCCGCGACGCGGAGAGCCGCCCACCCCGCGACGCCGACCGCCGCCCCGAGGGCGAAGGCCGTGAAGGCGGTGGCCGCAACGGTCGCGATGGACGCGAGGGTGGCCGTGGCCGCCGCGATGCCGAACCCCGCCAGCACAATGCAGGCCTGAACGGCGACAACACCACCGCCAGCGCGCAGGTGGAAGGCCCGGGCAACCTGGGCGCCGAAGGCGCAGCGGCCCCGCAGCCACGCGGTGAACGGGGCCCCCGCCGCGAACGGGGTGATCGCGGTGACCGCGCTCCCCGTGGCGAACGCGCACCCCGCACCGTGGAAGCCCAGGACGCCGCCGCAACCCAGGCCCCCGCCGGGCCCGGCGACTTTGCCGACACGGCGCCCATGGCATCGCTGCCCGACCTGGACTTGAGCGGCAATGAGGCCCAAGGCAACGGCCAAGGCGCGGCCAGCGAAGAACAGCGCCGCGAACGCCGTTCGCGCGACCGGTATGGCCGTGACCGCCGCGAACGCGGCGAACGTGGCCCCCGCGACGGCAATGGCGCCGAAGCGGCCGCCGCACCGGCCATGCTGGACTTTGACCCCACCCAGGCAGAGCCAGCAGCAGCCCCGGCAGCCACCCCGCCCCAGGACGAGCCACCACGCCGCAGCTACTTCAGCGCCCCGGCCACTGCGCCTGCCGCGCCAGCGGTTGCAGCAGCCACTGCGCCTGCTCAAGCGCCCGCCGAAGCCGCCGCACCAGCCACAGCCCCTGTAGCAGCACCCGTGGCAGCACCGGCAGCGCCCGTGGCAGCCGCCCCGGCCACGCCCGCTGCCGTGGCACCTGCTGCCGCCCCAGCACCGGCGGCAGCCCAAGGTGGCCTGCCCCGCGTGCAGGCGTTCACGCTGCCGGTCGATGCGCTGCAGCAAGTGGCCGCCTCGTCGGGCCTGCAATGGGTGAACTCCGACGCGGACAAGATCGCAGCCGTGCAGGCCGCGATTGCCGCCGAGCCCAAGCCCATCCACGTGCCGCGCGAACGCCCCCCCGTGGTGGTGCTGGACGAAGGCCCGCTGGTGCTGGTGGAAACCCGCCGCGACCTGTCGGCCATGCCGCTGCCTTTTGAGCAGCCACCAGCGGCTTGAAGCCCGCACATGGCCGCCACCCACGGGCGGTGGCCATGAACCCAGAAGGCGGCTCCGGCCGCCTTCTTTTTTTGGGGCCGCGCGAGCAAGGCACTGCGCCTTGTTCAGCGTTGTCAGCGCACGCCCTCCAATACCCATGGGCGATCGGCAACCGGGATGGAGCAGGTACCATTTCCTGCAATGCCTGCGCCGCCGCTGGCAACCCGCCACTCACCGACCCGAGAGCTTTCCGCCCCCATGCTGTTCCTGCTGTCCCCTGCCAAATCGCTCGACTACGACACGCCCCTGCCCGAGGGCCTGCCACACACCACGCCGCAGTTTGTCCCGCAGTCCACGGCCCTCATCGAGGTGCTGCGCACGCAGTCTCCGCAGCAGATCGCCTCGCTGATGGAGCTGAGCGACGCGCTCGCTGCCCTCAACGTGGCGCGCTACCAGGCCTGGCGGCCCCGCTTCACGGCCAGCAATTCACGCCAGGCGGTGCTGGCTTTCAATGGCGATGTCTACGACGGGCTGCAAGCCCGCAGCCTGGGCCCTGACGACCTGGGCTGGGCACAGAGCCATGTGGCCATCCTGAGCGGCCTGTACGGCGTGCTGCGGCCGCTGGACCGCATGCAGCCCTACCGCCTGGAGATGGGCACGCGCCTGGCCACCGGCGCGGGCAGCAACCTCTACCAGTTCTGGGGCAGCCAGATCGCCGAACACCTCAACACCCGGCTGCGCTCGGACACCACGCCCGTGGTGGTCAACCTCGCCTCGCAGGAATACTTCAAGGCCGTGGACCGCAAGGCGCTCAAGGCCCGCGTCATCGAATGTGTTTTTGAGGACTGGAAGGGCGGCAACTACAAGATCATCAGCTTCTTTGCCAAGCGTGCGCGCGGCCTCATGGCGCGCTACGCCATCACGCACCGCATCGCCACGCCGCACAAGCTAGAAGGTTTTGATCTGGACGGCTATGCCTTTGCCCCGGCATCATCGGAACCGGAGCGCCTGGTGTTCCGGCGCAAGGCGGCACCAGCCGCATGAATTGTTCTGCACCCGCATCCGCACCCCGTTGAAGGACCGCCATGGCATCACGCTCTGACACGCATTCCGACGGCACCGCCACCACCCAACGTGCCCACGCCACGGCGCGCCAGGCCATCACGCCCGAGCTGCGCCGCTGGATCATCGAGCAGGCCCAGGCCGGCCACGCCGCGCCCGTGGTGCTGCAGTCCATGCGCGACGCGGGCTGGGACGAGGACGTGGCCGCCGACGCGCTGGAGATCACGCTGCAGGACCACCTCAACGAGCTGGCCGTGCAGCAGGGCCTGCCCTCGGCCGTGCCCGTGCCCGAGCCACAGCTCGATGCATCGCCCTCGCAGGTGGACTGCGGCGACCGCATGGTCAACGTGCTGCTGGCCATGGCCCAGCCGCGCATCGTGGTGTTTGGCAATCTGCTGTCGCCCGAGGAATGCGACGCCCTGATTGCCGACGCCGAGCCCCGCCTGGCGCGCTCGCTCACCGTGGCTACCAAGACGGGTGGCGAAGAGATCAACGCCGACCGCACCAGCGACGGCATGTTCTTCCAGCGCGGCGAAACCCCGCTGATCCAGCGCATCGAGGCGCGTATTGCACGCCTCTTGAATTGGCCCATCGAGAACGGTGAGGGCCTGCAGGTGCTGCACTACCGCCCCGGCGCCGAGTACAAGCCCCACTACGACTACTTCGACCCCGCCGAGCCCGGCACGGCCACCATCGTCAAGCGCGGCGGGCAGCGCGTAGGCACGCTGGTGATGTACCTCAACACCCCGGAAAAAGGCGGCGGCACGACCTTCCCCGACGTGCATCTTGAGGTCGGCCCGCAGCGCGGCAATGCGGTGTTCTTCAGCTACGAACGCCCCCACACCTCCACCCGCACCCTGCACGGCGGCGCCCCCGTGATCGCAGGCGAGAAGTGGATCGCCACCAAGTGGCTGCGCGAGCGGGAATTCAAGTAAAAACAGGCCTCTCCGCCTGTCCATATTGCCTCATTAGCTATTAAAATAATAGCAACCACTTCTACCAGAACACCAGCATGAACACGCCAGAACAATCCCAGCTTGGCAAGGCCTCGGCCTATGTGGACCAGTACGACGCCGCGCTGCTGTTCCCCATCCCCCGCGCGGGCAAACGGGCCGAGATCGGCATCATCGGCGCTTCGCCCTTCTTCGGCGCCGACCTGTGGACGGCGTTCGAACTGTCGTGGCTGAATGCACGCGGCAAGCCGCAGGTGGCGCTGGCGCATATCACCGTGCCCTGCGAGACGCCCAACATCATTGAAAGCAAGTCGTTCAAGCTGTACCTCAACAGCTTCAACAACACACGTTTTGCCGACATGGCCGAGGTGCAGGCCCGCATCCGCACCGACATCAGCGAAGCCGTGTGGCGGGGTGCCGAGCACCCGGCCACCGTGGGCGTGAAGCTCGTCGCGCCCGAACTGTTCGACCAGGAGCCTGTGCACGAACTGGATGGCCTGAGCCTGGACCGGCTGGACGTGGAGTGCACGCGCTACCAGCCCGCGCCCGAGCTGCTCACGGCCGAATTCGACGCAGCCCCCGTGACCGAAACCCTGACCAGCAACCTGCTCAAAAGCAACTGCCTGGTGACCGGCCAGCCCGACTGGGGCAGCGTGCAGATCAGCTACAGCGGCCCGCAGATC
>CAYXSL010000272.1:0-4809 GCA_964466605.1 uncultured Verminephrobacter sp.
CGCGCCTACTACCACTGGTTCCACCTGATCCAGCCCGCGCCGCTGCCCGAGACCATGATCGGCGGCAACGCGCGTGCCTACCTGCACGCCAAGCTGGGCGGCTGGGGCAGCGCAGGCCTGGCCCACATCGAGCCCCCGGCCCTGGCCGACTACGAGCGCTGCTTCTGCACCCCCGAGGCCATCCACACGGCATGTGAGGACTACCGCGCCAGCGCCGGCATCGACCTGGACCACGACCGCGAAAGCCGCGCGCGCGGCGACAAGATCGCCTGCGACACCCTGGTGATCTGGGGCGCACACGGCGTGGTGCACCGGCTGTTCGACCCACTGGTGCTGTGGCAGGCGCAGTGCGCGGGCGTGGTGAGCGGGCAGGCCGTGCCTGCGGGGCATTTCATCCCGGAGCAGCTGCCTGGCGAGACGGCCGATGCGCTGCGCGGTTTTATGCGCTGAACACAGCCTGCGCCGAACGCCACACCAGGGTCGCCCAAGCGGCACCCACGCCTCCACCCCCGGGTGTAGCATGGGCGCCCCGAGGAGGAGACCCCATGCACCCCAACGCCCAGACCCTGCAGCGCTTCTACACCGCCTTCGCCCAGCTTGACCACGCCACCATGGCAGCTTGCTACGCACCCAACGCCACGTTTGACGACGAGGCGTTTTCGCTCAAGGGCCGGGACGAGGTGGGCGGCATGTGGCGCATGCTGTGCACCGCGACAAAGAAGCCCGGCGCCGCCGAGCACTGGAAGCTCACGTTCAGCGGCATCGACGCCGATGCCAACGGCGGCAAGGCGCACTGGGAGGCGCACTACCTGTTCAGCGCCACCGGGCGCCAGGTGCACAACATCATCGACGGCACGTTCACCTTCACGCCCGACGGGCTGATCGCCACGCACCGCGACCGTTTCAACTTCTGGCGCTGGTCGCGCCAGGCGCTGGGCCTGCCGGGCGTGTTGCTGGGCTGGTCGCCCTCGCTCAAGCGCAAGGTGCGCAGCACGGCGGCGGGGAATTTGAAGAAATTCTTGGCGCAGGGCGGCTGAGGCGCCAGAGGGCTTGCGCCCCGGCCCGCCGACACGAGCGATCTGGCCCTGCCGGGAGCGCCAGGGCCAAAATATGAACAAAAACAGGCCTTACCGCGCGCCCATCAAGCGAATACAGCTATTTAATTTATAGCAACACGCCTCGAAGGGCTCAGGCCCCGTGGCACTTCTTGTACTTCTTGCCGCTGCCGCAGTGGCAAGGGTCATTGCGCCCCGGCTCGGGGGCCTTGCGCACCGTCTCCACGCGCGGGCCCATGCTTTTCCACAGCTGGCGCAGGTCGTACACGGCCCAGATGGCTTCGCCGAAGGCTTCCACGCGCGCCTGGCTGGTGCTGGGGGCGCCGTCCTCGTCGTACATGCAGACTTCGGGCTTGCCGGTGTCGTCTTCGGTCAGGGCGACGATGCGCTCCAGCGCATCGTCCAGCCACTTGGCGGCCTCCTTGTCGCGGGGGGCGGCCCAGTCTTCGGGCCAGTTTTCGACCGCGAACATGAAGCCCAGCGCCCAGACCTGGCCGAAGGACGGGATCTCCTGGTCGTCGCCCATCTCGGCCCGCTGCTCGTCGGTGAGGCTGGCCACGGCGCCGCGCATGTCCATGGCTTCGGGCTGGAAGGTGCGGTCGTCATCCAGCGTCTTCACGTCGGTGTCGAGCTGGGCCACGATCTCGTTCCAGCGGCGCATCCACAGCTCCATGAAGCGGGCTTGCTGGGCGGCGTCGGCAAAGGCGGGTAGTACGGGCAGCGGGTCGCCTTCGGCCACATCCAGCTCGGCGCCGTCGCCCAGCAGCATGGGCAGGTATTCGGCCGGACCGATGGGGCGGCGGCTGCAGATCAGCGCGGTCATGAAGCCGTCGCAGAACTCCCACTGCGGGATTTCCTCGCCGCGCGCGCGCAGGTCGTCGAGGATGTTGTCCATCTCCTCCAACTCATCCGGGCCCAGCGCAGCGGCCGGGGCGGTGGTGGGGTCGAGATCGTTAGTGGCGGGGGTGGGCGATGTGGGTTCGGTCATGAGAGGGCTCCGGTCGTCAAGGGAGAAAGCGGGGGCGGCAAAACAATGTTTTACTTTTATGATGCGCAGGCCTTGTGCCGTGGCGCGGGCCACGGCGGCCAGGGGTGATGGCGGGGCAGAAAAAAGCGCCGTTCGCCATCCGGCAACCCCACAAAAAGGCGGCCAGTGTAGCCCCTGCGCCCTGCGCCCGCGCCACCGACCCCAACCAGGACGCCCCATGATCCACCAGCTCAACTCCCTCTACCCGGTGCGCTACACGGCCTTTGCGCTGTGCGTGTTCGGGCTGCTGCTGTCGCTGTTTGCACTGGTGGCCTTTGGCGTGGGGCTGCCCGTGGTGCTGGTGTTTGCGGCGCTGGTGGCCCTGGGCGTGTACGACCTGCAGCAGACGCGCCACGCTATCCTGCGCAACTACCCGGTCATCGGCCACATCCGCTTCATGCTCGAATATGTGCGGCCCGAGGTGCGCCAGTATTTCATCGAAAGCGACAGCGAGGCCGCGCCGTTTTCGCGCGCGCAGCGCTCGCTGGTCTACCAGCGCGCCAAGGGCGATCCGGACAACCGCCCCTTCGGCACCCACCTGGACGTGGGTGCGCATGGCTATGAATGGGTGAACCACTCGCTCGCGCCCACGCAGCTGCCGTCGCACGACTTCCGCGTGTGGATTGGTGGCAGCCCCGATGCGCCGTCGCCATCGGTATCGCCCTGCACCCAGCCCTACCACGCGAGCGTGTTCAACATCTCGGCCATGAGCTTTGGTGCGCTGTCGGCCAACGCCATCCTGGCGCTCAACCAGGGGGCCCACAAAGGCGGCTTTGCGCACGACACGGGCGAGGGCAGCATCAGCCAGCACCACCGCGTGCATGGCGGCGACTTGATCTGGGAGATCGGCTCGGGCTACTTTGGCTGCCGCAACCCCGATGGCAGCTTCAGCGAAGAGCGTTTTGCGGCCAACGCCACCGACCCGCAGGTCAAGATGATCGAGCTGAAGCTGAGCCAGGGCGCCAAGCCCGGCCACGGCGGTGTGCTGCCCGGCGCCAAGGTCACGGCCGAGATTGCGGCCGCACGCGGCGTGAAGGAGGGCGAAGCCTGCATCTCGCCCGCCAGCCACAGCGCGTTTCGCACGCCGGTGGAGATGATGCAGTTCATCGCCAGGCTGCGCACCCTGTCGGGCGGCAAGCCCACGGGCTTCAAGTTCTGCCTGGGCCACCCGTGGGAATGGTTTGCCATCGTCAAGGCCATGCTGGTCACCGGCATCACGCCCGACTTCATCGTGGTCGATGGCGCCGAAGGTGGCACGGGCGCGGCGCCGGTGGAGTTCAGCGACCATGTGGGTGCGCCGCTGCAAGAGGGCCTGCTCTTGGTGCACAACACCCTGGTGGGCGTGAACCTGCGCGATCGCGTTCGCATCGGCTGCGCGGGCAAGGTCATCAGCGCGTTCGACATCGCGCGCATGATGGCGCTGGGCGCCGACTGGTGCAACGCGGGGCGCGGCTTCATGATGGCGCTGGGCTGCATCCAGGCGCAAAGCTGCCACACCGGCCACTGCCCCACCGGCGTGACCACGCAAGACCCGCTGCGCCAGCAGGCCCTGGTGGTGCCCGACAAGGCCACGCGCGTGGCGCAGTTCCACCGCAGCACCCTGCACGCGCTGCAGGAGCTGGTGCAGGCCGCCGGGCTGCACCACCCCAAGGAGATCACCGCCCACCACATCGTGCGCCGCATCACCGACACCGAGGTGCGCCTGTTGTCCAACCTCATCACCCGCATGTTGCCCGGCGCGCTGCTGGGGCCGCTGGACGCGCAGCACAACGTGTTCCGCCTGTACTGGCCCCTGGCCAATGCCCACAGTTTTCAGGCCAGCGAGCCTGCGCTGGAGCCCTCCATCCCCCACCATGTGGAGCTGGTTCACGCCGCAGCCGTGGGCACTGCAGCGGCGGTGGCAGGGGACGCTGCTGTATGAACTTGACGATGGAAAGCACCACAACCACCGCCCCGGACTACGCCGCCTTCTTGCAGCAGCAACTGGCAATCCAACCCCACAACGTGATGGCCCATGTGCTGGGCAACGAACAGATCTGGATCAAGCGCGCGGGCGCGCCCCACGGCACGGGCCGCTACCGCGCCATGGCCGCGCTGGCCGCCCTGCTGCGGCTGGACGCCCTGCGCCCCGTGCCCAACCCCGGCGGCCCCACGGCCATCGCCACCGAAGTGCAGCGCCTGCGCGACTTGGCCGCACGCGGCATCCGCGTACCCGTGGTGCTGGCCGCGTTGTCGAATGGTTTTGCCATGCGCCACCTGGGCAATGTGGGTGAGGAAACCCATTCGCTGGGCAACGAGATCGACCACGCCGTGCAGGCGGGCGACACCGCTACCGTGCTGGCGCTGTGGCAGCAGGGGCTGGATACCCTGGCCCAGGTGCACCGCCAGGGCACCTGCCTGAGCCAGGCCTTTGCGCGCAACCTGGTGCGCTGCCCCGATGGCGAGGTGGCCTGCATCGACTTTGAAGACGACCCTGCCGCCGTGCTGCCGCTGGCGGTGTGCCATGTGCGCGATGCGCTGTGTTACGCGCACTCCACGGCTATTTATTTGCACACCAGCGGCACGCTGGCCGAAGGGCGCGCGCGCTGGGCGGCCTGGGTGGCGCAGGGGAGCGGGGAGATGCGGGAGGTGCTGGGGACCAGCGTGCGGCGGATGGGGTGGATTCGGCGCTTGCCGACGAATCGCAAGCTGGGGCGGGATTTGCAGCGGGTGCGGGCGGCTTATGAC
>CAYXSL010000273.1:0-4683 GCA_964466605.1 uncultured Verminephrobacter sp.
CCGAACTTCCACTCAAAGCGGAAGGCCAGGTAGATCACGATGCCCACGACCACCATGGCCAGCGCCATCAGGCCGCCATGCACCAGCTCCTCACCCACCTGCGGGCCCACGAATTCGGTGCGGCGCAGCGTGACTTCAGGGTTGGCGGCCTTGAGCGCGCCCAGAACCTGTTCGCTTTGTTGCGCAGAGGTCACGCCCTTTTGCACCGGCAGCCGGATCATCACATCACGGGCCGTGCCGAAGTTCTGCACCTGCACATCGGGGTATCCCAGGCCGGAGACGGTCTCGCGGACCTTGGCCAGCTCGGCGGGCTGGCTGTAGGCCACTTCCATCACGGTGCCGCCCGTGAACTCCACCGACAGGTGCAGTCCGCGCGTGACCAGGAAGAACACGGCCAGCGCGAAGGTGATGAAGGAAATCGCGTTGAAGACCAACGCGTGCTTCATGAAGGGGATGTCTTTTCGGATGCGGAAGAATTCCATGGTTTCCTCCTTTAGTTCGTCTTGGCCACAGCGCTGTCGGGTTCAGGTTTCCACACCTGGCCGATAGACACGCTCTTGAGCTTCTTCTGGCGGCCGTACCACAGGTTCACCAGGCCGCGCGAGAAGAACACGGCCGAGAACATGCTGGTCAGGATGCCGATGCAGTGCACCACGGCAAAGCCGCGCACCGGGCCGGAGCCGAAGGCGAGCAGCGCCAGGCCTGCAATCAGTGTGGTCACGTTCGAGTCCAGAATGGTGGCCCAGGCGCGTTCATAACCCGCGTGGATGGCCGCCTGCGGCGAGACCCCGTCGCGCAGTTCCTCGCGGATGCGTTCGTTGATCAGCACGTTGGAGTCAATGGCCACCCCCAGCGCCAGTGCCATGGCAGCGATGCCGGGCAGCGTGAGCGTGGCCTGCAGCATGGACAGGATGGCCAGCAGCAGCAGCACGTTCACGGCCAGTGCCACGGTCGAGAACACGCCGAACAGCGCGTAGTAAATGCACATGAAGACGGCAATCGCCACCATGCCCCAGACCACGCTGTGGATGCCGCGCTCGATGTTGTCGGCGCCCAGGCTCGGGCCGATGGTGTATTCCTCGATGATTTCCATGGGCGCGGCCAGCGAGCCGGCGCGCAGCAGCAGCGCGGTGTCGTTGGCCTCGGCCGTGGTCATGCGGCCGGAGATCTGCACGCGGCCACCGCCGATTTCGCTGCGGATTACCGGGGCCGTGACCACCTCGCCCTTGCCTTTTTCGAACAGCACGATGGCCATGCGCTTGCCGATGTTCTCGCGCGTGATGTCCTTGAAGATGCGCGAGCCCTTGGCGTCCAGCGTGAGGTTCACGGTGGGTTCCTGCGTCTGGCCGTCAAAGCCGGGCTGGGCGTCGGTCAGGTTCTCGCCGGTCAGGATGACCTGCTTCTTCACGATCACGGGCTGGCCGTTGCGCTCCAGGTAGCGCTCGGAGCCAAACGGCACCGGCCCCCGGCCGGTCTCGGCAGCGCGGGCTTCGGTGCCCTCGTCCACCAAGCGCACTTCCAGCGTGGCGGTGCGGCCCAGAATGTCCTTGGCCTTGGCGGTGTCCTGCACGCCGGGCAGCTGCACCACGATGCGGTCCAGGCCCTGCTGCTGGATCACCGGCTCGGCCACGCCCAGTTCGTTGATCCGGTTGTGCAGCGTGACGATGTTCTGCTTGAGGGCCTGCTCCTGCACGCGGCGTGTGGCCTCGGGCTTGATGGAGGCGCGCAGCTTGAACTCGGTACCTTCGGGCGTGCTGGTGACCTGCAGGTCGGTGAACTGGTCGGCAATCAGGTTGCGGGTGGCTGTGAGCGTGGCTTCGTCGCGCACCTTGATGTCGATGTTCTGGCCTTCGCGGCTGATGCCACCGTGGCGGATGTTCTTGTCGCGCAGCGCGGTGCGGATGTCACCCGCATACGACTCGGCCTTCTTGGTCAGCGCGGCCTGCATGTCCACCTGCAGCATGAAGTGCACACCGCCGCGCAGGTCCAGGCCCAGGTACATGGGGTTGGCGTGCAGGGCCTTGAGCCACAGCGGCGAGCGCGACACCAGGTTCAGCGCCACGATGTACGAGGCATCGTTGGCATCGGGCACCAGGGCCTTCTGGATGGCGTCCTTGGCCTTGAGCTGGGTGTCGGGCGTGTCAAAGCGCGCACGCACCGAGTTGCCTTCCAGCGCCACGAAATCGGGCGTGACGCCAGCGGCCTTCAGGGCCTCTTCCACCCGCTGCTGCACGGCGGTGTCCACCTTGACGGTGGCCTTGGCCGACGACACCTGCACCGCAGGGGCTTCGCCAAAGAAATTGGGCAGGGTGTACAAGGCCCCCACCAGCAGCACGATCACCAGGATCGCGTACTTCCAGACCGGATAACGGTTCATGTTTACGCCTTTTCCACGCCCTGCCAGCCAATGCCGTGCAAGGGCCGCCCCGCTGCGCTGGTTTCGTCCCCCGGTCTCTTCGCTGCGCGAGCGACGGGAGGCGGTGTGCAGCGCCCAGAGGGGCTGTTCATTGATTACTTGACGGAGCCCTTGGGCAGGACCTGAACCACCGCGCTGCGCTGGATCTGCACTTCCACGTTGCTGGCGATCTCGATGTGCAGGAAGCCCTCGGACAGGCGTGTGACCTTGCCCAGAATGCCCCCGGCGGTGGCCACTTCGTCGCCCTTGGCGATGGCGTCGATCATGGCGCGGTGTTCCTTCTGGCGCTTCATCTGGGGGCGGATCATGACGAAGTACAGCACCACAAACATGAGCACCAGGGGCAGCATGCCCGTGAGCGTGGACATCATGTCACCGCCACCAGCGGCTGCGGCAGGTGCGGTTTGGGCAAAAGCGGAAGAAATAAACACGGACTGGACTCCACAACGGATGGTCAAAATACACAAAAACCGCCAGCGGCCAGCGCCAAAGCGCCCGCCAGGGCGGAACAGGACATTGTATGCGGCGCCCAGCCCGCGCCCCAAGGGGTAAGACCCAGGCTGGCAGCGGGTGTTTGCACGGGCCCACAGGTGCTGCAGCCCAGGGGTGAAAACCCATCAAAAATCGACTTCTGCGCGCATCTGTTATGCGCTGACAGCTATGTTTTTGATAGTAAAAAGCCCGCGCAAGCGCGGGCTTCTCTTTCAAGGTGCAGCTGGTTCGCAGAACTTCAAGCCGCCTGGCGCTGGCCGGGCGCTGCCTTGCCGCTGCGCCACTCGGCCATCAGGCCGTTCCACTTGGGGCGTGCCGCTTTCATATGGCGCTCCTTCACGTGGCCATAGCCCCGGATCTCTTCGGGGATGCGGGCAATCTCCACCGCCAGGGCCAGGTTGTCGGCGCTCAGGCGGGCCAGCAGCTCGTCGATGCAGGCACGGTATTCCACGATCAGCGCACGCTCCATGCGGCGCTCCTCGGTCTTGCCGAACACATCCAGCGCTGTGCCGCGCAGGCCCTTCATCTTGGCCAGCAGGCCGAAGGCGCTGCGCATCCAGGGGCCGAAAGGCTGCTTGACGAGTTCGCCACGGTCGTTCTTCTGGGCCGTCATCGGCGGCGCCAGGTGGTGCACCAGCTTGTAGTCGCCTTCGAACATGCCCGCGATCTTGTCCGTGAAGGCTTGGTCGGTGTGCAGGCGCGCCACCTCGTACTCGTCCTTGTAGGCCATCAACTTGAACAGGTAGCGGGCCACGGCCTCGGACAACTTTGTGCTGGTGCCCAGCTTGGCTTCCGCCGCCTTCACCTTCTCGACAAAGGCCTGGTAGTCGGCAGCGTAAGCAGCGTTCTGGTAGCCGGTGAGGAACTCCACGCGCTTGGCGACCATTTCGGTGAGCGAGGGCTTCTTCACGAACTGGATCACCTGCGCGGCCTGGAACAGCGCCTGCACCGACGCCAGATCGTGCGCGCAGCGGCGGCCCCATTCAAACGCCGCCTTGTTGTTGTCCACCTGCACGCCGTTCAGCTCCATGGCGCGCATCAGCGATGCCAGCGTGAGCGGCACGCGGCCCTTTTGCCAGGCGTAGCCCAGCATCAGCGGGTTGGTGTAGATGCTGTCGCCCAGCAGCTGGGTGGCCACCTGCTCGGCGTCAAAGCTGCCCACACCGCCCGCGCCCACGGCCGCCGCAATGGCGCTGTCGCAATTGGCGCCGGGGAACTGCCAGTCCGGGTTGGTCACGAAGGCCGCCGTGGGCGTGCTGTGGGTGTTCAGCGCCACAAAGGTGCGGCCCGGTTGCATCACGGTCAGCGTGTACCTGTGGGCCGCCACGATGGAATCGCAGCCGATCACGAGGTCCGCCTTGGCCGTATCGACCTTGGTGGTGTAGATGGCTTCGGGGCGGTTGGCGATCTGGATGTGGCTCCAGGTGGCGCCACCCTTTTGCGCCAGGCCGCCCGCGTCCTGCGTGATCACGCCCTTGCCGTCCAGGTGCGCCGCCATGCCCAGCAGCGAGCCGATGGTGATCACGCCCGTGCCGCCCACGCCGCCGACCACGATGCCCCAGGCGGCTTCTGCCACTGGCAGCACCGGATCAGGGATGGCCGGCAGGCTGGCCAGGTCGCCCTTCTTTTCCTTCTTGGGCTTCTTGAGCTTGCCGCCTTCCACCGTGACGAAGCTGGGGCAGAAGCCCTTCACGCAGGAGTAGTCCTTGTTGCAGGTGCTCTGGTTGATGCGACGCTTGCGGCCAAATTCCGTCTCTACCGGTTCCACCGACAGG